>JAUIBG010000097.1 GCA_030428165.1 Actinomycetes bacterium
GGCGAGCAGCGCGCCGCCGCCGAAGCCCATGATCGCCAGGCCGGTCGCGAGGCCGGGGCGGTCGGGGAACCACTTGATGAGCGTGGACACGGGCGAGATGTAGCCCAGCCCCAGGCCCATGCCGCCGATCACCCCGTAGCCCAGGTAGACGATCCAGATGTTGCCCACCGCGATGCCGAGTGCGCCGACGAGGAAGCCGGAGCCGAACAGCGCGGCCGCCAGGAGCATCGTCTTGCGAGGGCCGTTGCGCTCCATCCACCGTCCGCCGAATGCGGCCGAGAGGCCCAGCATGAAGATGGCGATCGAGAAGATGATGCCGATCTCGGTGTGGGACGCGTCGAAGCGCTCGATGAGCGGGTTCTTGAAGACGGACAGCGCGTACACCTGGCCGATGCTCAGGTGGACGGCAAGGGCTGCTGGGGGGACGAGCCAGCGGTTGTATCCCGGCGGCGCGATCGTCGATGCGCGGTCGAGGAAGGACATCGGTGTCTCCTTAACGGGGTATCAGGTGACGCCAATCCTGTGCGGCCAAACCGCCCGCGCCGCGGGACGTTCGTCACGACGAGCCTGCCACCGCCATCACATTGATTGTTGCAATACGCAAAACCGGGACCAGATTCCCGACACTCCGGATACCCGACCGGCGTAGGGCCGTCGCGACCCCGAGCACGACGAAGGGCCCCGACTCACGAGGAGCCGGGGCCCTGTCAGGCCGAGGAGAAGTCACGACCTGACGTCTGCCGCCGCGCACGAATGGGAGAGGAGCGGGCGGCAAGGATGAGGGGCTAGCCGGTGACGACCTCGCCGTTCCAGGCGCCGATGCCGCCGGACAGGCCGATGGTGCTGGTCACGCCGGCAGAGGTCATGACGTCGATCGCGGCGGCCGAGCGGTTGCCCGAGCGGCAGTAGACGGCGTAGTCGGCGTCGGGGTCGAGTGCGGCGACCTGGGCGGCGAAGTCGGCGCCGTTGATGTCGATGTTGACGGCGCCGGGGAGGTGTCCCTCGGCGAACTCCGCGGGCGTGCGCACGTCGACCACGGTCACGCCGTCGACCTCGGTCGCGGCGGCGAAGGTCGACGCGGACACGTGCGAGCCGTCGAAGACAACGTCCTCGGGGGCGGTCTCCGAGCCGCAGCCGGACAGGGTCACCGCCGCGAGCGCGGCGAGCAGCGCGGCGATGAGGACGGCCGCGCGAGGAAGGGTACGAGTGGAGGTCATGTCGACAAGTATACCCCAGGGGGTATCTGAGCGGCTAGGCCTGAACGCCAGGGGCGACGAGAGCCGCGGCCCCAGGATCATGCGCGGCGACGACGCGCAGGCCGGGGAGGGCCTCGGCGAGCGCCCGGATCCGCCGCGCGGTCGCGAGCTGCGCCTCGCGGTCCCCGACATCGGGCACGACGTCCGCGAGCAGGAGCGCAGGGTCGTAGGTCGCGTCGCCCACCAGCAGGAGCGGAGCGGCGCCCGCGCGCCGCACCAGCAGGCTCATCGACCCCGGCGAGTGGCCCGGCGTGGGCAGCAGCACGAGAGAGCCGTCGCCATGCACGTCATCGGCGCCCTCGAAACCTGCGAGGACACGATCGTCGCTTGGCGTGAACTCGACGGGTGCGAGAGCGGCGTCGCCCAGGTGCTCGGCGAGCACGCCGTGCATCGCGGGATTGCTCTCGCCTAGCAGCGCGTGCTCCGCGGCGCTCACGAGCACCGGCGTCGAGCCCAGCAGCGCCACATTGCCGGCGTGGTCCTGATGCAGGTGCGACACCGCCGCGAGCGCGATGGACTCCAGGCTCGAGCCCGCCTGGGCCAGCCTGGCCGCAAGCGAGTCCTCCTCCGCGACGTCGAACGCCGCCTGCCGCCGGAACACCCAGCCGATGAGCCCACCCGGGTAGTAGCCGGGCTCCAGCGACTGCGCCGACTGGCCCGTGTCGAACAGCAGGTCCCCGTCGGGGTGGCGCACCAGGAACGCGTACACGGGCAGCCAGTCTGTCCAGGTGCGCGAGGTGAGCGTCCACCACAGCATCGGCGTGCCGTCGCCCGCGATATTGTGCGGGCGCACCCTGACCCGCCCGCACTCGAGGGCGACGACGGGGATCTCGGGGAGCTCGGCTGCCATGGCCGCAGTCTGCCCCAGGCCGATGTCGGGGATGTGTCCGCGACGGAGGTCCCGGACGCGATATACCCATAGGGGTATAGCATTCCTCCGGTTGCGACGCACCGCGCGACCGCACGACCTCGAGGGAGACGGACCATGAGCACCGACGCCGCGGCGGCACCGGAGCAGGACGAGAGCTGCGCCACGAGTCCCGAGCCCCGCCTCCAGCACTTCCCTCTCGGGATGTTCGCCATGGTCATGGGACTGGCGGGCACCGCAGTCGCCTGGCACCTGGCCGCGGCGCTGTGGGGCCTCTCGCCCTGGATCGGCCGCGGCATCGCGATCCTCGCGCTGCTCGTCTTCGCGTTCGCCGCCGGCGCATACGCCGCCAAGGCGATCCGCTTCACCGCGGTCGTGCGCGCCGAGTGGAGCCACCCCGTGAAGTCGGCGTTCACCGCCACGCTGTCGGTGTCGCTGCTCGTCCTCGCGATCGCGTTCAAGGACTGGCTGCCGGGGTTCGCGGAGGTGCTCTGGTGGGCCGGCGCCGTGGCCCAGGCCGCTCTGACGCTCATGGTGCTGCGCACCTGGATCCAGGATGCCGCCGTCCAGGCCGTGCACGTGCACCCCGCCTGGTTCATCCCCGTGGTCGGCAACCTCGTCGCCCCCATCGCCGGGGTGGACTTCGCGCCCGAGGTCGTCACCTGGTACTTCTTCGGCATCGGCGTCGTGTACTGGCTGGGCCTGCTGCCGGTCGTGCTCACGCGGCTCTTCACGGTCGGCACGCTCCCCGCGCGCCTCGCGCCGACGCTCGCGATCCTCGTCGCCCCGCCCGCTGTGGCCGCGCTCGCGTGGAACAGGCTCGGCGGGTCGTGGGACGACGCCGTCTCGCTCATCATGCTGGGCGTGATGACCATGCAGGTGCTGCTGCTCGCGGTCCAGACGAACTCACTGCGCCGCATGCCCTTCGCGGTCTCGGCCTGGGCCTACTCGTTCCCCCTCGCAGCGTCGACGAGCGCGTTCCTGTCGTCGAGCCTGAACGGCGGATTCGACTACGGCTGGGCGGCCGCGACGATGCTCGCGATCACGTCGCTCGTCGTGATCGGGCTCATCGTGCGCACTGGCGTGGGCGCGGCCAGGGACGAGATCTGCGTCAAGGAGGGGTAGACCCACTGCCCACGCTCCCCTAGCATCACCGGCGTGTCCTCCCTCGTAAAGTTCCTTCGGTTCGCATTCGCCGCCCTCATCCTCGCCGCGGTGGTGACGGAGGCGACGGCGACCATCTCCGAGGGCGTCTTCAACTTCTGGAACTTCTTCGGGTACTTCACCATCCAGTCGAATCTCATCGGAGCCGGCGTGCTCCTGGTCGCACTGCCCACCACGGGCGCCGAGCGGCCCGCATGGCTCGAGTACGTGCGCCTGAGCGCCGCGACCTATCTGGCGATCGTCGTGGTCGTGTACTGGACGCTCCTGGCGAGCGCCGACGTCGGCATCCACTACCCGTGGGCCAACTATGTGCTCCACGCCGTCTCAGGCGTGGTGCTCGTGGCCGACTGGATTCTCGAGGGACCCCGCCGGACTCCGCCGCTCGGGGCGCTGGGCGTCGTCGTCCCCTACCCGCTGGTCTGGCTGGGAGTGGTGCTGTATCGAGGAGCCACCGACGGCTGGGTGCCCTATCCGTTCCTGCACCCCGACAATGGCTACGGCTCGATCGGCGTGGTGGTCATCGTCATCGTCGTCGTCGCGCTGCTCGTCGCGCTCGGGCTGCGCCCACTCGCCTCGAGGCGAGCGGTGACCGTGCCGACAGCAGAGCCCGACCCGGAGCTCGACCGCGTCTAGCGAGTCCGCCGAGCGGCCCCGCCTAGGCCTGGATCTCGCCGCGGGTCGCGGCGCGGGGCGCCGCCACGGTGCCGGGCATGACCCGGTCGGAGTCGACGATGTGCTTGCCCAGCGGCATCAGCGACACGGGCACGAGCTTGAAGCTCGCCAGGCCCATGGGGATGCCCACGATCGTGAGCATCAGGCCGATGCCGGTGATGATGTGACTGAGCGCGATCCACCATCCGGCGAGCACCACCCAGATCACGTTGCCGAGCGCGGACCACACGCCTGCGGTCGGGGTCGAGACGACCTCCCGCCCGAAGGGCCACAGTGCGTACGCGCCGATGCGGAACGAGGCGATGCCCCACGGGATCGTGACGATCAGCAGGCACAGCAGCACTCCAGCGAGCATGTACTCGAGGAACATGATGAAGCCGGCGAAGACGACCCAGATGATGTTGAGCAGGAACGTGAAGAACTCGCGCATGCCACCAGCGTAGGCCGCGTGGCGAGCCGGCCGCCAGGAGCGGCCTAGTAGGTCTTGATCCCGTGGGACCTGAACTGCTCACGGACGCGGTCGACGAGCTCGGGAGTGGGCGCCTTGACGTCCTCGAGCTGGTACTCGAGGCCCAGCTCGTTCCACTTGTCGCGGCCCATCTGGTGGAAGGGCAGGACCTCGACGCGCTCGACGGCGGGGCCCAGCTCGGCCACGTAGTCGGCGACCGCCTGGACGTTGTCCACGGCATCGGTCAGGCCAGGCACCAGCACGAACCTCACCCACATCTTCTTGCCGAGCCCGCTCAGGCGGCGGCCGAAGTCCAGCGTGGGCTGCAGCTCGCGGCCGGTGACCTTCTTGTAGGTCTCCGGCAGGCCCGACTTCACGTCCAGCAGCACGAGGTCGACGTCCTCGAGCATCTCGTCGGTCGCCCTGGCACCCAGGTAGCCGGCGGTGTCGAGCGCCGTGTGCAGGCCCAGCTCCTTGCAGCGCCGGAACACGTTGAACGCGAAGGGCGTCTGCAGCATCGGCTCCCCGCCGGAGATCGTGACACCGCCCTTGACCGTGGTCAGCATGTCCGCGTAGCGGCCGATGCGGTCCATCACCTCGTCGACGGAGTGCTTCTCGCCGTCGCGCATCTTCCAGGTGTCGGGGTTGTGGCAGTACAGGCAGCGCAGTCCGCAGCCCGACAGGAAGAGCGTGAGCCTGAGACCGGGTCCGTCAACAGCGGTGACCAGCTCCCACGAGTGGATCGAGCCCACCTCCCCGCCCAGGTGCTGGGCGGCCGTGACCTCGTGGTCGGCCTTCTCCATCGTGTCGGCGGAGTTGGCGCGCTGGCCGAGCTCGACCAGGACCGGAGCGGGGCCGGTCGCCTCGTCGTCGTCCTCGCGGAAGCGGGAGCCCTCGGACGCGGAGCGGAGCTCCTCCTCGGTGGGCAGCGGCTCGCGCTCCACCTCGGACGAGCCTGCAGTCCCGCCGCAGCGGGACTGCAGGAGCTCGTCCTGGACCGACTTCACTGTTCCCACCGCTCCGGAGTTGGCGGGGGCTGTCATGAGGTCCTCCTACAAGCCTGCGTGGAATGTCCTGCTCAGCACGTCGAGCTGCTGCTCGCGGGTGAGCCGGACGAAGTTCACAGCGTAGCCCGACACGCGGATCGTCAGCTGCGGGTAGTTCTCGGGGTGCTCCATGGCGTCCTCGAGGGTGTCGCGGTTGAGCACGTTGACGTTCATGTGGAAGCCCTGGCTGACGGTGTAGCCGTCGAGCACGCTCACCAGGTTCGTCACCTGCTCGTCCTTGTCGCGTCCGAGGCCGCTGGGCACCACGGTGGTGGTCAGCGAGATGCCGTCCTGCGCGTCGTCGTAGGGCAGCTTCGCGACGGACAGGGCCGAGGCCATGATGCCGTGGGTGTCGCGCCCGTTCATCGGGTTGGCGCCGGGGGCGAAGGGCTCGCCGGCGCGGCGGCCGTCGGGGGTGTTGCCCGTCGCCTTGCCGTAGACCACGTTCGAGGTAATCGTCAGCACGGACTGCGTGTGCTTGGCGTTCCTGTAGGTGGGCTGCTGGCGCACCTTCTCCATGAAGCGGCCCACGAGGTCCACGGCGATCGAGTCGACGCGGTCGTCGTCGTTGCCGTAGGCGGGGAACTCGCCCTCGATGGTGTAGTCGACGACCAGGCCGTCCTCGTTGCGAACTGGCTTCACGGTCGCGTACTTGATCGCGGACAGGGAGTCCGCCGCAACAGAGAGGCCGGCGATGCCGCAGGCCATGGTCCGGAGGATCTCCGCGTCGTGCAGCGCCATCTCGATGCGCTCGTACGCGTACTTGTCGTGCATGTAGTGGATGACGTTGAGCGCGTCGACGTAGGTCTCGGCGAGCCAGTCCATCAGCACGTCGTACTTGGCCATGACGTCGTCGAAGTCGAGCACGTCGCCCTCGACCGCGGCGGTCACGGGCGCGACCTGCTTGCCGGAGATCTCGTCGCGGCCGCCGTTGATCGCGTACAGCAGCGACTTGGCGAGGTTGACGCGGGCTCCGAAGAACTGCATCTGCTTGCCGACCTCCATGGCGGACACGCAGCAGGCGATCGCGGCGTCGTCACCGCACTGGGTGCGGATCAGGTCGTCGGACTCGTACTGCACGGCCGAGGTGTCGATCGAGACCTGCGAGCAGAAGCGCTTGAAACCCTCCGGCAGCGCGGCGTTCCAGAACACCGTCATGTTCGGCTCGGGGGCCGGGCCGAGGTTGTACAGCGTCTGCAGGTAGCGGAACGAGGTCTTGGTCACGAGCGGGCGGCCGTCGGCGCCCATGCCGCCGATCGACTCGGTGACCCACGTCGGGTCGCCCGAGAAGAGGGCGTCGTACTCCGGGGTGCGCAGGAAGCGCACGATGCGGAGCTTGATGACGAAGTCGTCGATGATCTCCTGGATCTGCGTCTCGTCGAGCGTGCCCTCGGCGAGGTCGCGCTCGGCGTAGATGTCGAGGAAGGTCGAGGTGCGGCCCAGCGACATCGCGGCGCCGTTCTGCTCCTTCACCGCGGCGAGGTACGCGAAGTACAGCCACTGGACGGCCTCGCGGAAGTTGGTGGCAGGGCCCGAGATGTCGTAGCCGTAGGAGGCCGCCATCTGCTTGAGCTCGTTGAGGGCCTTGACCTGCTCCGAGTTCTCCTCGCGGTCGCGGATGACGTCCTCGGTCGAGCGGTCCATGTCGAGCACCATGCGCTCGCGCTTCTTGCCGGCGATCAGGGCGTCCACGCCGTACAGCGCGACACGGCGGTAGTCTCCGATGATGCGGCCGCGGCCGTAGGCGTCCGGCAGTCCGGTGACGATGTGGGAGGAGCGGGCGGCACGGACGTTCGGCGGGTAGGCGTCGAACACGCCGTCGTTGTGGGTCTTGCGGTACGTGGAGAAGATCTTCTCGAGCTGGGGGTCGACCTGGTAGCCGTAGGTCTCGAGGGACTTCACCACCATGCGCCAGCCGCCGTAGGGCATGATCGCGCGCTTCAGCGGGGCGTCGGTCTGGAGGCCGACGATGATGTCCTTGGCCTCGTCGATGTAGCCGGGGCCGTGCGACGTGATGGTCGCCGGGGTCTGCCAGTCGACGTCGTAGACGCCCTTCTCGCGCTCCTCGGGGAACTTGTCCGCGATGATCTTCCAGACGGCCTCGGTGCGCTCGGTGGGGCCGGCGAGGAACGAGCTGTCGCCCTCATAGGGCTCGTAGTTGGCCTGGATGAAGCCGCGGACGTCGATGTCGTCGACCCACGGGCCGGTGGTGAACCCGCGCCACTGCAGGGGGTTCGGGGTCTCGTCTGTGGTGCCGGCGGGAACGTCTGTCGCGGTCATGGTGGCCTCCTGTGAATGGGTCCCTTGTGGGGAGGAGATGAGTCCGGTGGCGTCGTCGCCCACCGATAGGTCCACGCTACGTCCGCGGCGCCGCAAAGACGAGGGACCTGTGTCACAGATTTTCTGGCAGTTTTGTTCAGTAATTGCCGCACAGGACGGAAATGCCTGGTGAGAACGGGAACACCGCCCTAGACCGCGACTCCGTACCGCGGCGCGAGGGTGTTCGTCACCAGCGACAGCGCCGAGGCGATCGCCATGTGCATGTCCAGGTACTGGTACGAGCCGAGCCGCCCGCCGAAGTGGACGTCCCGCTCCCCCGCCGCCAGCTCGCGGTAGCGGCCCAGCACCTCGCGGTCGGCCGGGGTGCCCACGGGGTAGTACGGTTCGTCTCCTGGCTGCGCGAAACGCGAGAACTCCCGCGAGACGACCGTGCCGCCGTCGCTGTAGTCGCGCTCGGGGTTGAAGTGCCGGTACTCGTGGATGCGCGTGAAGGGCACGTCCTCGTCCGCATAGTTCATGACCGATGTGCCCTGGAAGTCGGCGACCGGCAGCACCTCCGTCTCGAAGTCGAGCGTGCGCCAGCCGAGCGTGCCTGCCGCATGCTCGAAGTAGCGGTCGAGCGCCCCGGTGTACACGACGGGCACCTGGCCCACGACGGCGTCCTTGGAGTGCTCTCCGGCGTCAAAGAAGTCCGTCTCGAGGCGCACGTCGATCCTCGGGTGGTCCGCCATCGTCTCGAGCCAGGCCGCGTAGCCGTCTGCGGGCAGGCCCTGGAAGGCGTCCGAGAAGTACCGGGTGTCGTAGGTGTAGCGCACCGGCAGCCGCGCGATGATTCCGGGCGGCAGCTCGCTCGGGTCCGTCTGCCACTGCTTCGCCGTGTAGCCGCGGATGAACGCCTCGTACAGATCGCGGCCGATGAGCGAGATGCCCTTCTCGTCCAGCGACGCCGGCTCTCCGGTCACCTCGGCGGCCGCGGCGGCCACCCGCTCGCGCGCCTCGGCCGGCGACATGGCGGACCGGTAGAACTGGTTGATCGTCGCCAGCGAGATGGGCATCGGGTAGACCTCGCCGCGGTGCACGGTGAAGACCCGGTGCTCATACGGCGTGATTTCCGTGAAGCCGCGCACGTAGTCCCACACCGCCGCGTTGTTGGTGTGGAAGATGTGCGAGCCGTACGCGTGCACCTCGATGCCGGTCTGCGGGTCGAAGTACGAGTGCGCGTTGCCGCCTACGTGTGCACGGCGGTCGAGCATGGTGACGCTCAGGCCCGCCTGGGCCATGCGCTCGGCAACGGTCAGCCCGAACAGGCCGGTGCCGACGACGACGAGGT
>JAUIBG010000098.1 GCA_030428165.1 Actinomycetes bacterium
ACGAGCCGAACAGCGCCGTGGCGGCAAGCACTGCCGTGGCGATCGCGATGCCCTTGGTAATCGCCTTGGTGGTGTTGCCCACCGCGTCGAGGTCCGTGAGGATCTGCGCGGCCTCCTCGTCGACCTCACCTGACATCTCCGCGATGCCCTGGGCGTTGTCGCTGACCGGGCCGAAGGTGTCCATCGCGACAATCACGCCGACTGTCGTCAGCAGTCCGCAGCCCGCGAGCGCGACGAGGAACAGCGCCAGCTGGAGCGAGCCTCCCGCCACGAAGTACAGCGCGACGATCGCGCCGCCGATCACGGTGGCCGTGTACACCGCGGACTCGAGCCCGACGCCGATGCCGGACAGCACGACCGTCGCCGCGCCCGTCTTTGACGTCTCGGCCACGCGCATCGTGGGCTTCTTCGCGGTGTCGGTGAAGTAGCCGGTGAGCCACAGGATCGCGCCGGCGAGCAGGATGCCCACGATCACCGCGACGGTGGACACCACGCGCGGGTCGGAGTCGAGATCCGCGAGACGCGAGCCGTTGAACTCGGCGAAGGACGACGGCAGGTAGGTCCAGGCGGCGACGGCGGCGAGCACCGCGCCGGCAATGGCCGCGATGTAGAAGCCGCGGTAGATGGCTGCGAGACCCGGCTCGCCCTTGCGGACCTTCGTGATGAAGACGCCGACGACCGCGGTGAGGGCGCCGATCGCGGTGACGATCAGCGGGAAGACGAGCCCCTCCTCGCCGAACGCGACCTTGCCGAGGATGAGCGCGGCCACGAGCGTGACCGCGTAGGACTCGAACAGGTCGGCAGCCATGCCTGCGCAGTCGCCCACGTTGTCGCCGACGTTGTCGGCGATCGTCGCGGCGTTGCGGGGGTCGTCCTCGGGGATGTGCTTCTCGACCTTGCCGACCAGGTCGGCCCCGACATCGGCCGCCTTGGTGAAGATGCCGCCTCCCACGCGCATGAACATCGCGAGCAGCGCGGCACCGAATCCGAAGCCCTCGAGGACGGCCGGGGCATCGCCGCGGAACAGGAACACGACGGCGACTGCGCCCAGCAGTCCCCAGCCCACGACTCCCATGCCGACGGCGCCACCGGTGCGGAACGCGATCTTCGCGCCCGTCGCACGGCCGTCCTCCTTGGTAGCCGCCGAGGCCACCCTGACGTTGGCGCGCACCGCGAGCCACATGCCCATGTAGCCGATGGTCGCCGAGCTCGCCGCGCCCAGCAGGAAGAACACGGATCGTCCGGTGCGGACGTCCCAGTCGCCAGGGAGTAGGAACAGCAGCGCGAACACCACCGCGGCGAAGACCACCAGGGTCTTGAGCTGGCGGCTCATATAGGCCGAGGCGCCCTCCCGCACGGCGTCGCCGATGTCGCGCATCTTCTCGGTGCCGTCGCCGGCGGCGAGCACCTGTCTGCGGAAGAAGTAGGACATCCCGAGCGCGGCGACGGAGACGACCCCGATCGCTACGACAATCCACACGCTGGTGTCCGTCACCTCGAGGGCCGACGTGGTCATGGCGAGCATGCGTCCTCCTTGACGTGATGCAATGCGGCGCCGTTGCCGCATCAAGCCTGACAATCCGCAGTCTAGGGGTCATACCCCGCGCCACTACCAGCGCGGACCCGCAACGGCGTCGGCCAGGGCGCCGCCGGCGAATGGGGACGGCACCGCCACCTGGACCGTGACCACCGCCCCGTCGGCGACGCATCCCACCAGTTCGACGGAGTTCGCGACTGCCACGTCGAGCGCCGTCCCGCAGTCCTCCCCGCCCTCCCTCGCCGACGCTGCTCCTGACAGCGCGGCGGCATCGGCCACGGCCTGGGCGAGGGCCTCAGCGCGCACCGCCCCGGCCCCGGCCGCGACCGCCGCACCCATCGCCATGAAGGCGACCACGGCGCCGATGCCGGCGACGGTCGCGCTCCCGGCATCGGTCACGGGACGGTCCCGGTCACGGAGGCGGACGCGGCCGGAAGCCACGCCGCCCTCTCGAGCGACACCGTCACCGTCACCCGACCGTCCGCCTCGACCACTTCCACCTGCGCAGCCTCGCCGGCGACCTCCCGCGCCGCCTCGACCGCCTCGGGCTCCGACTCGACCAGCGCGGACCTCACCGCGGCACCCGCCGCGTGCGCGACGATCACGCCATCGCGCGCCCATGCCAGCGCTCCCACGAGTAGCGCGACGACGAGCACGAGCGCGGGGAGCGCGGCGGCGAGCTCGACCGACGCGGAGCCCTCATCCGCCGTCCGGTCCGACCACCCTCCGCCGCGCCCCGGCCGCATCCCTACCCGCCGAACGCGGAGCGGATGACCCCGAGCAGCAGCTCCCGCACCTCATCCGAGCGGATTAGCACCACCAGGACGCCGGCGAACGCCGCCGCTGCGACCGTCACCATCGCGTACTCCACGGTCGCCATCCCGCGGTCGTCCCCGCACCACGCGCTGCTGTCCCCGCGAACCCCGATAGGGCTCGTCTCGCCATGCACACCTTCATCTGCCATGTCGCCCTCCTTCCGTGCCCCACCAGGCTCGCCTCGCATGGCCCGAGGCGTCTGAGATGCGGCCCTCATCCGTGCATCGGCAGGGCCGTTCGAGGGACTGTGGACGCCGGACACCCGGTTCATGACAGCGCCTCGTCCACGAGAAGAGCGGCGCCCGCGAGACACTACGATCTCCCCATGGCCGGGGAAGCGGTGCGTCGATGGCGACGCTGGAGCCGATCGCCGCGTCACCTCCCTCCGCCCCCGGGTGCATCCGTCGCACGCTCCGAGACGGGCGACCCCGACGTCCTTCTCATGGCCCGCCGGACCGACGGACTGGGCGGCAGGCTCGTGGCGCTCCTCAACGGACTCCGCCTCGCCAGGCTCCTCGACGTACCTCTGCGCTTCGCCTGGCCCTCCGACTCGAACCTCGGATTCGGCATGACGATCCCCGAGGCCGGGGACGTCTTCTCCGAGAGGTTCCTCGACGCCTACCTCGGCGACACGCCTCAGGGCTACCGCTACTCGACCCTCGGCTCGACGAGCACGACCCTCGAGGAGCTGAGCGAGAAGCTCGACCACCGACGCATGGCGATCATGCCGATCGTGCCGCTGTGGACGTTCGTGTCCGATGAGGCGGCGCGCGGACCGTTCCGCTCCGAGCTCGATCAGATCGAGTTCACGGAGTCGTTCGCGGCAGCGATCGCCGCAGCCGATGCGATCCCGATCGAGCACGACTTCACTGCGATCCACGTGCGGGCTGGCGACATCGTGTTCGGGTCGAGCCGGCGCCACTTCGTCCACACCAGGAAGGCGATCGCCTACCCAGCGGTGGATCGCCTCGCCCGGGAGATCCGAGCGTCGGGTGCGACTCCCGTGCTGTTCGGCCAGGAGCGAGACGCGCTGGAGCGGATCGCCCGGAGCCACGGTGCCGTCCTCGCCGAGGACCTGCTTCCGGCCGGCATCGCCGGCCTGCCCCGCGCGCTCGCGGAGATCGTGCTGATGTCGCGCATGCCTCGCATCGTCGCCACGGACAGCGTCTTCGCACGTGCCGCCGCGGCGCTGGCCGACCAGGCGGTCGTCGACCCCGCGACAATCGTTCCGGCATCCGAGCAGGCGGCGGCGTGCGACGCGGACGCGGAGCACTGGCCCCCGCTCGCCGCGGCGTACGCGCACTTCTACGCCTACTACCTGACACGCCACGAGGCTCCTGCAGAGGACAGCCTGCGCCGCGTCAGATCGGCCGCGTCCGCCGACCCGCTCAACCCGCTCCACCCGATCATCGAGGCGAGCCTCCTCGAGGGGCTCGGTCGCGGGGCAGAGGCGGAGACAGTGCTCGCCAGCGCGCTGGTCACGGACTATCCGGAAGAGCTGGGCGACGTCGTGTCCACAATGGGTCTGCGCTACGGGAAGCGACAGCTCCTCGCCGAGTTCGTCGATCCGATCATGAGGCTCGCGCGCGACGGTCATCCGTCGGCGATCGTGGTGGCAGAGGCGCTGCCCGCCGCCGAAGGCGACCAGCAGTAGGCCACCGCGGCCCCTGTGAACGCAGCACACGCGCCGCTAGGGTGGCGACGTGAGCGCTGCAGCCGAGGTCAAGGTCAGGAACCTCGTCCTCTTGTCGATCCCCGCCGCCCTCATCGGCG
The DNA here is from genome assembly GCA_030428165.1 of Actinomycetes bacterium. Taxonomy (GTDB): domain Bacteria; phylum Actinomycetota; class Actinomycetes; order Actinomycetales; family Demequinaceae; genus Demequina. Next base: position 4,127 of record JAUIBG010000098.1, read on the forward strand.
CGCTGGCGGCCCTGCTCCTCGCCGGCATCGACTGGGTCGCCGAGGAGCTGCACGGCTTCTGGTGGGAGATCGCCCCCGAGGCGCTGGGAGTCGACGGCGCCAGGTGGTGGCCGGTCGTCATCCTCACGCTCACCGGACTGGGCGTGGGCCTCATCGTGTGGAAGATGCCGGGCCACGGCGGCCACGACTCCGCGACCATCGAGCTCGTCGCACCGGTGCTCCCGCTCAGCGCACTGCCCGGCGTCGCACTGGCGCTGATCCTGGGACTCGCCGGCGGCGTCAGCCTGGGCCCCGAGAGCCCGATCATCTCGATCGCGGTGGCACTGTCGACCATGCTGATGGCACGGCTCATGCCGAACGTCCCCGCGCAGACCGCGATGCTGCTGGCGGCCGCCGGCATGGTCTCGGCGATGTTCTCCAGCCCGTTCGCCGCCGCACTGCTGCTGTCGGAGATCCTCGCGACCTCACCGGGTCGGGCCAAGCTCTGGGACAAGATGATCCCCACCCTGGTCTCAGCCGTGTCCGCGTGGTGGGTGGGCGGACTGGTGGGACTGCGCCTGATGCCGTCAAGCATCGAGCTGGGCGACGTCACCTGGTTCGACGGCCTGGGCGGGACGGTCGCCGCGCTCGCCGCGGCGGGACTGGGAGTCGCGGCGGCATTCGGTCTGCCGCCGCTGTGGCGCTTCAAGCGCAGGCTCGGGAACCCGGTCCTCTACATCACGCTGGGCGGCCTCGTCCTGGGCCTGCTCGGCATGCTCGGCGGCGAGATCACGCTGGGCAAGGGCGCGCATGAGACCGGCGAACTGCTCGCGCACGCCGGCGAGTACGGCGCCTGGACGCTCGTCTCCTTCGCCTTGATCAAGACAGTCGCCCTGGTCGTCTCGGCCGCGAGCGGGTTCCGCGGCGGCCGCGTCTTCCCCGCCGTCTTCATCGGCACGTCCGTGGGTCTCGCGGTCGCGGGCCTGCTCGGCACCGATCCCGGTCTCGCGGTGGCCGCCGGAGTGCTGGGCGCCGTCCTCGCCATCAGCCGCGACGGCTGGCTGGCGCTCGTCATGGGCGCCCTGCTCGTCCCCGTCTGGGGCATCGTCGCGATCCTGCTGGCGATCCTCATCCCCACCTGGCTGATGATCACCAGGGCGCCGGAGATGATCGTGCACCCCGACGGCGAGCACGACGACGACCGCCCGTTGCTCGAGACACCGGGCACAGCGGACGAGCAGCGCAGGTAACCCGCTGATTCACCACGCCCCGACCGGTCCCACCTGACCGGCGAGCGCGACCACCAGCGGGATCACAGCGACCAGCACGAACGCGGGCAGCAGGCACAGCGACACCGGCAGCACGAGCGTCACGCCCGCGCGGGCGGCTGCCGCCTGCGCCGCCGATGCCCGTTCCCGTGCCAGCCGACGTCGCGCCGCCGCGAGTGCCGGCGCCGGTGACGACCCGACCGCAACCGACCGCCGCAGTGCCGGCTCGACGATGCGGCCCACCTCGTCCGCATCAGCCCACGCCTCGGCCCATCCTCGGCCGCGACGAAGCGACATCGCCGTCGAGCACAGCCGTTCGCCACTCGGCTCGCCGACCGCCTCGCCCACGCGGTCCAGCGCGGTGATCGCGTCGGCCCCGGAGGCGAGCGCGCACTCGAGCAGCCGGAGCACCGTGCCGCTCCCGACGGCGCCCGGAGGATCCGTGCCGGCCCTGCGCGCACGCCGCACCAGCGCGGCCATCCAGGCGCGCCCCGCAACGGACAGCACGGCAGCGCCCGCGAGCAGCACCCATCCCAGAGGGCTCGCCACCAGCAGCGTGACCGATGCCGGGTCGACGCCCGCCGCGAGAGCAACGCCGGCAACGGGAAGCCACGTCATCACCGTCGCCGACATCGCCGGTCCCGCGAGCGCGCCGTCGCGCGCCGCCTCCGCGTCGCGACCTGCCTCGAGCTCGTCCTGCAGGGCCTCGAGCACGTCGGCCAGCGGCACCCCAGCCCGGTGCGACAGCGCGACTGCCGCCGCCAGTCCCCGGTCCACCGGAGGCGGCAGCCCCGTCCCGTCGGGCTCGAGACCCGCGGCGGCCCAGCACTCCCGCTCCGGCAGACCAGACCGCAGCATCGCCGCGGCGAGGGCGACGGCCTCGATCGGGTCGGGCGCCGGTGCCACGTCGGGGCGACGCGCGCGCACACCCACCGCCCTCCTCACTCCGCCCCCGCCTCCGCCCAGGCCGCCGCACGCAGATCGGTCGCGCGCCACCCGTCCTCCGAGGCCGACGCCACCACCCGCACCCCCTCAGGCGTCACCGCGCCGAGGGCCACGAGCCGACGGCCGCCCTCCGACCGCTGAAGGTGCAGCACCGCGTCGAACGCCGCGCCGGCGTGCATCGCCACCGCATCACGCGACATCCCTGCGAGCGCGCCGAGCGCCACAAGCCGCGACATCACATCGCCGGCCGAGTTCGCATGGAGAGTGCACATTCCGCCCCGATGACCGGTGTTGAAGGCCGTCATCACCTCACGGACCTCCGCGCCGCGCGCCTCTCCCAGCACGATCCGGTCCGGGCGCATGCGCACCGATGCCCGCACGAGCGCTCCCAGCGGCACACCGCCCGCGCCCTCGACATTCGCCGCTCGCTCCACGAGCCGCACCACGTGCGGATGCCGCGTCGCGACCTCGCCGGATTCCTCGATCAGCACGACGCGCTCGGCGGGATCGACCAACCCCAGCAGGGTCGCCAGGAGCGTGGTCTTCCCCGCACCGGTCGGCCCGCTGACCACGAAGCTGGCGCGGGTGCGGACAAGCCCGCGCAGCATCGGCGCCGCCGCCTCCGGCACCATCCCCGACGCCACGAGGTCCTCCAGCGCGAACGGCGCAGGGCTCACGACGCGGATCGAGATCGCCGCGCACGCGAACGCGACCGGCGGCAGCACGGCGTGCAGCCTCGAGCCGTCGGGAAGCCTGGCGTCGACGATCGGCGCCGCGTCGTCGAGCCGCCGCCCGCCCAGGGCCGCGAGCCGCACCGCCAGCTCGCGCACGGCATCGGCTCCCAGCAGGTCGACGGCCACCCTCTCCATCCCGAGCCCGCGATCGATCCAGGCCTCGCCCGGCGACTGGACCACGACATCGGTCACGCCCGGCGTCGCCAGCGCCTCCAGAAGCGGTCCCGACCACCCGAGATCCGCAACCACGGCATCGGCGACGGGAACCCAACCCCCCGTCGCGATCGTCGTCATGGGTACACGGTGAACGGCGCCGATGCGGCACCCGGGACCGCGCGGAGCGCCTGGGAGCCGCGGCGCCACGACGTGGGCCGGGGACGCAGGCCGAGGAGGCGTGCGGAAACGGGTGCGGGCATTGCGCCCGCCACTAGGATTGAGGCAGGAAGCAGGGGGTAGTCATGACCGACGCGGGCGCCAAGGGCGCGGCATTCTTCGATCTCGACAAGACGATCATCGCGACGACCTCGTCAGGCGCCTTCTCGGGACCGCTGTACCGCGGTGGACTCGTGACGCGCAGCCGGGCGTTGAAGGCCGCGCTGGCGCAGTTCCTGTTCCTGGTGGGCTCCGCCGACGAGAACCAGACCACGCGCCTGCGCGATGCGCTGAGCGAGCTCGTGATCGGCTGGAGCGTCGAGGACGTGCGCCGCATCGTCGCCGAGACGGTGCACGAGTCGGTCGACCCGATCGTCTACCGCGAGGCGCTGGGCCTGATCCAGCGGCACAAGGCGAACGGGCGGGACGTGATCATCGTCTCCGCGAGCCCGCGCGACCTGGTGCAGCCCATCGCCGACGCGCTGGGCGCCACCGGCGTCATCGCCTCGGAGCTCGAGGTCGTCGACGGCCTCTACACCGGCGCGGTGACGTTCTACTGCTTCGGCGAGGCCAAGGCGCAGGCGGTCCGGGACCTGGCCGCGGAGCGCGGGATCGCGCTGGACCACTCGTATGCGTACTCGGACTCGATCACCGACGTCCCGATGCTCTCCGCAGTCCAGCACGGCTTCGCCGTGAACCCGGACCGCGAGCTCACCGACGAGGCCATCGATCACGGCTGGGGCATCCTGCGCTTCAGGACGCCCGTGGCGCTCAGGGCTGGCAAGGTCGTGCGCTCGACGGCCGCGACGCTGGGCGCGGTCGCCCTGGGCTTCGTGGTTGGCATGCTGATCTGGCGCGCCGCGCGACGCAGCAGCGCCGAATAGCCGCCGAATAGCCCCGGAAACTGCACCACGAAGCCGCCCGGGCGGCTTACCCTAGTAGACGCCCTCTGCCCACCCCTGAATCGATGGAGCAGCCATCCACACCGCAGTCAAGGTCGTCGGTGCCGTCGTCGTCGCAGGAGCCTCCGCGACGATCGGCTGGTTCGGCGCGCAGTACCTCCTCAACCGTGACGACTCGTCCGTCGTCACGGTCTCCGGCACGCCCGAGCCCACCGTGACCGCCACGTCCGACGTGGAGACCATCCCGGTGGTCTTCGACTACGCCATCCCGGCGCAGGCGGGCACCGCGATCATCGAGCGCCCGGAGTGCGGCAGCGAGTGGAGCGGCACGCCGAGCAGCGTGGAGGGAATCACGGCGACCGCCACGGCCGAGCAGATCGACCAGACGCTGGTGCTCAGCACCTCGTTCTCGATCGAGGGCGACACGCCGGTCGCGTTCTTCGCCGAGGAGACGCGCTTCGTCGTGCTGCGCGACGGCGAGGTCGTCACGCCCGACTTCGCGTCCGAGTTCGCCCCGGTCCTCTACGACACGACCGGCGACGTCACGACGGGTCAGCAGACCCCCATGGCGTCGCTCGACCTGTGCGACACCGCGGCCGAGTACGCGTCGATCTGGGAGGGCTTCGACTTCGTCAACGGCTCCGAGTCGGACCGCGCGGAGCGCGAGGCTCAGGCCGAGGCGTTCGTGGCGGAGAACTCCCAGCTCCCCGCTGGCGAG
>JAUIBG010000099.1 GCA_030428165.1 Actinomycetes bacterium
CGCCGACGGGGTCACCTTCGCCCACCTCACCAGCGGGGACGGGGCGACGGTCGTCATCGGCGCCGATGCGGCCACCAAGGCGTGGCAGGTGTGCACGGGCGACCACGTGGCTGGGCCGGGATTCCCGCGTCAGAGCGTCGCGATCGAACCGATGTCCTGCATCGCGGACGCGTTCCGGACCGGAGACGACCTGGTCGAGCTCGAGCCGGGAGAGACCCACACCCTCACGTGGGGCGCGCGGCTGATCCGCTAGTCGCAGTGCCTCAGCAGCGGGTGTCGTCGTCCGGCAGGACCTCGTCGACGTAGTACTCGTTGATGATGCGGATCACGCACTGGTTGCCGCTCGAGATCGAGCCGTGCCCCTCGCCCTCGCGCACCACCATTCTGGAGTTCTGCAGGCGGTCGGAGAGGTCGATCGCGCTGTCGACGGGAGTCGCCGGGTCGCCGGTCGCGCCGAACACGACGATCGGCAGGGCGGTGTCGGTGGTGTCGAGAGACTCCACCGGGCCGACGAGATCCACGGGCCACCCGTCGCAGCCGGCACCACCGCCGGTGAGCCACGCATCGGCGAAGGTGGGCGTCGCCGCCTCAAGCTCGGCGCGGTACTCCTGCAGGTCGGCGACCGTCCACGGCTCGACGTCCTCCGGCAGGGAGTCGATGCAGCGGATCGCGGTGAACGCCTCGTTGAGGTTGGAGAGCCACTCGCCGGTGTTCGGGTCGCGGTCCACGTACGCCATGCCCAGCTGGTAGAAGATGTCGGCGGTGCCGTCGTTGATCGTCTCGTCGAGGCCGAGCATCAGGTAGTCCCAGTACTCGCGGTCGTAGAGCGTGACGAAGACGCCGCTCGAGACGATCGTCGAGTTCGCCGGTCCCCACGAAGTGCGGTAGCCGTCGCTCGCGGCGGTCGCGAGCATAGCCTCGACCTGGTCCTTGCCGTCCTGGACGTCGCCGCTGAGCGGGCACTCGTCCTGGTCCAGGCACCAGTCGATGAAGTTGCCGATCGCGAGCTCGAAGCCCGCGGCCTGCACGAGGCCCAGGTCCTCGTCGGACAGGAAGTCGTACGCGCCGTCGAGGATCATGCGGCCCACGTTCTCCGGGTAGAGCGCCGCATAGGTCGCGCCCAGCTCCGTCCCGTAGCTGAAGCCGAAGTAGTAGAGCTCGTCGTCGCCCAGCACGGAGCGGATGAGGTCCATGTCGCGCGCGGTCGACTGCGTGTCGACGTGCGCGAGCAGCTCGCCGGAGTTCTCCAGGCACGCCTGGCCGAACGCCTCCGAGACCGCGATCGACTGGTCGAGCAGCGCCTGGTCCTCCAGCGGGAAGTCCGTGAGGAAGAACTCGTCGAGCTCCGCGTCGGTGCCGCAGCTGATCGCCGTCGACTCCCCCACGCCGCGCGGGTCGAAGCCGATGATGTCGTACGCCCGCGTGAGGTCCGTTCCCGCGTAGCCGGCGACCGACTCCGCGTACCAGAGGCCCGTCGAGCCAGGGCCGCCGGGGTTCACCAGCAGCGAGCCGATGCGCTCGTCGGCATTGGTGGCCGCGTACCGGGAGATGCGCACGGTGATGGTGTCGCCGGTCGGGTCGTCCCAGTCGAGCGGCACGGTGACGTCCGCGCATTCGAGGTCCAGGCCGTCGCACAGCCCCCACTCGAGCGTCTGCGAGTACAGCGCGTCGAGGGTGGTGTCGCCGGTGCTCGGCGCCCCGGTCGCGGAAGGGTCGGCATCCCCGCTGATCTGCACCTTGGGCGTGGCACAGGCGGTCATTACCAGGGCCGATGCTGTGGCCAGCGCGGTCAGGGTCAGAAGTCTTGAACGGGGAGACGCGGCAAGGGGGCTGTCCGTCATGCGCCCACTCTAGGTGAGGCCACGGCGGTGAGCATCGCCTCCAGCGCGAGCGTGGGCGAGACGTTTCCGGCTAATCGCGCACGCGCCGTCTCGAGTGCGTCGAGCACGGTGACGGTATCGCCGATGGAGGTGCGGCTGGCGATCTGCGTCACGTGATCGCGGTGGGACTCGTTGACGAGGCCGATGTGGGAGCCGGCCTGGATCGCCGCCACGTCCCGGTAGAAGGACATGAGGTCCGTGATCGCGCGGTCGAACACGTCGCGCTTGATGCGCGTGGCCCTGCGCTTCTGGTTGTCCTCGAGCTGCTTCACCTGGGCGCGCAGCGCGGGCGGGAGGCGGCCCGAGTCGTCGGCGCCGAGCGTGGCGAGGAGCTGCGCGCGCTCCTCCGCGTCGCGCTCCTCCGTCGAGGCCTTGGCCTCGGCCTCGGCCACCTCGACGAGGTCGGCGGCAGCGAACACCGCGTCCCCGACTCCGCGCACATCCGTCGCGAGCGCGAGGGTCTGGTCGCGTCGAGCCCTGGCAGCCGGATCCGTCGCCAGGCGGCGCGCGATGCCGATGTGGCTGTACGCCGCCCTGGCGCACTCAAGTGCGAAGTCCGGGTCGATGCCGTCCCGTTGCACCAGCAGGTCGGCGACGGTGCGGGGATCGGGGGTGACGAGGCGCACGGCGCGGCACCTGGAGCGGATGGTGACGCCGACGTCGCGCTCGGACGGGGCGCACAGGATCCACACCGTGCGGGGCGGAGGCTCCTCGATGGACTTCAGCAGCACGTTCGAGGTGCGCTCCGTCATGCGGTCAGCGTCCTCGACGATGATCACGCGCCAACGGCCCTGCGTGGGCGCCTGCTGCGCGGTGCCCACGAGCGTGCGGACCTGCTCGATGCTGATGGTGACCGCCTCGGTCTGCACCAGGGTGACGTCGGCATGCGTGCCAGCCTTGGCGGTGGTGCAGGCGACGCAGGCCCCGCATCCGCCCTGCGGGCACTGCAGCGCGGCGGCGAACGCTCGCGCAGCGTGGGAGCGACCTGAGCCGGGCGGGCCAGTGATGAGCCAGGCATGCGTCATCGCCGCGCCGTCTCCGACCGCGTCGATCAGAGGGCGGATGGCGCGTTCCTGGCCCACGACATCGGCCCAGACGGGAGCGGCCGGTGCGTGGCGCATCGGCGACGTGGCGGCGCCCTCCGTCACGCGAGCCCCACTGCGGCGACGGCAGCGTCCACGGCGGCCGCGACATCGGCCTGGACCTCGTCGACGCTGCGCGCGGCGTCGATGACGGCGTACCTGTCCGGGTCGAGCGCAGCGCGTTCGCGGAAGCCCTCGCGGATGTGCTCGCGGCGCGCGACCATATCCGTCTCGACGCGGTCGAGGTCGCGCTGCAGCCAGGCCTCGCCGTCGGAGCGGTCGAGGAGGACGGTGAGGTCGGGCAGGAGACCGCCGGTGCCCCAGGTGTTGACGCGCTCGACCTCGTCGCCCAGCTCCCTGGCACCGCCCTGGTAGACGATCGAGCTGTCGATGTAACGGTCCTGGATCACGACGGCGCCGCGCTCGAGTGCGGGGCGCACGACGGTCGCGATGTTGTGGGCGCGGTCGGCGGCGTACAGCAGAGCCTCAGCCTTGGGCGCGACGTAGTCGCCGTGCAGGATCACGTTGCGCACCTCGCGGCCCATGACCGTGCCGCCTGGCTCGCGAGCCTGAACGATCTCGAGGTCCGGATAGGCCTCGGTGAGGTGCACCCTGGTGCGCTCGATCTGGGTGGACTTGCCGACGCCGTCGCCGCCTTCGAACACGATGAAGAGGCCGGCCATGGCAGTACCGTACCGCCAGCGTCTGACTAGACCTCGTTCGGGTACACCACGCCGATCGTCGCGCGCACGTCGTCCATGATCTCCATCACGGCGAGGATCTCGGACCAGGGCAGGAGGTCGGACTCGGCGCGGCCGTCCGCCACGTTGCGCGCGAGAGCTGCGGCCTCGTACTGGAAGCCGTTAGGCACGCGGTCGTCGTGCTCCTCAACATCCAGGGAGTGGACACCGTCGACGTAGTTCTCGCGGATCACGCGCCAGGTGGTCGGGTTGTAGAAGACGCTGTCGATCTCGATCCGGCCCTCGGTGCCCGAGATCGTGGCGCGGCACGGAGTCTTGGCGAGCATGGTGGTCGTCAGATTCGCGATCGGGCGGCCGCCCACCACCCAGGTCATCGCCACCTGGGCGTCGACGCCGGCATCGGTCAGGGAGCCGAGCGCGTGGACCTCGTCTGGCGCACCCAGCATGAAGTGCGCGAACGAGATCGGGTAGACGCCCAGGTCGAGCAGGGCGCCGCCGGCGAGCTCGGGCTGGGCCATGCGGGGGATGTGCGCGATGGGCTGACCGTGGTCGGCCTGTACTTCGATGACATCGCCGATCGCGCCGCTGCGGATCAGGTCGCGGATGGCCCTGTAGTGCGGCAGGTAGCGCGCCCACATCGCCTCCTGGACGTAGACGCCCTTGGCCTCGGCGGCGGCGAGCACCTCGCGCGCCTGCTCCGTGTTCTGCGTGAAGGCCTTCTCGACGAGGACGTGCTTGCCTGCCTCGATGGCCAGCAGTGCGTGGTCGCGGTGGTGGCTGTGGGGCGTGGCGACGTAGATGGCGTCGATGTCGTCCGCGGCGACGAGCTCCTCGTATGACCCGTAGGCCTTCGAGATGCCGGTCTCGTCGGCGAAGGCCTGGGCCTTGGCCAGGTCGCGCGAGCCGATCGCCACCACCTCGGAGGCGGTGTAGTTCGTGATGGCATCGGCCATCTTGTGCGCGATTCCTCCGGCGCCGAGGATTCCCCAGCGGATGGCGGGTGCGTCGAGCGGATCTGGCGTCATCGTCATGCGCCCAGCCTATGCCCGGTGTCCAGCACCGCGGTTCCGCGCGCACATGCACCCCACTCAGCCCCAGCATCGGCCCCGTCGGCACACCACGCACCACCGGTCACCGCCATCGGCGCGGGTTCGCGCCCGCGCATCGCCGCGAAGCGATGGGACCCAACTCAGGTCCCAATTGTCCGAGTCTTCGTCGCATTCGAGACAAAACAGACTGAGCTTGGGTCCTAGCGCAACAGCCCCAGCGCCTGGAGGTGCTGAAAGAGTCGCGGATCTGGCTGCTTTCCAGCCAGAGCGCACACCTGCTGGGCGAAGAGAAGCGGGTGTCGCACGACCTGGCCGTACGTAAATCGCGCAACCGGCAGACCGGCCTCCAGCAGCCGCCGATCTCGCTCGTGGTCACGGGCGATCTGGACCCTGTCCGAGTGGTACTCCCATCCATCGAGCTCGACGACCACCGATTCCTCGACGACGAGATCGACCCGGTCCTCACGGGTCACCTGGACCTGCGCCCTCACTTCGAGACCCGCGGCGAGAAGCGCGAGTCGACCGACCGTCTCCAGAGGCGACTCGGCACGGTGATCGAACTCGCGCAGAAGCCAGTCGCGCCGGCGTTGCGGAGCGGCACCGAGTCGCCGCAGGTGCGGCACGTCGATGTACCCCTTCCTGAAGGCGGACTCGACGGCGACCAGGTGCGCGGCCGGCGCAAGACATCGCGACGCGTGACCGAGTGCCGTCGGGACCTCAGACGGGTCGCATGCGCTCTCACCCAGTCGGTGCACAACGGCGGTTTGGATTCGGAAAGACCGAGGCCTCGACAGCGAACGCTCACGGGGCACGACGATGTGGGGCATCGGGGGCTTTCGCAACAGGGCGACACCGGAGCGCTCGAGTGCCGAGACGCAGCCGATGCTCCCTCGCCAGACCGTCGCCATGACATCGGCCATGTCGGCACCGGGCACCGCATAGGTGCCCCGACCGAAGCGGTGGACGACGCCGGAAGCAACCGCGGCAGCCAGAGAGCGATCTGAGACTCCCCTCAAGCGCAGGTCCTTGTGGCGCGCGACGCCACCCAAACTCCTGAGTGCAGCGATCGGGTCGGTCGACATCTCGACACTCTCGCCGATGCACCGTGACACTCGGCGCGTCCGGGCTGCGGCTGGGGGCACCGCGGCGTGAGTGAGTCCGGTGGACGCGGACCCATAGGTGGTCCGTTTCGCGCGTTTCGTCGGCGCAACTCGGACGAACCGGACCGGAGTTGGGTCCGCTCACTGCGCGGGGCCGGCTGGGCGGCGGGCGAGCGGGCGGGGGCGCCCCCTACTTCTTCTTGGGCGCCGCCCTGCGGGTCGTCTTCTTCTTGGCGGGGCCCTTGGCGCGCTTCTCGGCCAGCAGCTCGACCGCGCGCTCGTGGGTCATGCCGTCGACCGTCTCGGAGCGCGGGATCGTCACGTTGGTCTCGCCGTCGGTGATGTACTCGCCGTAACGGCCGGACTTGATGACGATGGGCTTCTCATTGGTCGGGTCGACGCCCAGCTCCTTGAGCGGGGGCGCCGCCGTGCGGCCGCGCCCTCGCTTGGGCTGCGCGTAGATCGCGAGCGCCTCCTCGAGCGTGATCGTGAGCAGCTCCTCCTCGGAGCCGATCGTCCTGGAGTCCGTGCCCTTCTTCAGGTACGGCCCGAACCGGCCGTTCTGTGCCGTGATCGCCTCGCCGTCGGGCGCGACGCCCACCTCGCGCGGCAGCGACATCAGCCGCAGCGCGTCCTCGAGCGTGACCGTCTCGAGCTGCATCGTCTTGAACAGCGACGCCGTCTTGGGCTTGCCCTTCGCGTCCTCGGGCAGCACCTGCGTGACGTACGGGCCGTAGCGGCCGGCCTTGGCCACGACCTCGAGACCCGACTCCGGGTCCTGACCCAGCGAGCGCTCGTCGCCGCCCTGGTTCGCGAACAGCTCCTCGGCCTTCGCGACGGTCAGCTCGTCGGGCGCCAGCTCGTCAGGGACCGACGCGCGCTCCTGGGAGCCGTCGCGGTCGCGCTCGATGTACGGGCCGTAGCGGCCCACGCGCAGGTCGATGCCGTCGCCGATCGGGAAGGTGTTCACCGCGCGCGCGTCGATCTCGACCAGGTTGTCGAGCAGCTCGCGCAGGCCCTGCGTCGGGGCGTCGGGGCCGCCGAAGTAGAACTCGCGCAGCCAGTCCTGCATGGCCCGCTCGCCGGACGCGATGCGGTCCAGGCCGGCCTCCATGTCGGCCGTGAAGCCGTAGTCCACCAGCGTCGGGAAGTACTGCTCCAGCAGGCCCACGATCGAGAACGCGATCCAGTTGGGCACCAGGGCCCGCTTGTCCACGTGGACGAACTCGCGCTCGATGATCTTCTGGATCGTCGAGGCGTAGGTCGACGGGCGCCCGAGCTTGCGGTCCTCGAGCTCCTTGGTCATCGTGCCCTCGGTGTAGCGGGGCGGCGGGGCCGTGGTGTGCGACAGCGGCTCGATGTCGGCCGAGTCCAGCGCATCCCCGACCGCCACCTGCGGCAGGCGCGCGTCGCCGTCGGCGGGCTCGGCGCCTCCGCCAGCGTCAGAATCGGCGTAGCGCGACTTCTCGGCCGTCTCGATGTAGAGCGCACGGAAACCGGGCGCCGTCAGGATCGTGCCCGACTTCGTGAACTCGACGCGGTGACCGGCGGAGGAGGTCGCCCCGACGGTGATCGTCGACGTGGTGCCCACCGCATCGGCCATCTGCGAGGCCAGCGTGCGCTTCCAGATCATCTCGTACATGCGGAACTCGTCGCCGCGCAGCTGCGCGCGCACCGAATCAGGCGTCCTGAACGTGTCGCCCGCGGGACGGATGGCCTCGTGGGCCTCCTGCGCGTTCGAGTCGGCGGAGGCGTAGACGCGGGGCGAGGACGGCACGGCGTCCGAGCCGAACAGGTCGATCGCCTGCTTCCTCGCGGCACGGATGGCCTCGCCCGACAGCGACGGCGAGTCCGACCTCATATAGGTGATGAAGCCCTTCTGGTACAGCGACTGGGCCACGCCCATCGCCGCCTGCGAGCCCAGGCCCAGCTTCGAGGACGCCTCGCGGATCAGCGTCGTCGTGATGAACGGCGGCGCTGGGCGCTTCTTGTACGGCTTCGACGAGACATCGGTCACGGAGAACGACGCGTGCGCCAGGCCGGAGACCAGCGCGGCGGCCTCGCCAGCGGTGACGTGGTGGACCTTCGAGCCCGTCAGCACTCCGCGGTCGTCGAAGTCCTTGCCCGTCGCGACCCTCTCCCCGTCCACGCGGGCGAGGCGGCCGACGAACGAGACCCCGGCATCGGCGCCCGTGGTGGCGGTGAACTTCGCGGTGAGGTCCCAGTAGTCGGCGGACTGGAAGGCCATGCGCTCCCGCTCGCGCTCGACGACCAGGCGCAGCGTCGCCGACTGGACGCGACCGGCGGACGAGCCCTGACCCACCTTGCGGCGCATCACGTCGGACATGTCCCAGCCGTAGAGGCGGTCGAGGATGCGGCGCGTCTCCTGCGCCTCGACGAGCTCCATGTCGATCTCGCGCGGGGCCGCGAGCGCACGCTCGATGCCCTCGCGAGTGATCTCGTGGAACGCCAGGCGCTTCACCGGCACCTTGGGCTTCAGCACCTCGAGGAGGTGCCACGCAATGGCCTCGCCCTCGCGGTCCTCATCAGTCGCGAGGTAGAGCTCGTCGGCCTCCTTGAGCGACTTCTTGATCTCCGAGACGGTCTTCTTGGAGCTCGCGGACACCTGGTAGTACGGGGCGAATCCGGAGTCGACGTCCACGCCGTACTTGCCGAACGGGCCCTTCTTCACCTCGGCCGGCATCTCGGACGGCGCGGGGATGTCGCGGATGTGGCCGACGGAGGAGACGACCTCGTAGTCGCCTCCGAGGAAGCCGCCGATGGTGGTCGCCTTGGTGGGCGACTCGACGATCACGAGCTTGCTGGCCACTGGTACCTCTGACACTTCATGAAGGAGAGACGACCCCGGTCGGGGCCGCTCACAGAATACATACGGGGAGAGGGGCCGATCCGGGACGGCCCTCGCGGCCGCCTCACCCCGCCCACGGCTCGACGCCCACGGAGACGTCCCGCCCGGTGTCCGCCGACTCCTGGATCGCGAGCGCGAGCAGGTGGTCCTGGCAGGCCTGCGCGAGGGGATACGGCGCCGGACCCTCGCCGCGGGCCCACGCCCCCGCATCGGCCAAGATCGATGCCACCGCGATGTCGTCCTCGTTGAGCCGCGACCCGACCCAGGGATTGCGGTAGACCACCCTCCCGTCGAACGAGACGTGCACCAGGTCGTTGCCCTCGAGGTTGAGG
>JAUIBG010000100.1 GCA_030428165.1 Actinomycetes bacterium
TCGAAGTACGAGTGCGCGTTGCCGCCTACGTGTGCACGGCGGTCGAGCATGGTGACGCTCAGGCCCGCCTGGGCCATGCGCTCGGCAACGGTCAGCCCGAACAGGCCGGTGCCGACGACGACGAGGTGGTGTCCTTCGTCGACCCGATGGACCTCGTCGCCCTGGTGGGCAACGCGCTCGACAACGCGATCGACGCGGCCGCGCAGCTCGAGGACACCCAGCACCGCAGGGTGCGGCTCACGCTGGCGAAGCGCGGCGCCTTTGCGGTGCTCACGGTCGAGAACCCCTACGAGGGCGACGTCGAACTGGTCGACGGGCTCCCGAAGACGACCAAGCGCTCCACCGTCCACCACGGCGACGGCGTGCGGAACATGCGCGACATCGCCGAGCGCTACGGCGGCAACCTCAGGGCCACCGGCACCGGGGGCTGGTTCGTCGTGCATATGCTGCTGGCGGTGCTGCGCCAGGCGCCGGCCGCGAGCGCCGATGCCGGGGCCGGCCCGGTCTCCTAGCCCGCCCTCGCTGAACCGGTCGCAGTGAGCGCCACACCCGGCAGATCGACCCCGAGGGCCGTGCCCGAGACCAGCGGCGTGACCTCCATCGCGATCGTCACCTGGGCCGTCGAGCCTTCCGAGCTCGCGACGTCCAGGACACGGACGTCGCCGGCCCAGTCCCTGCCGTCGGATGCGAGCCTCGCGAGCACCGCATCGGCCATTGCCTCCTCATCGAGGCGCAGGGTCGCGACGCCGCCCGCGTAATAGCTCCCGACGTCCACCGTGTCCGCGGCCTCGAGCGCGAGCTCGTCCGCCAGGTGGGTCAGACGCAGGCGCTGCAGGTGCACCTGAGACGCGGCCGCGACGACAAGGATCGTGACGAGCACGACGATCATGAAGCCCAGCGACAGCAGCGTGATGTTGCCGTCGTCGCGACCGCGCCGGGACGGCCCTGGCAGCGTCACGGCAGCACCAGCCCGTCCACGGGGGACGATGCCGCGCCTGTCACGGTCACCGTGGCCGCGTCGACGCCGAGCAGATTGCCGGGCACCCCAGGGAGCCGCACGGACACTGTCGCGGTCACCACCACCGAGCTGCCGGCCGTGAGGCACTCGCCAGCGCACGTGATGGCCAGATCGACATCGCGCGCCCCACCGAATCCGTCGAGCGCGAGCTGTGCCGCGGATGCCGCCCGCTGCACCGCCTGGCTCCACGCCTGGGCGCGGGTGTCACCGTCCTCCAGCGCCGTGATGCCCGCCATCACGGCTCCCCTGGCGGCGTCGCGGGCGGCCGCCTCCGCAGCGAACGACGCCGACTGGACGGCGAACACCGCGAGCACGAGGTAGACCAGGGGGACGATCAGCACGATCGACATGCCCACGAACTCCACTGTCGCCGACCCCTCGTCAGCATCCCGAGGCTGGTCAGGAACCATAGCCGGCCTCGTCGAAGGCGCGTGCGGTCACCACGATCGATCCCACGTCGAAGGCACCGATCACGACGACCGGAAGCTCGACGCGCACGCGCACCGAGGCAACCCCGTCGACCGCCTCGTAGCCGGCCGTCACCTCGGCGCCGTCGGCGGTCAGCGACGTCGCGAGGATCTCACGCGCGCGGGCTTCGCCGTCGGCAAGGCTGCGGTCCGCGAGCGCAGCCATGTGGGCGCCCTCGTGAGCGGCGCTCGCAGCGATGTTCCGGCCATACAGCACGACGGCGAGCTGCATCACTCCCAGAGCGACGAACAGCAGCAGGGCGGAGACGAGCACGAACTCCGCGACGGCGCTTCCGTCCTCACCGCCTCCAGGACGATCAGCCGCCGGTGACGGATGCGATCGCATCGTTGAAGACGCCGGTGAGCGCCGGTCCCGCGATGGCCCACAGGGCCGTCACGAGCCCCGCGGTCATCAAGGTGATCAGCACCCAGCCGGCGACATCGCCGGTGTCGTCGGCGGCGGCACGACGTTGTCTCAGCGCCGTCGCTAGCCTCTCGGTCACTCGGTTCCTCATGATTCCCCCTCTTCTCTACAGGCCTAGGTTGATGGCGGCGGCGCCGGGATAGACGGCGAAGACGATCGTCACGGGCAGGATCACGAAGACCACGGGGAGCATCATCAGGATCTCCCTGCGCCCTCCCTCGACCATCAGGCTCTCGCGCTGCTCCGCGCGGACATCCATCGCCTGGGCGCGCAGCACATCGGCCAGGGGCGTGCCCCTCTCCACCGCCGTGGCGACTCCGGTCGCGAACCTGGTCAGCGCCGGCACTCCGGAGCCGTCCGCCATGCGAGTGAGCGCCTGAGCGAGCGGGACCCCGGTACGCGCGTATCCGAGCGCCTCGGTGAGCGAGGCGGACAGCACCCCGGTCGTACTGGACGACACACGCGCGAGCGCTGCGTGAGCGCCCTCTCCTGCGGCCACGGACAGCGCGAGGAGCTCGGCGATCGTGGGGAGCTCAGCGAGAATCCTGCTCTCGCGGCGCCGGATGGCCTGCGTGAGCACGAGGTCGCGCAGCACGATGCCGGCGACGGCGCAGGACAGCGCGATGATCGTCAGTGCGAACGGCGAGGTGCCGCGCGCGGCGCCGAGCACCACGGCACCTGCGGTCCCCACCGCGAGGCCAGCGAGGGCCCACACCACCTGCGAGGCCCGGAACTGGTCTGCGGTGATGGTCATGCCCGCTCGCGCCAGGCGCGCCTCGACGTCAGCAGTCGACGAGCCCCACCTCCGCATCACCCTGACCCCGTCGCGGACGACGGGTGCCAGGAGCCTCTCGACGGTCGGCAGTGGGGACACCGTCGTGTCGCGCCGGCGCAGCTCGTCGGCGAGGGACGCCCGCACGTGGGGCGCGATCCGCGCCTCGAGGCGCGGCCGTCGTGCGAGGTGCCAGGACCACAGCAGCCACAGTCCGAGGCCGAGCACGAGCCCGAGAGCGATCGGCGTCATCGCAGCACCCGAGGCTCGGCTGGCAGCCGGCCGAGCCGCGTCATGACCCGGTAGGCGACGATCGTCGCCAGACCGCCAGCCACGAGGACCGCAACGCCGCCCGGGGTGTTGTACGCAGCGGCGTTCGCGGGCTGAGTGGAGAGGATCAGGATCACGGCCCACGGCGCGGACACCGCGACTCGAGCCGCGTTCACGGTCCAGCTCTGCCGCGCCTCGAGCTCACCCCTGGTCGACGCCTCCTCCCGGAGGAATGCCGACAAGGTGCGCAGCAGCGTGCCGAGGTCGGTCCCGCCCACGTCGCGCGTGATCCGGAGCGACTCGACGATGCGATCGCCGACGGGGTCGGCCAGCCTCGCCTTGAGCGCGTCGAGACACTCAGCGAAACGGCCCGACGCCCGATAGTCCTCCGCGAAGAGCAGGAACGGCTCGCGCAGACCCTCGGGGCCTCGCTCCCCTACCTGCCCGACCGCCTCGGGCAGCGACAGACCCGCACGCACCGCAGACGAGAGCCCGTCGACGACGTCGGGCCAGAGCCGCCGGACCGCCGACTGCCTCGCGTTGGCACGGGCGGCGACGAGTGCGAACGGTCCGCGCGAGGCGATGGCGCCGAGCACGATGCCGATCGCCGGCGAGGACGAGGTCGCGGCCACGACGACCGCCACCACGAGTCCGAGGCCGACCGACGTCGCGACGACGGCCGCGGGCGTCACCGCAGGCATGCCCGCCTGCGTCAGCCGGTCCCCGAGCCGTTGTGCCCAGGCTGACGGCTCGCGGTGCACACGCTCCCGGGGCCAGAACGACCACCAGACGCAGAACACGCCCGCGCCCGCGGTCAGGGCCCACACGACGTCCACCTCACACACCCGCCAGCAGGCGCCCGAGGTCGTGTCCCGCTCGCGCGAAGCGGTCCTCGTGGGGTGGGAAGCCCTCGCCCCTGACCAGCTGTCCGTGCTCGGAGCGGAAGAGCTCCGTCGTCTCCACCACTCCGTTCTCGACCCGACCGGTGAGCCCGACGATCTCAGTGACGCGTCGCCGGCCACGAGCGTCGAGGCCGAGGTGCACCACCAGGTCAACCGCGCTCGCGACGGTCGGGACGACGAATCTGTCCGAGACGTTGTCCCCTGCGAGGAGAGGGAGCGTGCACAGCTTGGTGACCGCATCACGCGCCGAGTTGGCGTGGATCGTGCACATCCCCGGAAGCCCGCTGTTGAGAGCGATCAGCATGTCAAGGGACTCGGCTTCCCTCACCTCGCCCACGATGATGCGGCCCGGCCGCATGCGCAGCGCCTCCTTCACGAGCCGCCGCAGCGGGATCTCCCCGGTGCCCTCCAGCGACGGCTGCCGGCACTGGAGTCCGACGACGTCCCGCAGCGGGACGTCCAGTTCGAACACCTCCTCGCAGGTGATGACGCGTTCGCGCGCCGGAATCGAGCCAGCGAGCGCGTTGAGCATCGTGGTCTTCCCCGCCTGTGTCGCTCCGGCCACGATGATGTTCAGTCCGGACTCCACTGCGGCGGCGAGGAACGCAGCCGCGTGCGCCGGCAGCGACCCGAGCGCGACGAGATCGCTCACATGCCGCGCCCTCGCGACGTACTTCCGGATGTTGACGCTCCAGTGGCGGCGGGTGACGTCGGGGATCACGGCATGGAGACGCTCCCCGCCGGGCAGGGATGCGTCGACGAAGGGGCTGCTGAGGTCGAGCCTGCGACCACTCGAGCCGAGCATGCGCTCGACGAGATGCCGGACATCCGACTCGGTGAGGATGACGGTCGTGAGCTCGGCGACGCCGTCCTTCGCGACGAAGACCTGGCTCGGGCTGTTGATCCAGATCTCCTCGACCTGGGGGTCCTCGAGGAAGGGCTGGAGCGGTCCGAGTCCTGCGATGCTGTCGATAATCCCCTTCGCCGCAGCATCGCGATCGGCGAGCGGGCGTCGGTCGCCAGCGGTGGAACGCTCCTCCCACGAGTCGATGTGCTCGCCGATCAGCGCCGCGATCTGGTCGGCGTGCACGCGAGGATCGAGGCCTCGGCGGCGCACATCGGCGCGCACCTGGGACTCGATCTCCGCCACCGCATCGACTGCCATGACCGCGAGGCTACGGACAGATCTCACACCCCGCGCGGCGAGCTGTGGAGGAAGCTCGAAGCCGCAGGTCTTCTATCTACCAGGAACGATGCTGACATCGCGGTCAATACCCCCGCATTCCTCACTGGAGTGAGGAACCGGGCACGGCGCACGAGATCTCCCACGTGCACCAGATTCGTCGACGCATTTCCGA
Organism: Actinomycetes bacterium; assembly: GCA_030428165.1. Taxonomy (GTDB): domain Bacteria; phylum Actinomycetota; class Actinomycetes; order Actinomycetales; family Demequinaceae; genus Demequina. Next base: position 5,212 of record JAUIBG010000100.1, read on the forward strand.
CAACTCACCGAACGCTGGTCACACCCTCGCGGCACACTGGTGCCATGTGCGGACGCTACGTGAACGCCCTGACCGAGCAGGAGCTGCTCGACGAGTTCGAGCTGGCAGTGAAGGCCGACGACCCTCGCCTGCTGCCCGACGACTGGCGCCCGAGCTTCAACGTCGCACCCACGCAGGAGGTGCTGATCGTCGCCGGACCTACCGAGAAGGCGCCTGAGCGTCACCTCGAGCCGGCACGATGGGGACTGGTGCCGTCGTGGGCGAAGGACCCCGGCATCGGCGCCAGGATGATCAATGCGCGATCCGAGACGGTCGCCGAGAAGCCGTCGTTCCGCTCGGCCTTCGCCAAGCGACGCTGCCTGGTGCCGGCCTCGGGCTACTACGAGTGGCAGGTGACGCCCGACGGCAAGGTGACGCACTACATCCACGCCGCGGACGATGCGGCGCTCGCCTTCGCCGGCCTCTACGAGTTCTGGCGGGACAAGGCGGCGGGAGACGACGGCGAGTGGCTGGTGACGTGCACCATTCTCACCACCGCGGCGCGCGGCGAGATGACCGCGATCCACGACCGCCAGCCGGTGATGCTCACCCGCGAGGAGCGCGGCGGATGGCTGGACCCCGAGTCGACGCCGGACGACCTCTTCGCCGCGATCGACGCGCCTGCGCCGGAGCTCGCGTGGCACCACGTCGGCACGTCCGTGGGCAGCCCGCGGAACAACTCCCCCGAGCTGATCGAGCCGGTCGAGTAGCAGTCGGGGCTAGACAGCCGCCTCGACCGTCTCCTTCTCGACGAAGAGCTCGGCGTGCGACTTGCGCCACTGGCCGTGGCGCCACAGCAGGTAGACGATGGCGCCGATCTGCAGCACGGCGAGGATCGCGAAGAGCGCACCTGGCGGCAGGTGCTCAGCCCAGCGCACGAGGGCCCATGGCTCGGGGTCGCACAGCAGCGTGGTCTCGCTGCCGTCGGTGATCTCGGAGCACTCAGTGAAGTAGTGCGGGGACCAGGGCAGCTGAGCCGCGAGCTCCTCGTCGAGGTACCTGCGTGGCGGGAAGAAGCCGCCCACAAGCACCGCGGCAAAGCCTCCCGGCAGCACGGCGGTGCCGATGACCTTGTCCCACCAGGCCCACGCGCGTGAGCGCCACAGGAGCACGACGCCGGCGAGCCAGCCGATGACGGGGATGACGATGCCGCCGAGCGCCAGCAGCAGCACGGTCGCGATGGCCCCTCGGCTCCTCTCAAGGAAGCCCGCGGGGCGCTCGGGCGCGACGTTTGGCTCAGGAGCAGGTCCGGCCTTGTCGCCGGCGATCTTCTCCGCCTGCTCCTCCGGCGTACCGAACTCTGCCAGGACGAACATCACGTGAGGGACGCCGATGTCGTTGCCGATCTCGGCCACGATCTTCTCGCCGAGCCGCTCCAGCGCGCGTTCGCGCCTGCGGTGGCTGAGCTGGGCGAGGTTGGCCTCGACCTTGTCGAGGTACGCGACGACGGCGGGGATTGCGCCCGCGTCGATAGAACTCTCAGACACGTGCGGCTCCATCGATCGTCACATGAAGTTTCTAGTGCCTCATCGGCAGCGCAGGCAAATGCTAGGCGCGCCGCACGCTCACGTCGCCGGCGTTCACGGCCCGCTCCGTGCCGTCCGCGGAACGCACCACGAGCGCCCCCGAGTCGTCGAGCCGCACCGCGTGACCCTCGACGCTCTCGCCGCTCGGAACGGCCACCGTCACGACCTGTCCCAGCGTCGCGGTCAGCGCGGCGATCTCGCGATGCGCGGATGCCGCATCGGCCTCCCAGTGCGCCACGGCATCGGCCAGGTGGGCGACAAGTGAGCGCAGCAGCGCGGCGCGGTCCAGGCGCGCGGCGCCCAGAGTGAGCAGCGACGCCGCGTGGGGCACGGGCAGGTCGGTCTGCTCCTGGGAGACGTTGATGCCGATGCCGGCGATGAAGGTCCCCGGCTGTCCCGGCACCGCCTCGCACAGGATCCCGACGACCTTGCGCCACCTGCCCCAACCGGGGATCTCAGCCGCGCCGGCGTCGACCACCACGTCGTTGGGCCACTTCAGCACGCCGCCCACGCCAGCGTCGCGCAGCGTCGTCGCGACGGCCTGACCGACGACGAGCGGCAGCCACGACGTCTCGGCCGTCGGCACCTCAGGACGGACCACGAAGGACAGGGTGAGCGACGAGCCCGCAGGGGTCACCCAGCCGCGTCCCGAGCGTCCGCGCCCGGCAGTCTGGTGGTCGGCTACCAGGGCGGACATGTGGGGCCAGGCGTCTGGATCCTCCGCCGCGCGGCCGCTCAGCAGCGTGTTCGTCGAGGCCGCGGCGGCGAGCACCTCGAGACGCGGGACCGTGCGGCCGGGGCCGGCGAGGCCCGCGAGCGCCGACTCGGTGAGAGGACGGCGGGAGGCCGCAACGGACTCGGGCACTGGCATGTCGGTAGGCTATCCGCACCATGAGTACTGATGACGTGGACGTCCCCACTCGCACCACCGCCGGCGCGCTCGACGGCCTGAAGGCCAAGATGACCGAGGCCGTGACGGACCGCGAGGAGACCGCGCAGTCCAAGCAGCACGCCCGCGGCAAGAAGACCTCGCGCGAGCGCATCGAGCAGCTGCTCGACGTCGGCAGCTTCGTCGAGATCGACGCGCTGAACCGCCACCGCAGCACCAACTTCGGCCTCGACAAGCAGCGCCCCTACGGCGACGGCGTCGTCACCGGCTACGGCACGATCGACGGCCGCCAGGTCTGCGTCTACTCGCAGGACTTCACGGTGTTCGGCGGTTCGCTCGGCGAGGTGCACGGCCAGAAGATCGCCAAGATCCAGGATTTCGCGCTGCGCACCGGCGTGCCGCTCATCGGCATCTCCGACGGCGGCGGCGCACGCATCCAGGAGGGCGTCGCGGCGCTCACCCAGTTCGCCGAGATCTTCCGCCGCAACGTGGCGGCCTCCGGCGTGATCCCGCAGATCTCGATCATCCTCGGCCCGTCGGCCGGCGGCGCGGTCTACTCCCCCGCCCTCACCGACTTCATCGTCATGGCCGACGGAACCTCGCAGATGTTCATCACCGGCCCCGACGTCATCAAGTCGGTCACCGGCGAGGAGGTCACGTTCGAGGACCTGGGCGGAGGCGCCGTGCACAACGGCAAGTCCGGCGTCGCGCACTACCTGGCCTCGGACGAGGACGACGCGATCGAGTACGTGCAGCACCTGCTCCAGTTCCTGCCGTCGAACAACCTCTCGGACGCGCCCGCCTGGGACGCACCCGCGGACCTCGCCCCGACCCCCGAGGACCAGGCGCTCAACGACCTGATCCCCGACTCGGACAACCAGCCCTACGACATGACCACCGTCATCGAGGCGGTGCTGGACGACGGCGAGTTCCTCGAGGTGCAGCCGATGTTCGCGCCCAACGTCGTCGTGGGCTTCGGACACGTCGAGGGCCACAGCGTAGGAATCGTCGCGAACCAGCCGCAGTCGATGGCCGGCACGCTCGACATCTCCGCCTCGGAGAAGGCCGCGCGCTTCGTGCGCACCTGCGACGCGTTCAACATCCCCGTCATCACCTTCGTGGACGTGCCCGGCTTCCTGCCAGGCGTCAACCAGGAGCACCAGGGCATCATCCGCCGCGGCGCGAAGCTCATCTACGCGTACGCCGAGGCCACCGTCCCGCTCATCACGGTCATCACCAGGAAGGCCTACGGCGGCGCCTACATCGTCATGGCGTCGAAGCAGCTCGGGGCCGATGTGAACCTCGCCTGGCCCACCGCGCAGATCGCGGTCATGGGCGCCTCTG
>JAUIBG010000101.1 GCA_030428165.1 Actinomycetes bacterium
TTGACGTGCACCGGGTACGCCTCGCCCCCGGCGGCGATGATGCGGTCGCGCTTGGCGCGGCGCACCTGCATCTGCTCGGGAAGATCGGTGGTCTCGGCCTCGGCGTTCTGGGCGTCTGTCACGGGAAACAAGGGTACCTGCCGTGCGGGAGCGGGCGAGTCCGGACAACCCGCCTTCCCGATCACCCGCCTTCCCGATCACCCGCCTTCCCGATCACCCGCCTTCCCGATCTGCGGGTCGCCGCGCGGATGCGCGGCGTGCATGACCGATGCGTCCGCTTCGCACCGCGTGTCGCCCCGGAGACCCGCAGATCGGGTCAGGGGGGAGGGGCGGCGGGGACTGAGGGCGGCGGCGGAGTGCTGGGCGTGGGACCGGTCAGCTCAGGTCGAGTGCGAGGTCCGCGATGGGCGAGCTGTGCGTCAGGGCGCCGACGCTCATGTAGTCCACGCCGGTGAGCGCGACCTCCCTCGCGTTGTCGAGGGTCAACCCACCCGTGGCCTCGAGCCAGACCTTGCCGGTCTCCGCCTCGCCCTCGCGGATCCGCGCGACCACCTCGGACATCCGCGCGGGACTCATGTTGTCGAGCATCAGGAAGCGCGCCCCGGCCGCGAGCGCATCGGCGACCTGCGCATCGGTCTCGACCTCGACCTGGACCTCGACATCGGGGAACATCGTGCGGATCCCGGCAATGGCATCGGCCACCGAGCCCGCCGCGACGATGTGGTTGTCCTTGATCATCGCGCAGTCGAACAGGCCCATGCGCTTGTTCACGCCGCCCCCGCAGCGCACCGCGAACTTGTCGAGCTCGCGCAGTCCCGGCGTGGTCTTGCGCGTGTCCAGGACGGACGCGCCGGTGCCCGCCAGCGCATCGGTCCAGGCCCTGGTGTGCGTCGCGACGCCGGAGGCGCGCGACATGAGGTTGAGAAGGGTGCGCTCGGCGATGAGGACCACGTGGCCGCGGCCCGCGATCGAGGCGACGGGGGTGCCGGGGGCGACCAGGTCGCCGTCGGCCACGAGCACCTCGACATCCGGCACCGGAAGGTCGAGCCGATGCGCCACGGCCTCGAGCGTCGCCGCGACGATGTCGACGCCGGCGATGACGCCCGCGGTCCGCATCACGACGTCGCCAGCGACCTGGGCGGTCGCTGAGATGGTGGCCTGGGTCGTGACGTCGCGCCCTGGCACAGCGCCGAGATCCTCGTCGAGCGCGCGCTCGATCGTCGCGGCGAGCCACTCGGGGTCGAGCGGGCGGTCCTGGTCCAGGTGCTCGGGCATCGTCATGGTGGAGTCTCCGTCCGGGATCAGCCCAGCTCGAGCGGCGCATCCATGATCATCAGCTCGCCGTCCGCGTCGAGCGCCGCGGCCTGGCGCACCCGCCAGCGCACGTCATCGGTCTCGGGGTAGTCGTCGCGGACGTGCCCGCCGCGCGACTCGGTGCGCCGCAGCGCCACCTCCGCCATGAGCGCCGCAGCCGTCAGCACGTTGGTGGTCTCCCACTCCGCCACCTGCGGCATCGTCGGGGTCATCTCGCGGCTGCGGTACGTGCGCCTGAGGTCCTCGAGCTTCTCGAGCGCGGTCGCGAGCCGCTTCTCGCTGCGCACCGGGCCCACTCCCCTGTGGGCGACCGACTGGATCCGCGTGCGCTTGGTGGCCGGCACCACGGCGACCGGGCCCTTGCGGCGCTCGGGCTCCCGCTGGGTGACGAGGCCGTCGGCCACGGCCGCCGCCGCATCGGCCGCCGCCCGAGTCGCGAACACCAGGCCCTCGAGCAGGGAGTTCGAGGCGAGCCTGTTCGCGCCGTGCACGCCGGTGCAGGCCGCCTCGCCTACGGCGTACAGGCCCTGCATCGTCGACCGCCCGCGCAGATCCGTGAGGATGCCGCCCGAGTGGTAGTGCTGGGCAGGCGCCACCGGGATGAGGTCCAGCCCCATGTCGAGGCCGTGCTCGGACAGGCGCTCCCAGATCGACGGGAAGCGCTCCTTCAGGAAGTCGCGGTCGAGGTGCCTGCAGTCGAGGAACACGTTGTCCGCGTCCTCGTCCTCCATCACCTCGATGATGGCGCGGCTGACGACGTCGCGCGGCGCGAGCTCGGCCATCTCGTGGCGCGCGAGCATGAACCGCTCGCCCGCGCCGTCGCGCAGGAAGGCGCCCTCGCCGCGCACCGCCTCGGAGATCAGGGGGAGCTGCCCTCGCGCGGCCGAGCCCTGCCACAGCACGGTCGGGTGGAACTGGACGAACTCGAGGTCGGCGACGGCGGCGCCAGCGCGCACCGCGGCGGCCAGGCCGTCTCCCGTGGCCGATGCCGGATTGGTCGACGAGCGGTACACCTGGCCGATGCCGCCGGTCGCCATGATGACGGACTTGGCCAGGGCGGCGCCCACGCCGTCGCGGGATCCCTCGCCGATGACGTGGAGGGTCACGCCGCACACCGGGCCGGGGCGGCCGTCGGAGTCCGGCGCCGCGGTGAGCAGGTCGACGACCATCGCGTGCTCGATGACGGTGATGCCGGGGTCGTTGCGGATCGCGTCCAGCTGGGCGACGAGCGCCCTGGAGATCTCCGCACCGGTCGCGTCGCCGCCCGCGTGCGCGATGCGGTTCTGGTGGTGGCCGCCCTCGCGAGTCAGCGTGATGCCGCCGTCCGCGTCCAGGTCGAAGCCAACGCCGCGGGCGACGAGTTCGCGGACCCGGTCGGGGCCCTCGCTCACCAGGGCACGCACGGCCTCCTCCGAGCACAGCCCCGCACCGGCGATGAGGGTGTCCTCGAGGTGCTGCTGCGGCGTGTCCTCGGGGTCGAGCGCCGCCGCGATGCCGCCCTGCGCCCACACCGTCGAGCCGGACGAGAGCACGCCCTTCGTGACGACGAGGACGCGATCCACGCGGTTCCTGAGCTCGAGCGCCGCGGTCAGCCCGGCGATGCCGGACCCGATCACGATGACGTCGGCGTCGATCACCCAGCCGGGCTCGGGGGCGGCCAGCTGCCGCACGTACGGAGTCATGCCGCCAACCTACTCGTCAGCGCTGGTCTCCTCGTGATGGAAGGCGCTCCACCCCTCGGCCCTGAAGTCGTGCACCGGCACGCCGGAGGGCAGCAGCCCGTGACCCTCGGGGGCCTCGCCCGGCTCGTCTCCCACGTCCTCGATCCTGTTGCGCTCGTCCACGAAGATCACGTGAGGCTCGTACGTCCTGGCCTCGGCATCGGCCAGCATCCCGTAGCCGATGATGATCACGAGGTCGCCCGGATTGATCAGGTGGGCTGCGGCGCCGTTCATGCAGATCTCGCCTCCCCCGGCCTCGCCGGGGATCGCGTACGTCGTGAGCCGCGCGCCGTTGGTGACGTCGACCACGTCGACCTGCTGCCCCGGGTACAGGTCGGCTGCCTCCATCAGGGTCGCGTCGATCGTGATCGAGCCGACGTAGTGCAGATCGGCCTTGGTCACCGTGGCGCGGTGGATCTTGGAGATCATCATGGGGCGCTGGAGGGTGGTGGGGCTCACGGGCGTCAGCCGATCCGGACGGTGGCGTTGTCGATGAGCCTGGTCTCGCCCACGCGGCCGGCGACGGCGATGACGACCTCGCCGGCGAAGTCGTCTGCCGGCGTGCTCGCGTCGTAGGGGCCGAGCGCCTCGCAGTAGTCGACCTCGATGCCATCGGCGGCGTCGAGCACCTCGCGGGCGGCGGCGAGCACCTTGGGAAGCGCGGCGCCCGAGGCGGCCGACTGCTCGGCGGCGCGCAGCGAGCGGACCAGGGCCAGCGCATCGGCCCTCTGGGATGCAGACAGGAAGACGTTGCGGCTCGAGCTCGCGAGGCCATCCTCGTCGCGCACGGTGGGCGCAGGCTCGATGCGCACGGGCAGGTTGAGGTCGCGCACCAGCGCGCGCACGGCGATCACCTGCTGCGCGTCCTTCGCTCCGAACACCGCGACGTCGGGCTGCACGATGCTCATGAGCTTGGCGACGACGGTGAGGACGCCGTCGAAGTGGCCAGGTCGCGCGGCGCCCTCGAACACCTGGCCCACGCGGCCGGCGCTGACGCTCACGACCGGCTGGCCCAGTGGGTACATCACCGCGTCGGACGGCGCAAACACGGCGTCCACGCCCTCGCCCTCGAGCATGGCGAGATCCGCGTCGAGGTCGCGCGGGTACGACTCGTAGTCGTCCTTCTCGTCGAACTGCAGGGGGTTCACGTAGATCGTGACGACGACCTGGTCTGCCAGGGTGCGCGCGTGCCTCACGAGGGACAGGTGCCCCTCGTGGAGGGCTCCCATGGTCATGACGACGGCCCGGGCGCCGGGTCCCTCGCCCTCGGATCCGAGCGGCCTGGGGAGCGATCGCATCGCCGCGATCGAGTCGATCAGCTTCACAGCGTCAACGGTAGTTCAGTCCCGGCGCAGTCTCATCCCGCGAGGGTGTCGAGGACGGCGTCCCTGACCCGCGCGGTGATCCGCCCCGAGGCGAACGCGCCACGCGCGGTGGCGGCCGCGAGCGCCGCGTAGGCGTCGCGCACCTCGGGCCACTGCTCCAGCGCCGTGAGGTGGGAGGCGATCGTGCCGACGTCGCCGCGCACCACGGGACCGGTCAGCGTCGCGAGCGAGCCGGGCTCCTCCGCGAGCGCACCCTCGAGGGTCGCCTCGACAAGGGGGCGCAGCAGCCGCCCGGGATTGTCGATTCCTAGGTCTGCCAGGACCGATGCGGCGCCCGAGACCGTCGCGGCCACATGGTTCGCACCGTGCACCAGCGCCGCGTGATAGGCGGCCCTGGACGCGTCGGGAACGACGACCGGCTCGGCGCCGATGTCGATGGCCAGCGCCTGCGCGATCGGCAAGACCACGGCCGATGCCGTCACCGCCATGGTCGCGCCCTCCAGCCTGTCGAGGTCCAGGGACGTGCCGGTGAAGGTCATCGCGGGGTGCAGGGCGATGGTGATGGCCCCTGCAGCGGCGGCGGGCGCGAGCGCCTCGAGGCCCAGCCTGCCGGAGACATGCGCGACGATCTGCCCGGGCTGGAACGCCCCGAGCGCGGCGAGGCCCGCCACGAACGGCGCGATGTCGTCGTCGGGGATCGTCACGAGCACCAGCTGCGCGTCTCTCACCACCTCGTCGGGCGCGACGAGCGGGACGCCGGGGAGGAGGGCATCGGCCCTGGTGCGCGACTCCTCGGACTGCCCGGACGCGGCGACGACCTGGTGACCCGCGCGCGCAAGTGCGGCGCCCAGCACGGCGCCCACCCGGCCCGCGCCGACGATGCCGACCGTGAGCCGGTCAGGCGCCGGCATCGGCGACCTTCGCGAACCACTGCTCGGTCGTGTCGCGCGACCGCGACCTCAGCGAGCGGACGTTCTGGGCCTCGAGCAGGGCCACCGCATCGGCGGCGTCGAGGTTCTTGGCCACGGGGACGACGGGACCCTTGGTGGAGTGCAGGTGGACGTGCGACAGCCGCAGCGCACGGGCGATCGGCCCCTGGCTGAGCGACAACGACTGCACGCGCTCGTGGGGGACAATGTCGAGCCTGCGGTCCAACCAGCCGGAGCGCATCAGCAGGGCGCGCTCGGTGGCGCGGACGCCGCGGTGCCTGCGCTGGAACGGGTCGGTGGGCCACGCGCGGTCGGGGGTGGGGGTGAAGCCACCCTCGGCGCCGCGGCCCGTCATCGCGTGGCCGAGCGTGCCGGCCGGGTCGGGGTCGCCGAAGTCAGGCAGCACCAGCCACACCGCGTCGAGCGCGTCCTGGATGTCGCCCACCGGCAGGAGGGTCGAGACCTCCTCGGTGTTGTCCTGGTAGCCCGCCACGTTGAGCTTGACCCGCCACCAGCCCATGAGCCTCCACAGCCACGGCTGCTCGAGCCGCACGGCCTGCACGCGGCCCGGCGGGATGGTCTGCCGGCGCACCGCGGTGATGCCGTGCCTCACGCCGATGCCGTCCGCCGAGATCGACGCCCTGAAGTTCACGGTGGTGGTGAGCTGGCGCCACACCAGCGACGCGACGATGATGATCACCGGCAGGACGGCCGCGAGCCCGCCGCCGAAGATCACGACGGCGAAGTCGATGCCCTGCGACGTGCCCCAGATCGTCACGCCGATGCCGATCAGGGCGAACACGATCAGCGTGGGTGCGACCGCGAGCGCCACGGACTGCAGCGCGCGCGGCAGCGGCACGGCGTAGACCTCGCGCTCGGGCAGCGCCGCGACGGCCGCGCGGCCGTCCTTCAGCACGTGCAGGAAGTCGTCGCCGCCGGTGTGGTGGGAGTCGACGAGGGGACCTTGGGTCGCGCCGGCAATCGCCGTGGCCGATGCGGATCCCGACTGGCCTGCGACCTCGCGCTTGCGTCCTGCGGCCAGCTCGAGCAGCTCGTTGCGCAGCGCCTCCGCCTGGCCCAGGCGGAGGAACTTGAGCTCGACTCCGGAGCCCTCGCCTCCGGCGACCTCGACCTTGACGGCCGCGAAGCCGAACATCCTGGCGAGCAGCGGCTGCGTGATGTCGACCGCCTGGAGGCGGTCGAGGCGCGCGCGCAGGTGCTGCCTGAACAGCACGCCCCTGCGCTGCTGGATCGCCTCGTCGTCGATCATGAACTGGTTGAAGTACCAGCCCAGATACGAGAATCCCAGCACCAGCAGGATGATGCCGGCGATGGCCGCGAGCAGGCCGAGCAGCGGGAAGTTCGCGAAGAGAAAGTCGGCGATCTCGTTGGTGCCGGGGTCCAGCCCCTGAGCCCAGTCGGGCAGGAAGTTGAAGGCGAAGATCGAGAAGATCGCGGTGGCGACACCGGCGCCGCCCACCATCGGCGAGACGACGTGCAGCCTGGACCACTCGCGCGGGGCGCGGTACTCGAGGTCGACCGACGCGCCCTGATGCGGCTGCGGGGTCGGCGGGAGTGGAGGCGGCGGAGGCGGCGGTGAGGCAGGCGCCTGGCCCGGCCCCGGCATCGGCTCCGAACCCGAGGACTCGCTCACAGGCCCGCCATCCGCGCCTCGCCGCGGGACATGAGGCGGTCGCGGAGCCTCTCAGCATCGGCGCTGGGCACGCCGCTGATCACGGCGTCGGTCTGCGGGGAGGCCGTGTGGAGCTTGACCCTGGACAGGCTGAACATCCGCAGGATCGGGCCCTGCTCGACCTCGACGTACTGCATGCGGCCGTACGGCACCACCGTGGTGGAGCGCCACATGCGGCCGCGCTGGATGACGAGGTCGTCCTGGCGCTCGGCCCACCCGTGCGCAGTGACCAGGCGCGCGGGGGTCCACAGCGTCCAGAACACGATGACGGCGAAGGCGATCCAGAACCATGTGGTCCAGTCCGCGACCGCGAGGTTAAGCACCAGGATTCCCGCTCCGATGATCAGCCACAGGATCACCGCGGAGATGTACCGGGCGGGGATGAGCTTGCGCGACGCCATCGTCCACGTGGCGCCGTCGAGTTCGGGCATGACCATGCGGCAAGTCTGCCAGGTGGGACCCGACTGGTCGCTACCCCCGGCGCCCCGCGCTCCCGGCCGTCCCAGACTCTTCGCGATTTGCGGGTCGGCAGACCGGCATGCAGATCCGGCGCACGGAATGTCGGCTTCGCACCGGGTGTCGCAGCGGGGACCCGCAGGATCGGTCGGCTGGGGGTGCGGGGCGGGGCGCGGTGGGGCGCGGTGGGGGTGCGGGGCGGCAGGTGAAGCCCTACGCCGGGCTGGCCTCCGGGTCCGGGTCGTCGTCGTCCATGCCGTGCCTGCACCATCGCTCCGCGAGGACGCCGGCGCCCAGCATCAGCGCGGAACCCAGGGCGGCAATCAGCGCCGTGACGATCACGTCGCGGCGCGGCTCGTGCCCCCAGTCGGGCAGCAGCACCAGGGCGAAGCCCAGCGACACCCCGAGCAGCACCGCGCCCGAGTAGGCCGTCGCCTGCGCGAAGACCGCCGTGCGCGCCGCGCGCAGCGGGTCCAGTCCGGGCTTGTCGCCCTTGAGGTACGCGCGCACCTGCCACCCGAATACCAGCGACGTCGCACCGGCGATCACCGCGATGGCCGGCACCGTGTACGGCACCGGGAGCGGCGTGTGGCCCATGCCGATCAGCAGGAACGACAGCGTCCACGCGAGGACGCCGGCTCCCACCGCGATCAGCGCGAGTCGCGCCCAGGTCAGTGCGGCCACGCGGCTATCCCATCCGCCGCACGCTGTCGGCCGGCAGCGACGCAGCGACGTCGCGCACCAGTCCCACGCCGGGCACGTACGCGTCGGGGTCGATCTCCGCCCACGGGATCATCACGAAGGCGCGCGTGTGCGCACGCGGGTGCGGCAGCGTGAGGGCGCCGCGCGCCAGCGTCTCGCCGATGATGTGGACGATGTCGATGTCGAGCGTCCTGGAGTGCACCGTCCGGTCGCGGCCCAGCTCCCGCTCGATGGTCTGGCACGCGCGCAGCAGGCCCTTGGGCGTGAAGGTCGTGGAGATCTCCGCGACGGCGTTGACGTAGTCGGGCTCGTCGAGGCCGCCCTCGGGCGCGGACGCGTACAGCGACGACGTCACGAGCACCCGGATCCCATCGACCTGGTCGAGCGCGCGCAGCGCCTGCTCGATGATGGCCGTGCTCTCCCCCATGTTGGAGCCCAGCGCCAGGAAGGCCGTCACGGCCGAGCGGCGCTTGATGCGCACCGCCACGTCGCCGAACGGCACCGGGACGGGTGCCGACGGCTTGTGGATCGTCACCTCGACCTCGCGGGCGAGCGGGTGCTCGAGCACGGCATCGGCGATGCGGGCGGCCACCGTCTCGATCAGCCTGTGCGGGACGCCGCCGAGGATGTCGTGGACCGTCGCCCCCAGGGCGCCGTAGTCGAGCGTCCACTCGAAGTTGTCGCTCGAGCCCGCGCCGGGTGCGAGCCAGACCGTCACGTCGGCGACGAACTCCTGCCCCTCCTCCCGCTCGCTGTCGA
>JAUIBG010000102.1 GCA_030428165.1 Actinomycetes bacterium
CGCGGCGGCTGTCGAGGCCGAGCACGCGGCACGCGCCATCGGTGGGCCTGATGAAGTCCATCAGCGTGCGGATCGTGGTGGACTTGCCGGCTCCGTTCGGGCCGAGGAACGCGAAGACCTCGCCAGGATGCACCTCCATCGACACGTCGTCGACCGCCGTGAGCGATCCGAAGGTCTTGGTGAGGTGGTCGACCTCGATGACGGGAGCCGTCATAGCACTGCCCTTCTCTTCCGGCGGGCGCGTGGGGGCGCCTTCGCCACTCCTTCCACCCTGGCACGACCGGGAATGTGAGGGAATCGTCCACGCGGATGATCGGGGTCCCGGGTTCGTTCCGAGACCGTGAGACAGTGGCGCATGCACGTGCGAACCGAGGACCCAGCGACGCCCGACATCGTGGCGCTGCTGGAGGAGCACCTCGCCGACATGGCGTCGACCTCGCCGCCCGAGTCGATGCACGCACTCGACCTCGCCGGGCTGCGGGCCGCGACCGTGACGTTCGTGGCGGCGCGCGACGACGCTGGCGCGCTGCTGGGCATCGGCGCGCTCAAGGAGCTCGACCCCACGCACGGCGAGCTCAAGTCGATGCGCACGGCGACGCATCGGCGCGGCACGGGCGTCGCGAGCGCCCTGCTCGCGCACCTGTTGGAGGAGGCGCGGCGCCGCGCATATGTACGTGTCAGCCTCGAGACCGGGGCCGATGCGCCCTTCGCCGCCGCGCACAGGCTCTACGAGCGCTTCGGCTTCGAGCAGTGCCCGCCGTTCGGGGAGTATCGACCGGATCCGCTGTCGCGGTTCTACACGCTGGCGCTCACCTAGAGCCCTACCGCTCGCGTGCCGTCATCGCCTCCTCGAGCGTCGCGTGGGCCTCGTGCACCGTGTGCTCGACGCCCGCTCCCTCGAGCGCGGCGGCCACGGCACGTCCCGAGCCGTCCACCACGCGCACGCGCGTGCCCGACAGCGTCACAAGCATTCCGGCGGAGCCCAGCACGTCGAAGGTCCGCTGCCAGTGCGGGGAGTCGACCTCGTAGGCGACCGTGTCGCCGATGATGTCCCGCTCAGTCCCGGCCGCGACGGCGCGGCCGCGCGACATCAGCACCAACCGGTCGCACTGCTGCGCCTCCTGCATGTAATGCGTGGTCACCAGGACGCCCACGCCCGCATCGGCGTGGTCGTGGATCTGGTCCCACAGCCGCGAGCGCGACAGCGGATCCACGCCCGACGTGGGCTCGTCGAGCACCAGCAGCTCGGGCCCGTGGCCCAGCGCGGCGGCGAAGGCCAGCTGACGCTGATGGCCCAGGCCCAGGTCGGCGACCAACTCGTTCGCGACGGGCTTCAGCTCGGGCGGCAGCTCGCTCGTGCCGGAGCCGAACGTGTCGTCGACGAAGTCGAGATTCTCGACCGCCGTGAGCGACGACCACAGCCCCAGGCCCTGCGGGACGTAGCCCAGGCGGGCGCGGCCCGCGCGGCTGGGCGCGTCGCCGAACAGCTCGAGGTCTCCCGACGTGGGCGGCAGCAGGCCCAGGATCATCCGGATCAGCGTCGTCTTGCCCGCGCCGTTGGCGCCCAGCAGGCCCACGACCTCGCCGGGCTCGACCGTGAGCGAGACGTCGTCGACCGCGGTGAAGGAGCCGAACGTGCGCGTCACGCCGTCGGCGCGGAGCAGGCTAGGCACGGGCCACCTCCTTCGCGAGCGACGCCGCCACGACGGCGTCCTCCATATCGGCCACGCGCGGGACGCCTGCCGCGGGGTCGTGGCGGTGCCAGTGGTGATACCGGTGGCCACGCCTCCAGCTCAGCCCCCTGTCCCCCTGCTGGTCGTCGATCGTGACGTGACCCGGGACCGAGGCGAGCACCTCGGCCGGCGTTCCCGTGAGCAGCGGCTCGCCAGCGTCGAGCACCGTGACGTGCGCGGCGCGCTCGGCCTCGTCGAGGTACGTCGTCGACATCACGATGGCCGCGCCGTCGGCGGCCGCCTGCGAGATCATGCGCCACAGGTCGACGCGGCTGACGGGGTCCACCCCGGTGGAGGGCTCGTCGAGGATCACCAGCTCGGGCCGGTGCAGCATCGCCAGGGAGAAGGCGAGCTTCTGGCGCATGCCGCCGGACAGCGCGCCGGCGAGGCGGCCGCGCGCGTCGGTCAGGCCCGCGCCCTCGAGCAGCTGCGCGCGGCGCTCCTTGAGCGTCGTCCCCGCGATGCCCTGAGAGGCTGCGATGAAGTCGATGTTCTGGTCGACGGTGAGGTCGCGCCAGACGCCAGCGGCGGTCGGCATGAATCCCAGCCGCGTGAGCGGCACGGTCTCGACCTCACCCTCGTCCGGCCGGATGGCGCCGGCGAGGGTGCGCAGCATGGTGGTCTTCCCTGCGCCGTCGCCGCCCACGACGGCGCGGACCTGTCCAGGCAGCGCCTCGAGGGACGCCCCCGTCAGTGCGACGTGGTGGCCATAGCGGACCGTGACATCCGCGAGGCGTGCGACGGCGTTCACTTCCCGGCCTTCTTCGAGTGGCGCGTGGGCGCGAGGTCGCGGCGGAACCGCAGCACCGCTGCGGTGAAGATCACCACCGCCATGCCGATCAGGACGACGAAGGGCAGCCACAGCGACGAGAAGTCGGCACCGCGCAGCATGATGCCCTGCGAGATCTGCACGAAGTAGGTGAGCGGAAGCACGCGCCCGATCCAGGCGATCGCCTCGGGCATCGACTCGAGCGGGAAGATGAAGCCGGACAGCAGCACCTGCGGCAGCAGCATCATGATGGCCAGCTGGATCGCCTGCGCCTGCGTCTGCGAGGCCGTCGAGATCAGCACGCCGAGCCCCAGCACCACGAAGAGGAAGATCGCGCCGCCGGCGGCGAACAGCCACACGGAGCCGTTGAACGGCACGTCGAAGATCCACACCCCCAGCAGCGTGATGATCACCATGTCGAGCGAGGCGAGGATGAAGTACGGCGCGATCTTGCCGATGATCACGTCGGTGGGCTTCAGCGGCATCACGGCGAGCTGCTCGATCGTGCCGTTCTGACGCTCCTTCACCAGGCCGATGCTGGTGATGATCGTGCCGATGAAGGTCAGGATCAGGCCGATGAGGGCCGGCACCATCACCGCCGAGGTCTCGAGGTCGGGGTTGAAGAGGATGTCGATCGTGATCGCGTCGGGTCCGAGCCTTCCCAGCGCCGCATCGGCGGTCTGCGCCATGAACAGGCTCGAGCCGTCGAGGTAGGCGGTGGGGGGCGTGGTCGACGTGTCGATCACGACATCGGCCACGTTGTCGCGCACGAGGTCCTCGGGCGACTCGTCGGGGATGTCCGCGGCGTCGAGGGGGACGAACAGGTCGGGCAGCTGGGACTCGACGGCATCCGCGCTGTCGCCGACCACCGCAGTGGAGATCTCGTCGACCGAGAAGTTCGCGGCGTAGCCGAAGATCGTGAGCAGCACGATCGGCATGATGACGAGCATCGCCATCGTCCGCCTGTCCCGGCGCAGCTCCCGGAACTCCTTGAGAATCATCGCCCGCACGTGGGGCCTCCTTCGAGTCGTGACGACGTCGTCGACTCCCAGTCAACACCCGGGCGCCGCGGGGCTCCATGGGCCGGGGTCCCGATGCCCTATTTCTACACCTGGGGGATTAGTGGCGCAAGCGAGTGCCGTGGCGCCGCCGCGGGACGGCGGCCTAGCCGGAGAAGTCCGTCAGGGTCGCGTCGACGGTGACCGACGTCTCGCCGTTGCCCACGAGCACGGCCTCGGGGTCCGAGGTCAGCGTCTCGGGGACGGTGATCATCTCGTAGAACGCGAATGTCGTGCCCACGGTCACCTCGGCGTCGAGCAGCCACTCGTAGCCGGCCGCCTCCACCGCGGCGACGTCGCAGAAGCCGTAGGTGTCCTGCACCCGCCCGTCGACGAGCAGCTCGACGTACGGAGTGTCGAGCCAGTTCGAGACCGTCTCCCCCGCCGGCAGGCGCGTGGGCGTCAGGGTCCCGAGCACCACGAAGCAGCGGCCGGTGTCCGTCGAGTACTCGTCCTGCGCGACCTCGATCACCTGGTCCACCGTGCCGTCCCATACCGTCGCGTCGTCACCCTCGAACCAGGCGGCGTCGTAGACCCACACCTCGCCCTGCGCATAGTCGAGGTCGCCGTCCACGGGAGCCGATGTCGGGGCCGTCGTGGGCTCCGACGTGGCCGTCGCGTCCGGGGTCGGGTCCGAGGTGGCCTCCTCGGTGGGCTGCGCCGAGTCAGTCGTGTAGATCGGGTCGGGATCGTTCGCGAGGCCGATGACCGCGACGACCAGCGAGACGATCGAGATGATGAACGCGATCACCGAGACGATCACCGCGGCGATCGCGAGACCCTGGCCGCGCGCCTTGCGGAACAGGGCGACGAGGCCCAGGACGAACGCCGCGAGGCCGAAGCCCCAGGAGATCCAGGAGAACAGGCCCAGGAACGCCAGCGGCACCGCGAGCACGGCCAGCACGAGGGCGATGATCCCGAGCACGGGCCCGGGCGGGGGCCCGTCGTCCGTGGTCGGGGTGCCCGGCAGAGGCGGGACGGGGGCGCCGCTCGGCGCCGCGGGCCCGGCCGGGGGCGGGTAGGACGCGTCGGGCGCCGGTGGCATCGGCGCAGGCGACGCCGGAACGGGCGGCGCTGGGGGCATCGGCGGCGCGGCGGCCGGCGGAGCTGGCGGGGTCGGACCCGTCCCGGTCGACGGGTCGTCCGGCTGGTTGGTGGTCATCTGTCGTCTCCCCGTCACCGCAGTCGCTGGCGTCGCCACGTGGCGCTCGCAGGCCCCAGGGTATCGACGGCACCCATGCCCGCCGGCGTTCGACGGAACGTCGGCTTCGCGACCCGGCACGCGCATCGGCGCGGGTCCCAGTGAATTGTCCGTGACCCCCGTCGCGCGCTCCCGCGCGCACGTGACACGATGGCCCCATGGCAGACGACAACGAGTTCGAGGGCTATTCGACGAGCGAGCGGCTGAGCACCGAGGGCTATGCGGGCCTCAGTACAGACGAGTCCGTCGTCGGGGTCCCGCTGCCGGGTCAGCCGCGCCCCGTCTCCCCCGTCAGCTCGATCTCGCAGCAGGTCGTCGGCGGACGTCGCGTCACCACGCTCGACAACTCCACCGCGACCGACGGCTCCGACCTCCCCGGGGACCGGTTCCTCGATCGCGAGCTCAGCTGGCTCGCGTTCAACGAGCGCGTGCTCGAGCTGGCCGAGGATCCCACCACGCCGCTGCTCGAGCGCTGCCGCTTCCTCGCGATCTTCGGCTCGAACCTCGACGAGTTCTTCATGGTCAGGGTCGCCGGCCTCAAGCGCCGCATCACCGCCGGCATCGCCGTGCCGAGCGCGGCGGGCTACAGCCCCACCAAGATCGTCGAGCTGCTCACCGAGCGGGCCCACCAGCTGATGGACCGGCACGCCGCCGTCTTCACCGATCAGGTGATCCCGGCGCTCGCCGAGGAGGGCATCAGGCTGGCGCACCTGTCCGAGCTGCCCGAGGGCGAGCAGGAGCGTCTGCGGAAGCTGTTCAGGTCGGAGATCTTCCCGGTGCTGACCCCGCTCGCCGTCGACCCCGCGCACCCGTTCCCCTACATCTCGGGCCTGTCGCTCAACCTCGCGGTCGAGCTCTTCGTGCCGATCGAGGACGTCATCGCGGCGCACCTCGACTACCTGTTCCCTGGCATGGACGTCACCGCCCACTACACGTTCCGCGTGACGCGCAACGAGGACGTGGAGGTCGAGGAGGACGACGCCGAGAACCTCCTGAAGGCGATGGAGAAGGAGCTGCTGCGACGCCGGTTCGGCCCCGCGGTGCGCCTCGAGGTGGCCGACGACCTGCCCCACCAGGTGCTGAGCCTGCTGGTGCGAGAGCTGGGCATCACGAACGACGACGTGTTCCGCCTGCCAGCGCCGCTGGACCTCACCGGCCTCAACGTGATCGCGGACCTGGACCGCCACGAGCTGCAGTTCCCCGCCTTCCGCCCCACCACGCACCACCGCCTGGCGCCCGTCGAGACGGCCTCGGAGATGAACGTCTTCGATGCGCTCCAGCGCCACGACATCCTGCTCCACCACCCCTACGACTCGTTCTCGACGTCGGTGCAGGCGTTCCTGGCGCAGGCTGCCAACGACCCGAAGGTGCTGGCGATCAAGCAGACGCTGTACCGCACGTCGGGCGACTCGCCCATCGTCGACGCCCTGATCGAGGCGGCGCGCAACGGCAAGCAGGTGCTCGCGCTGGTCGAGATCAAGGCCCGCTTCGACGAGCAGCAGAACATCGGCTGGGCGCGCAAGCTCGAGGAGGCGGGCGTCCACGTCGTGTACGGCCTGCTGGGCCTGAAGACGCACTGCAAGCTCTCCATGGTCGTGCGCCAGGAGACCGACGGGCTGCGCAGGTACTCGCACGTGGGCACCGGCAACTACCACCCCAAGACCGCGCGCCTGTACGAGGACTACGGCCTGCTGACCGCTGACAACGAGGTGGGCTCCGACCTCACCAAGCTGTTCAACCAGCTGTCGGGCTACGCGCCCAAGGCCAAGTTCAGGCGCCTGCTCGTGGCGCCCACCGGCATCCGCACCGGCCTGGTCGAGCGCATCGAGGCCGAGGCCGCGCGCGCCCGTGCCGGCGAGGAGGCCTGGGTCAAGTTCAAGATCAACTCGATCGTGGACGAGGCGACGACGGACGCGCTGTACAGGGCGAGCGACGCGGGCGTGAAGATCGACCTCGTCGTTCGCGGCATCTGCGCCGTGCGCGCCGGAGTCCCCGGCCTGAGCGAGAACATCCGCGTGCGCTCGGTGCTGGGCCGGTTCCTCGAGCACTCGAGGATCTACGCCTTCGGCGGCGGGGGCAACCCCGAGGTCTTCATCGGGTCGGCCGACCTCATGCACCGCAACCTGGACCGTCGCATCGAGGCGCTCATCTCCGTGGTGGACGAGGAGCAGCGCGGCCTGCTGCTCGAGAACATCGACATGGCGATGGCGGCGACGACCAGCGCCTGGGAGCTCGAGCCCGACGGCTCGTGGACCCGCCACAGCGTCGACGAGGACGGAAACGCGCTCATCGACATGCAGACCACGTACATCGAGCGGCAGCCCAAGCGGCGCCTGAAGCAGCAGTGACCCGGCCCCGATCCGGGGTCATCCACGCTGCCGGAGCCCTCGTCTGGCGCATCAAGGACGACCAGCTGCAGGTGCTCGCGGTGCACCGACCCAAGTACGACGACTGGTCGTGGCCCAAGGGCAAGCTCGACCCCGGCGAGACGATCGTCGAGTGCGCCGTGCGCGAGGTCGCCGAGGAGACCGGCTATCAGGTCACTCTCGGTCGCCCCCTGCCTTCGGTCCGCTACATGGTCTCGGGGCGCGAGAAGGAGGTCCGGTACTGGGCCGCGCATGTCGCGCCGCGCAAGTCGGGGCCGGTGCGCGCCCGCGCCTCGGTCACACCCGCATCGGCCGGCGAGATCGACCGCACCAAGTGGCTGACCGTGAAGCAGGCGCGCAAGCGCATCACCAAGCTGCACGACCTGGACCCGCTCGACGCGCTCGTCGCGGCGTACGAGGCCGACGAGCTCCAGACCACCCCGCTGATGATCGTGCGCCACGCGCGCGCCATGCGCAGGAAGGCCTGGGACGGCGCCGACCGCGACCGCCCGCTGACCAAGGGCGGCACGGTGCGCGCCGGCCAGCTCGTGCCGATGCTGGCGGCCTTCGGGATCACCGACGTCTCGACGTCCCCCGCGCGCCGATGCGCCGACACGATCGCGCCGTACGCGCGTGCCGCAGGGGTTCCCACCGGGGAGATCGAGGCGCTGACCGAGGAGGCCCACGCGGAGGACCCCGAGTCCACGCGGGAGGCGTTCGAGGACCTGCTGCACCTGGGACGCCCCGAGGCGGTGTGCGTCCACCGGCCCACGCTGGGCGTGATGATGGACGCGGTCAGGGCGGCGAAGGTGCGGCGCAGGTCGACCGGCGCGATTCCGCGCAAGAACCCGTTCCTGCCGGCTGGCGGCGTGCTGGTGGTGCACCGCATCGAGCGGGGGAAGAAGCCAGTGGTGCTGGCGGTGGAGAGTCACAAGCTGCGCGACTAGCGACCGTCGTCAGGGGGATGAGGGACGCCGGACCGGGAGCGCCTGTCGGCGCGAAGGCCGCTCGAAGCGGCTGAATTTGGAGCCCGGGGCTGCCACGGTCCGACGCCCTGACCACTCTAACGCGCGAGTGCCAGCGACGATTCCCCCCCCCCCAGCGGAAGTGGTGAGTTGTTGACGCAGATGCGGCGTGTCGGAATGCGTTGGGGTGAGTTCGTGACATCGGGCTCGTGCACGGCTGCGGGCACCTGTGCGCGAAGAACTCACCACATCAGAGCGCGCCACGCCGTAGACGCGTCAAGAACTCACCACTTCCCCAAGGGGGGCGGTTAGTCGAGACGGTCCTCGCGCCACATCTGCGCGCACCGCTCGAGATCCTCGCCGGTCCGCAGGAGTTGGGACGCCCGCATCGCGGTCTGGTGAGCGCGGGCATCCGCGATGCCGTCGTCGGTCTCTGCCTCGAACGCCGCACCCGTCGCGACCACCCTGCAGAACGCGCCGGCACGGTCGAGCGCGCCGGCCAGATCGCCCGCGAACACACCGGAGAGCACGGAGTCCGCGAGGGCTCGCACCTCATCCGGTCCCGGCGGGTCCTCGACGCCGGCGATCGCGTGGCGCACATGAGCGGCGGTGACGCCGTGGTGGTACGAGCGCGCGACGGCGGCGCCGTCGTGCTTCACCCACTCGCGGATCATGTAGACGCGCCACAGCGCGCCAGGCAGCGAATGGGCACCGGCCTTCGACCACATCATCGCGAC
>JAUIBG010000103.1 GCA_030428165.1 Actinomycetes bacterium
GAGGATCTCGGCCGCGGTCTGCTGCGCCTCGGGGTCCGAGCGGTAGCCCTGGCCGCACAGCAGCAGGTCGCCCACCGGGAGCGCGTCGCCCTGACCGGAGAAGCGCAGGTCTGCGGGGAGCAGGTGGATCCGCTTGCCGAGCGAGGCGAGCACCGCCGCGGCGTGGTCCTCCTCGGCGCGGCGCACCTCGGGCAGTCGCGCCATCACGGCATCGTCGCCGCGCACCAGTGCCCAGTTCGCCGTGTACACGCCGTCCTGGGAGCCCTCGGGCGACTCGGTCACCACCACCTCGACACCCGAGGCGATCAGCGCGCCGCGGATCGCGGCGTGCTCCTGGGACGCGCGCTCCACATCGGCCGCGCCAGGACCGTAGTAGGGGTTGATCGCGCTGTCGCAGCTGAAGTGCCGCGCATCCGACATGAGCACGGTGCGGTTGATCGCCGTCACGCAGGTAGTCCTTCGCTTGTCCGGGGTGAGCCTCACGCCACTGTAGGCGCGCGTGGCGGTTATTCGGGCATCGGCCGTGGGCGTGTGACGATAGCGCCCATGGACTCGACGCTCGCGACGCTGCGGACCACCTTCGACGACGGGATCACCCGGGACTATGCGTGGCGCAGGGGCCAGCTCGAGGCGCTGCGCCGCGCGATGACCGAGGAGTCGCGTGCCTGGTCCGAGGCGCTCGCCGCTGACCTGGGCCGCCACCACGCGGAGTCGGCGTTCATCGAGATCGACAACGTGGCGAACGAGGCCGAGTACGCGGCCCGGCATCTGCGCTCCTGGATGCGCCCGCGCCACGCAGGCGTGCCGCTCGCGACGCTCCCGTCGCGCGCGTGGACGCAGCCCACGCCCAAGGGCGTCGCGCTGATCATGGCGCCCTGGAACTACCCGCTGATGCTCGCGCTCACGCCGCTGGTAGGCGCGATCGCGGCTGGCTGCCCCGCCGTGATCAAGCCCTCGGAGATGGCGCCGGCGACCTCGCGCGCGATGGCCGAGATCCTCCCCCGCTACCTCGACGAGCGCGCCTACGCGGTCGTGACCGGCGGCGTCGAGACCGCCGAGGCGCTGCTCGCCGAGCGCTGGGACCACATCTTCTTCACCGGCTCGACGCGGGTGGGACGCGTCGTCGCGAAGGCGGCGGCCGAGCACCTCACCCCCGTCACGCTCGAGCTCGGCGGCAAGTCGCCGGCGTGGGTCGACCGGTCGGTCGACCTCGAGAAGGCCGCGCGCCGGATCGCCTGGGGGCGCTACGTCAATGCCGGCCAGACCTGCGTGGCCGTCGACTACGTCATGGCGGAGCCGGACGTCGCCGACGAACTGGCGGCCCACATCGGCGCCTGGACGGAGGAGTTCTACGGCAAGGCGCTCGACAGCGAGAGCCTGGGCCGGATCGTCGACGAGCGGGCGTTCGACCGCATCACGGGCTACCTGGGCGACGGCACGATCGCGGTGGGCGGCGGCCACGACAGGGAGACGCTGCGCATCGAGCCGACGGTGCTGACGCGGGTGGACCGCGAGTCGCCGGTGATGACCGAGGAGATCTTCGGGCCCGTCCTTCCCATCATGGACGTCGCGAGCGCCGCCGAGGCGATCGAGTTCGTGCGGTCGCGGCCGCGACCGCTCACGGCGCACGTGTTCTCTGAGGACCGCGCAGTCAAGGACGCATGGCGTGAGCGCACACATTCGGGGACGCTCGCGTTCAATGCGCCGATCCTGCACATGGGCGTGCCAGGCATCCCGTTCGGAGGGACCGGCGACTCCGGGATGGGCAGCAGCCACGGCCGCTACAGCTTCGAGGCGTTCTCGTACGAGCGCGGCATGATGTCCAAGCCCTACTGGCTGGACCTCGTCCCGCTGATCCACCCGCCGTACACCCCCGGCACCGAGGCCTTCATCACCAAGGTGATCCCGTGGGTGGCGAAGGCACCGTGACAGGAGTCGCCGCGCGGCCGATGACGCGGGTGCGCGTCGTCGGGGCGTCCGGCTCTGGCAAGTCGCGCCTCGCGCGCGAGCTGGCGGCGGCGCTCGAGATCCCGCGCTTCGACCTCGACAGGATGTTCATGGAGCCGGGCTGGGTCCCGGTGGCCGATGCCGTGGCCGAGCAGCGCATCGCGCACGCGCTGGCCGAGTCGAAGGCCTGGGTGATGGACGGCAACTGGTCAGGCTGGGCGGCACCCGCCTGGGACGCGGCCGATGCGATCGTCTGGGTCGACCTGCCCACACCCGTCACGCTGTGGCAGCTGCTGCGCCGGACCGTGCGACGGATCGTGTCCCGCGAGGAGGTGTGGCCGGGCAGCGGATGCTATGAGACGTGGGGCAAGGCCTTCGCGTCGCGCGAGTCGATCCTGCTGTACTCGGCGCGCTCCGCGGGGAAGTTCCGCCGCCGCTACAGCGCGGAGTTCGCACGCCTGGCAGCAGAACGCCCCGACGTCACACTTGTGCGCCTGGGCACACGGGGTGAGGTCGGGGCGTTCATCGCGTCGCTTCAGCGGGCCTGAAGCCGCGGCCCGCTCCGAACTCCCCGTGCGGTTTCCCGAAGGATTCCCGCACCAGGTGTTCGGAGCGCGCGGAGGATGCGGGCGGCTCAGCGAAGCCGCCGGGCGCCGCTACTTGGAGCGGTGGCGCATCTTCTTGCCGTTGGCGTCGCGCTTGCCGCCCTTGGCCTTGGGGCCGGAGAACGAGCCGCGCGAGGCGCCGCGGTGGTCGTCACGGCCGCCGCGGGTGTCGCGGCCGCCGTCGCGGGAGTCGCGCGAGTAGCCGCCGCGACGGTCGTCGCGGTTGCCGCGCGCGCCGTCACGCGAGTCGCGGTCGTAGCCGCGGGACTCGCGGCGGTCGCCGGACGGACGCTGGCCGTAGCGCTGGCCACCCTCACGACGCTGGGTGGAGGCGTTGGACTCGGCAGCCTCGGCACGCTTCTCCGCGACACGCGCACGGCTCTCGGCCTCGGCGGCGCGGGCCTCGGCGGCCTCGATGCGGGCAACGAGGGACTCGACGTCCACGCCGGGCGTGGACTCACGGCGCTCGTAGCCACCGCGACGGTCGTCACGGCCGTAGCCGCGGTCGTCGCGGTCGCGACGGTCGTAGCCACCGCGGCGGTCGTCACGGTCGCGTCCGTAGCCGCCACGGCGGTCGTCACGGTCGAAGCGGTCCCGGCGGCCACCATCACGGCCCCCGGAGCGCTCCTCGCGGTCGTACGAACGGAAGCCCGGCTCGCGACGCTCCGCGGGCTCGCCGCGCAGCTCGAGCACCTCGGGCGACTCGGCGTGCACGCGGACCGGACGCACGTTGATGTCGGCCTCGCGCAGGATGCGGTCGGCCTGGTTCTTCTGGCGCGGCAGCACCATGGTGACGACGTCGCCGTCCTCACCGGCACGGGCGGTACGGCCCGAGCGGTGCAGGTACGCCTTGGCCTCGCCGGGGACGTCGACGTGGACGACCAGCTCGATGCCGTCGACGTGCACGCCGCGGGCGGCGACGTCGGTCGCGACCAGCACGCGGTGGTGCTCGCCGGCGAACTTCTTGAGGTTGCGCTCACGCGCCTTCTGCGAGAGGTCGCCGTGCAGGTCGAGCGCGGGAATGCCGGCATCGGTCAGGTCCTGAGCCAGCTGCTCGGCGTACGAGCGGGTGCGCGTGAAGAGGATGCGCTTGCCCTCGCCCGACGCGAGCGCCTCGACGACCTCCTTCTTCTCGCCCGCAGAGCGGACGTGGAAGACGTGGTGCGTCATGGTGCTGACGGGCGCGGGCTCGTCCTCGCCGTGGCTGACCGGGTTGGACATGAACTTGTCCACCAGCTGCTGCACGTCGTTGTCGAGGGTCGCGGAGAAGAGCAGGACCTGGCCGGCCTCGGGAGTGGCCTGGAGGATCGCGGTGACCTCGGGCAGGAAGCCCATGTCGGACATCTGGTCGGCCTCGTCGACGACGGTGACCTGCACCGAGTCGAGGCTCAGCTTGCGCTGGCGCATGAGGTCCTGAAGACGGCCAGGGGTGGCGACGACGATGTCGGCGCCGCGCTCAAGCTTGTTCACCTGGTAGCGCTGCGAGACACCGCCGTAGACGGTGACGGTGCGCATCCGGTACGCGCGGGCGAGCGGCTGCAGGACGAGGTCGATCTGGTTCGCGAGCTCGCGGGTCGGGGCCAGGATCAGGGCGCGGGGGTGGAAGGGCTCGGTGCGCTCGTCGGACTCGCCCAGGCGGGTCACGAGGGGAAGCGAGAACGCGAGGGTCTTGCCGGAGCCGGTGCGGCCGCGGCCCAGCACGTCGCGGCCGGCGAGCGAGTCGGGAAGCGTGGCGGCCTGGACGGGGAACGCGGTGTCCTTGCCCTCGGCGGAGAGCATCGAGGCGAGGCGCTCGGGCACACCGAGCTCGAGGAACGTGGGGGCAGACATGGGTCAGCCTTTCTCCGCCTTCCGGCGGGCGCGCGAGGGCGCGCAGGATTCGACACGGCGGTTTCGTGTCATCGGCGCAGAAACAACTGCGCATGGGTATGCACGGACGGTGCATTGCGTCATTGGGAGCGGTTCACGCTGCAACCAAACAGCACCGCCGTTACCCCGCAAAGGGGACGATCAATCGTAACAGGATCGTGACCGAACCGCTAGGGGGTAGTCGGGAGCCGATGCCGGGGCCGGGTGCGGCGCCGACGTCGCCTCTCGCCGCCAGCGGCTAGACGATGCGGCGCTGTGCCGCCCAGTGGGCAAGCTCGTGGCGGTTCGACAGCTGGAGCTTGTGCAGCACGTTGCCCACGTGGGTCTCGACGGTCTTCACAGAGATGAACAGCGTCTGACCGACCTCGCGATAGGTGTAGCCGCGCGCGATCAGCCGCATCACCTCCTGCTCCCTGGCGGTGAGCTTGTCGAGGTCCTCGTCGGCCTGCGCCACCTCTCCCCCTGCGGCGTTGAACGCGTCCAGCACGAACCCGGCGAGGCGGGGCGAGAAGACGGCGTCGCCGCCGGCGACGCGGCGCACCGCATCGGACAGGTCAGGCCCCGAGATCGACTTGGTGACGTAGCCGCGGGCACCGGCCCGCACCACCGCGACGACGTCCTCGGCCGCATCGGACACGGACAGCGCCAGCACCTTGGGCTGGTGGTCGCCGTGGAGGATCCCGGCGAGCACGTCTAGCGCGCCGCCCCCGGTGCCGCCGGGCAGGTGCACGTCGAGGATGACGACGTCGGGGCGCTCGCGGCGGATCACCTCGATGGCGGACTCGACGTCGCGGCCCTCGCCGATCACCTCGATGTCGTCCTCGAGCGACTGGGCCACGCCCACTCGGATGACATCGTGGTCGTCCACGATCACGACGGGAATGGTCATGGTGCTCCTCCTGAAACCGGATCGGCCGGCGTCTGCACCGGCGCCTGGATGGTCACCTCGGTCCGGCCGCCCTCCTGGGAGGCTATCGTCGCGGTCCCGCCGTGCCGCTCCATGCGGCCGACGATCGAGCGGCGGATGCCCAGGCGGTCCGAGCCCACGGCGGCCGGGTCGAAGCCGGGGCCGCCGTCGCGCACGTAGATGGTCGCCTGGCCGCCGCCCACCTCCGAGTAGACGGTGATGGGCGCCTGGGCGTGCTTCGCCGCGTTCATCGCGGCCTCACGAGCCGCCTTGACGGCCGCGCGCGTCGAGTCGTCCAGGGGCGCGTCGCCCACGGCGACCACATCGATGACGACCGATCGCGTGTCCTCGACCTCGGCGACCGCCTGGCGCAGCGCCGCGGACATCGAGGTGGCCGCGTCGCCAGCAGAACCGTAGAGGTAGCCGCGCAGGTCGCGCTCCTGGGCGCGGGCCAGGGCCGCGACCATGGTCGGGTTGGCGGCATTGGTGCGGATCAGGGTCAGGGTCTGGAGCACGGAGTCGTGCAGGTGCGCGGCGATCTCGGCCCGCTCGAACTCCCTGATGCGCTGCTGTCGCTCGACGCTCGCCTGCCTGAAGAGGCGCAGCCACCAGGGGCCGAGCACCAGGGCGCCTGCCGCGATGACGACGACGGGCGACACGATGCCGCGGACGATGAAGTTGTCGGTGAACTCCCACGCGAGGAACCACCACACGGTGCCGATGACGAGCGCCATGCCGGCGGCGACGCGCGCCCAGCTCGAGGCGCCGAACATGCCGGACACCCGGGGGCGCCTCGCATCCTCCTCGACGGCGGCCTCGAGCGGGCTCCAGACCATCACAGTGCCGATGGCGAACAGGATGGCGGGCACGACCCACTCGGGCACGTTGACGCCCTCGCGGGCGAGCAGCCACAGGGAGGCGACGAGCAGCATCGCGCCGCCCAGGAGGCCGCGCCAGACCTGCCGCGGCGCCTCCTCACGGCGCAGCGGCCGTGCGATCCGCTCGGTGGCTGCCATGCGCCCATCGTGGCACGGGACACCCCTGCTCAGGCCGGATCTCAGGGACGAATCAGGGTGATACCCGATGGAGGACCAGGCGCTGTGAAAAGGAGACTGGAGTCATCGCTAGACGAGGAGGAGCTGTGACCCAGCAACCGCAGGCGCCGCAGGAGGCGCCGTTCTTCACCGCCATCAGAGGATGGCAGATCTACCGTGGCGACCACGGTCTGCTCGGCGGAGTCGTCGAGGGCCTGGGCGACAAGGTCCAGATGCCCCGCGTCCCCGCACGCATCCTGTACGTCCTGCTCACGCTGGTCAGCAGCGGGCTGGGCTTCCTGGTGTACGCCCTTGGGTGGGCGCTGCTGCCGGACCGCAAGGGCAACATCATCGTCCAGAACTTCGGGCGCGGCGTCATCAACGCCGGAGCGCTGATCGGCGTCGCGATCTTCGGCCTGCTCGGTCTGACGTCGCTGTTCAACGGGCCGTGGATGTCGATCGGCCGCTGGGACGCCTGGGACGGCGGCAGCGGCCCGAACGGCTGGCTCATCGCGCTGGGCATGATCGCGATCGTCGCTGTCGTCGCCACGCTCGTAGTCGTGATCGGGCGCAATCGCCAGGACCGCGACAAGTTCGGCATGGCCGCGACACCCGCGACTCCCCCGCCCGCCGCGCCGCCGAGCAACGCCACCGCCACCGCCCCGGCCGCCGCCGGCACCGCGGTCGCCGTCGCCGGCGCGACCACCGCGATGGCTCAGACCCCGCCGCCGGCACCGCCATCGGCTCCGGCACAGGCAACTCCAGCACAGGCGACTCCGGCAGCGCCCGCGCAGCCGAGCGTCCCCGCGGTCAACCAGGCGCCCATTGCGGTCGCCCCCGCGCCGCGACCCCAGCCCGAGCCGCGGCAGTACGCCGCCATGCCAGGCACCGTCGACGTTCCCGGCGCCGCTCCGCGCACCGTCCGGCAGACGCCGCGCGTCATGGGACCCGGCCGTGCCTGGTACCTCATCGCGCTGGCCGTCCCACTGCTGCTGTGGGCGTTCGCGCTCATCGCGGACCGGCAGGACTGGTTCGAGGTGCGCACCGGCATCGTCTACCTGACGGGGTTCGTGCTCGCGTTCGGCGCGCTCGTCATCGGCATCGGGCTGTCGGGCCGTCGTACGGGATTCATCGGCTTCGTCGCCGGATCCGCAGCGGTGCTGCTGGCCCTGATCGTGGCCGTCAACCCGGCGATGGCGGCGGTCTTCGACAAGGACTACAGCTGGAGCCAGATTCCCGAGCAGATCGCCGAGGACCTCTCGGACGGTGACCAGACCTTCCACCTGTTCGGCGCGACGATCACCGGCAACCCGCAGGTGGTCTTCGACGACTACGACGTCGAGGCCGGCTCGAACGTGGGCTGCTTCGACATCTCGGCCTGGAGCGCCGACGACCGCGTGGGCGCCACCGCGGAGGAGATCGACATCACCGCGGGCACGCTCGTGCTCGACGAGGACGAGACGGTGGTCCGGGTCCCCGAGGGCACCAACCTGGTGCTCGAGCCCGCTGGCACCGGCACCTCCGCCGTCTACTTCCAGGACCGCCAGATCGCGTGCGCTGCGTTCGACAACGTGACCGGCGACTCGTTCCTGGAGATGACCGCGGACCCTGACGGGCCCACCGTCACCATCACCTATACCCGCACCGACCAGACCGTGATCCTCGAGGAGGTCTCGCGATGAGCACTCAGAGCACCACGCCGGCACCTGTGCAGGCCGCAGTCCCGGCCGCACCTCAGCGTCCGGCCCCCGCACCCCGCGTGAAGCTGGGCTGGAGGTCCAGGATCACCACCCTGCTGTGGGGCCTGCTGGTCCTGGCCATCGGCGGCGCCGCCGTCATCGAGCTGAACGGCCAGAACATCGACATGGAGGTCGTCTTCATCGGCGCCCTGATCGTGATGGGCACCTGGCTCGTCATCTCGGCCTTGCTGCCGCGACGGGACTAGCGCGCAACACCGCACGCGGGCCGTCTTCCCGGGATCTCGCATCCTGGGGAGGTGGCCCGTTCGCGTGTGCCGGTGCGACACCGAAACTCCGTCAGCGCGCCACGAGCCTGACGATAGGGATGACGCGCTGAGCGGTGGCCTGGTACTGGGCGAAGGCGGGGCTGACGGCGGTGAACCGGCTCCACGCCGCATCGCGCTGCTCAGCAGGCAGGACCGATGCGGTGACCTCCACGAGCCCACGACCCGCCGCCTCAATCGAGACCTCGGGGTTGGCGCGGAGGTTGTGGAACCACGCCGGGTGCTCGGGAGCGCCGCCCTTGGAGGCGGCCCGGCGACGCTCGCGCTCGGCGCGGGCGCGCTCGCGCTCGGCCTTGATCCTGGCCTTCTTCTCTGCCCGCTGGCGACGCTTGAGCTCCTTGCGCTCCTTGCGGCTCATCGGCTTCTGGGGG
>JAUIBG010000104.1 GCA_030428165.1 Actinomycetes bacterium
CGAGCAGCCGCGGCGCCTCCACGGTGGGCGTGGATGCGGCAGGGGCCGACGCTGCGGTCACGGCCGGCTCCACGTGAGCGTCACGGTGGTGCCCGCGCCGGGCGAGGAGACGATCGACGCCGCACCGCCCTCGACCAGGTCCATGCGGCGCTTGATGCTGGTGCGGATGCCCAGGTGCGTGGGCCCGACGGTGTTCGGGTCGAAACCAGGTCCGTCGTCCGACAGCACCAGGCGAACCCGCTCGGCATCCGACTCGAAGCGCACGTCGAGCGCCGCCCCCGGGGCGTGCTTGGCGGCGTTCCGGATCGCCTCCGCCGCCGCCTCGGTCATCGCGCTCGCGGCGGCGCTGGAGATGGGAGCGGATGAGTCGATCCTGGTCGAGACGCTGCCGTTCGGCCTGCGTCTCATCCCGGCGCGCAGGCGCGCCGTCAGCGTCCCGATCGAGGTCGTGGCGCCGGCGACCGCCCTGTCCTTCGCGAGCTGGGAGACCTCCGACAGCGCATGCTCCGCATAGGCGGGAAGCTCCTTCACCTCCGCGCCGGAGCGGGCCGTCACGAGCACGGACATCACGTCGTCGTGGATGAGCGCGTCGAGCCGCGCGGTCTCGTCGCGCTGCGCCTTCGCCGTCCGCGCGCGCGACACCGCCTCCCGCTGCTGGGTCAGGGCGTCGTCGAGCCTGAGTCCCGACACGGCGGCCGAGCCGCTGAGCGCCATGGCGGCGCCGGTGAACACGAGCGCCCAGAGACCGTCCTGGATCGCGTGGACGCCGTCCAGCGCGCCGAGCCACCATCCCGAGAACGCGACGATCACGCCCTGCATGACCGGAAGCAGCATCACGGGCCAGCGCCGGTAGAACAGCGCGATGAGGCCCAGCGGCATCGAGTTCAGGGGGCCGATGAACGGCACGTGCGGCTCGGCGCCGGCGATCGCCGAGAACGGCCACACCAGCTGCACGATGATGAAGACGGTCGCGTAGAGGATGGCGAACACGCGCAGCGCCTCGATCGTGCCCCAGCGTGCCAGCGCGATCATCGCCAGCGGGCCGGCGCCGATCAGCAGCACTCCCGCGATCCACGTGGCGGGGTTGACGGCGTCCGTCGAGTCCAGGATGCCGCCTCGCGCGAAGAGGCTGGCGGCGGAGAAGACGATGCCGATCGCGGCCCAGCCGTAGAACATCACGCGCACGACGCGCTGGGAGGCCGGAGCCGTCATGTCCGCTGGCGACGTCACCTTAGATGAGGCCGTCCTCGGTCGCCCGCTTGTAGAGGTCGATGCGCGACTTCACCGGGCGGCCCGCGTTCTGGTACTTCT
Source organism: Actinomycetes bacterium (assembly GCA_030428165.1). Taxonomy (GTDB): domain Bacteria; phylum Actinomycetota; class Actinomycetes; order Actinomycetales; family Demequinaceae; genus Demequina. The sequence continues at coordinate 1,312 of JAUIBG010000104.1, forward strand.
TCCTGATGTTCGTGACGTGGAAGGCGATCGTCTCGCGCTCGACGCCCAGCGACTCGGCGACCGACGCTGCCGTCTCGCCCGAGGCGTAGCCCGCGAGGACCTCGCGCTCGCGGACGGTGAGGCCGGCATCGGCCAGTCCCGAGTCCGTGTCGATCGCCGCGGCCCAGTCCGTGCCGAAGACGTCGCCGCCCGTGGCGGCCTGCCGGATGGCGTCGAGCAGCACCTGGGGCTCGGCGGACTTCCGCACCAGGCCGAGCGCTCCCGCCTTGGCCGCCTCCTGCACCAGCGCACGGTTCTCGCCGGAGGTGTAGATGAGGACGTGCGCGCCCATGTCGTGGATCGCCGCGATGTTCTCGGCCGGCCTGGTGCCGTCGCCGAGCCTGAGGTCCAGCACCACGAGGTCGACCTTGCCAAGGGCGGGCAGGTCCTTCACCGTCACGACGCCGCCCACGTAGGTCAGATCGTCCTGGCTGGTGATGAGGTTCTGGAACCCGAGCGCGACCAGCGCATGGTCTTCGACCAGCGCGATGGTGTGCACGGGGAGCCCGCCTCTCAGTCCGTCATGGAGCGGTCCGATCTGAGAACCAGACGACCGTTTCTGAGGAAAAGACTAGAACAAATGGGAGTTTACTGGGGAGGGACCGGCTGGAAGGCTTGAGGAAGGGCAAGCGGGGGGAACCCGGATGCCTTGATATGCGGCGAGTGTGGCCGCACGGTGGTCAGCGGACGAGACAACGCCATCGTGGGGCCCTGTCGCCAGCGTATGTGGAGACCTCGGGTCCGGCGGGAGTTCGTCTCCCCACGGTCACTGCGGCGTTTGCCATCGGCGCCGCAGCGTTAATCGGGTCCGCACCATCCCGGCGGTTTCGGGGCTCCACAGTCTTCTCGCTCAGTCCCGCAGGCCGGGGGGTCCCGCGGGGCTGAGCGTGATCACTCCTCGACGACGCAGGCGATCGCCGTGTCGTCCCTCTCCCACGTGTCGCGCGTCGGCACCCATGCCGTCCACGCCTCGGCTCCGGCCTCGGCGGCCTCCGCCGCGCAGCGCTCCTGGGCGCGATCGGCCAGCTCGGCCTCTCCAGGGAACTCGTCGTCGACGTACGAGACACGTGCGACTACGACCGCCTCGTGAGGCTCGTCGCAGTCGACGACCTCGACGCTGTCGACCTCGTCGCCCGACGGCATCGCCGCGAGGCACATGCCGCCGATGACCTCCGCCGGGTGCATCGACCCGGTCTCTCCCGCAGATGCCGCAGTGAAGGGACCGCGCACCACACCGGACATCACGTCGTAGATCACGCCGGCGCCGATCACGGCGCCGACCAGGACGAGGAAGCCGACGACGAGCGTGACCTTCCAGTCGCGTCCGGGCTCGGCCGCCGCTGCCACCGATCGGCCGCGCGACGTCGAGCCACGCCCCGCAGGCGCCTGCGCCGGGGCGGGAGGATCGGGCATGGACGGCGCCGACGGCGGCGTGAAGTCGCTCACGCGGCGTCCTTGAGGTCCACGATCACGGGCGCGTGGTCGGACGCACCCTTGCCCTTGCGCTCCTCGCGGTCGATCAGCGCGCCGGTGGCCATGCTGGCGAGCGCCTGCGACGCGTACACGAAGTCGATCCTCAGTCCCTCGCCGCGCGGGAACCGCAGCTGCTTGTAGTCCCAGTAGGTGAAGGCCTGCTCGGGGATGAAGCGGCGCGACAGCTCGGTGTATCCCGCGCCCTCGAATGCGGCGAAGGCCTCGCGGACCTCGGGGGTGACGTGGGTGGGAGCCTCCGCCTCGCCGCCGGGGTAGAGGTCCTCGTCGGTGGGCGCGACGTTCCAGTCGCCCACGAGGGCGACCGGCCGGTCGGTCCAGCCCTCCGCCTCGGTGCGCAGTCGGTCGAGGAAGTCCAGCTTGTAGCGGTAGTGCGGGTCGTCCAGCCCGCGCCCGTTGGGCACGTACAGGCTCCAGATGTCGATGCCCCCGGCGGTGGCGCCGATCGCGCGCGCCTCGACGATCGCCTCCTGACCCGGCTTGCCGAAGGCGGGCTGCCCGGGGAACTGGGTGCGCACATCGGCCAGGCCCACACGGGAGGCGATGGCCACCCCGTTCCACTGGTTGAGGCCATGGACGGCAAGCTCGTAGCCGGCGGCCTCGAAGGCCTCGGCAGGGAACTGCGCGGGCTTGCACTTGATCTCCTGCATGGCGAGGACGTCCACCTGCATGCGGTCGAGGAAATCGACGACGCGGTCCACGCGTGCCCTGACGGAGTTGACGTTCCAGGTGGCGAAGCGCATGGGCACACGCTACCTGCAGTCCATACTCGTCGGATGGGCCGGGCACTGATCACAGGAGCGAGCAGGGGACTGGGTCGCGAGTTCGCGCGCCAGCTGGCGGGACGCGGCCACGATGTGGTGCTGGTCGCGCGCTCGGCGCAGGCCCTCGAGGAGCTGGCCGCGGAGCTCTCCGACACCGGCGTCGAGGCGGAGATCCTCGTCGCCGACCTGGCCGAGCCGGGCGACCTCGAGCGCGTCGCCGCCCGTCTCGCCGACGACCGCTCGCCGGTGGGCCTGCTGGTCAACAACGCCGGCTTCGGCCTGGGCACGGGCTTCACCGAGTCGGAGTGGGCGGACGAGCAGGCCGCCCTCGCGGTGATGGTCACCGCCGTCGCCCGACTCTCGCACGCCGCCGCCAGGGCGATGACGCCGCGCGGGCGCGGCGCGATCCTCAACGTCTCGTCGATCGCGGCCACCCTTGCCAACAGCACCTACGCCGCGCACAAGCGCTGGGTCGTGGACTTCACGCAGGCGCTGGCAGGGGAGCTGCGGGGGACAGGGGTGACCGCGACGGTGGTGATGCCCGGCTTCGTGCGCACCTCGTTCCACGACTCCGAGGAGCTGCGCCACATGCGCGACGACTACCCGGCCTTCACGTGGCTCGAGGCCGAGCGAGTGGTGGCGGATGCGCTGAGGGGCGTGCGACGCCGCGACGTGGTGGTGGTGCCGTCGGTGGGCTATCGCGCCCTCGCCGTCGCGATCGGCCTCGTGCCCGGACCGCTGCGCCGCAGGGCGCTGTCGGGCCGGCGGGGGCTGGCCGAGTCCGATCGCTAGTCTGGAGCCATGACGACCGGCACCCCCCGCGAGCAGCTGCGCGACCTGATCCTGGAGCTCGCCGTCGTGCGCGGGCGCATCACCCTGGCCTCGGGCCGCGGGGCCGACTACTACGTCGACCTGCGCAGGGTGACGCTGCACCACCGCGCCGCACCTCTCGTCGGACACCTCCTGCTGGACCACCTCGAGGTCGCGGGCTTCGGCCCCGCCGACATCGACGCGGTCGGCGGTCTCACCCTGGGCGCCGACCCGGTGGCCACCGCCCTCATGCACGCCGCCGCGTCCCGGGGACTCGACCTCGACGCGTTCGTGGTGCGCAAGGAGGCCAAGGCCCATGGCCTGCAGCGCCGCATCGAGGGGCCGGACGTCGCCGGCCGCAGGGTCGTCGCTGTGGAGGACACCTCGACGACCGGCGGATCCGTGCTGACCGCCGTGGAGGCGCTGCGCGAGGCAGGCGCGGAGGTCGCGGCCGTCGCCGTGATCGTCGACCGCGACACCGGAGCGCGCGAGAAGATCGAGGCGGAGGGGCTGCCGTACCTGAGCCTGTTCTCGCTGGCGGACCTCGGGCTCGACTAGCCGATGGCACGGCTGTCGCCCCAGCGCGTGCTCGGCGCCCTCGCGGGCGTCGGCGGCGCGATCGCGGTGGTCGGTCTCATCCTCGAGTCCGCGACCGCGTTCTGGCTCGGAGTGGTGCTGGGGCTCATCGGCGTCGGCTGGCTCGCGACCGACCACTGGCGCGGGCGGGCCCACGGCCGCGAGCTGCGCGAGTTCGCCGAGCAGCACGGCTGGACCTACACGGCCGCCGACTCCGGCAGCGCAGGCAGGCTCAGGGGCTTCCCGTTCAGCCAGGGCAGGGAGCGCCGCCACCGCGACATCCTCACCGGCGACTTCTCCGGGGTGCACTGCACCACGCTCACGCATCAGTGCGTCGAGAAGGACAACGACGGCAACGTCACCGGCCTGCTCAACTACCAGGCGACCTTCGCGGAGATTCCCGTGCGGCTGCCGACCATCGACATCGTGCCGGAGGGCGCCTTCGACAAGATCGCGCTCGCGATCGGCGGCACGGACGTCAACGTCGAGCACGCCGGTTTCAACCGCACCTACCGCGTGCGCACCTCCGACCCCCGCACTGCGCATGCGGTGCTGCACCCGCGGTTCATCTCGACGCTCGTCCATACCGACCTCCACGGCCACGCCCTGCGGATCGACAACGGGCTGGTGATCCTGTGGAGCGAGGGACGCTCAGGCGTCGACGACCTCGCGGCCAGGCTCGCGATCGTGACGAGCGCCGTCCGGCTGCTGCCCACCCACCTGGTGCGCGAGTTCACGGACAAGGGCTACGGCCGCGGCGAGCAGGCGGACCTGCGCGGCCCCGACTGGGCCACGCAGGGAGGCGTGCTGAACTCGGGACGGTATACCGGCATCGGCGTGGACGCCGACGGCGACGGCGTGGAGGACTGGAAGCAGCGCGGCGACGACTCGTCGCGGTGACGCGCGCGGCCCCCGGCGAGTGCAGGCCTCCCCGCTAGGCTGGGACGAGATCGATCTCGGGAGACAACTGTGGACCTTGCACTCATCCTCACGCTCGTCATCGTGGCGCTCGTCGTCATCGTGGCGGTCTACGCGATCAGCGCCTACAACGGACTGGTCCGGCTGCGGAACCTCGTCCAGGAGGCGTGGCAGCAGATCGACGTCCAGCTCCAGCGCCGCTACGACCTGATCCCCAACCTGGTCGAGACCGTCAAGGGCTACGCCGCACACGAGCGCGAGACCCTCGAGGCCGTGACGCAGGCGCGCACCGTCGCCGCGACCCCGGGCTCGTCCGTCGCCGAGCAGGGGCAGCAGGAGGGCATCCTCACCCAGGCGCTCGGCCGCCTGTTCGCCGTCGCGGAGGCGTACCCCGACCTCAAGGCCAACCAGAACTTCCTCGAGCTGCAGCGCGAGCTGACGAACACCGAGGACACCATCGCCGCGAGCCGTCGCTTCTACAACGCCAATGTGCGCGACCTCAACACCAAGGTCGAGGTGTTCCCCTCGAACATCGTCGCGAGCATCTTCGGCTTCTCGCGCGCCGACTACTTCGAGATTGACACCCCCGAGGCGCGCCAGGCGCCCACCGTCTCGTTCTAGCCGGGTCGGCTACTCGGCGGGAGCGGCCGGCGACTCCGGCGTGCGCTTCGCCTGACGGCGGGCGTTGAACCACTCGATCGCGATCGGCAGCAGCGACACCGCGACGATCAGGATCAGCGCGACCTCGATGTTGTCGCGCACGATCGCGAAGCCGCCCAGCCAGTAGCCCAGCAGGGTGACGCCCACGCCCCAGGCGAACGCGCCGATGGCGTTGTAGCTGATGAAGTGGCGGTACGGCATCTTGCCGATGCCCGCCGCGACGGGGATGTAGGTGCGCACGAAGGGCACGAAGCGGCCCAGGATCAGCGCGCGGCCGCCGTAGCGCTCGAAGAACGCGTGGGTGCGCGCGATCTGCTGCTGGTTGAAGATCTTCGAGTTGGGCCGGTCGAAGATCTTGGGGCCGGCGAAGTGGCCGATCGCGTAGCCCATCTGATCGCCGACGAAAGCGGCGAGGAACAGGATCAGGCACACCAGCCACAGCGGCATGTCGATCGCCCCGGTGCCCACGAACAGGCCCACCGTGAACAGCAGGGAGTCGCCGGGCAGCAGCGGGAAGAGCAGGCCCGTCTCGATGATGACGATCAGCGCGATGCCGGCGACGGCCCACGTCCCGAACTGGTCGAGCAGTCCGTTGATCAGGGTGTCGGGGTCCATCCAGCTCGGCAGGAGCATGGGCACGGTCGTGATGGGAGGCACCCGCATAGGCTACGCGGCCCGTGCTGAGAACTCGCTGAGGGAGTGCGGGACACTGGGGGCATGACCCGCATCGGCACGCCTCTGACGGACACCGCGACCCGCGCCCTGCTGCTGGGCTCGGGGGAGCTCGGCAAGGAGGTGGCGATCGAGCTGCAGCGCCTCGGCGTCGAGGTGATCGCGGCCGACCGCTACCCGGACGCCCCCGCGATGCAGGTGGCACATCGCTCCCACGTGATCGACATGCTCGACCGCGAGGCGCTGCTGGCGCTGATCGCCGCCGAGCGGCCGCACCTGGTCATCCCCGAGATCGAGGCGATCGCGACCGATGCGCTGGCCGAGGTCGAGGCCGCGGGCACCACCGTGGTCCCGACGGCGCGCGCCACCAGGCTGACCATGGACCGCGAGGGCATCAGGCGGCTCGCCGCCGAGGAGCTGGGCCTTCCGACGTCGCCGTACCGCTTCGTGGACACCCTCGAGGGACTCGAGGCGGCGGTGGGCGAGCTCGGCACGCCGTGCGTCGTGAAGCCCGTGATGTCCTCGTCGGGCAAGGGCCAGTCGGTCGTGCGCGAGCCTGCGGGAGCCGCCGCCTCCTGGGAGTACGCGATGGAGGGTGCCAGGGCCGCTGGCGCCCGGGTCATCGTCGAGGGATTCGTCGACTTCGACTACGAGATCACCCTGCTCACCGTGCGCCACGCGGGCGGCACGCTGTTCCTCGACCCCATCGGCCATGTCCAGGAGGACGGCGACTACCGCGAGTCCTGGCAGCCGCAGCCCATGACCGATGCGGCGCGCGCCGAGGCGCAGAGGATCGCCGGCGCGGTCACCGAGTCGCTGGGCGGCTGGGGCGTGTTCGGCGTCGAGCTGTTCGTCCGCGGCGACGAGGTGCTGTTCTCCGAGGTGTCCCCCCGGCCGCACGACACCGGGCTGGTCACGCTCGCGTCGCAGGACGTGAGCGAGTTCGCGCTGCACGCCAGGGCGATCCTCGGGCTGCCGGTGCACGCGCGGCAGCTGGGTCCGACGGCCTCGTGCGCGGTGCTGGCCGAGGGATCCGGCGTGCCCGAGTTCCTCGGCGTCGGCGAGGCGCTCGCTGACCCCGCCGTCGACGTGCGGCTGTTCGGCAAGCCCAGGGTGGACGGGCGGCGCAGGGTGGCCGTGACGGTCGCCTCCGGCACCTCGATCGTCGACGCCCGTGACACGGCGCGCGAGGCCGCGGCGGCGCTCGGCGTGACGCTCGCGTGACGGATCCGGACGTCGGCGTCGGCCCCTGGCCCGGCGGCGAGGACGCCTGGCCAGCCGACGACCGCTACGACCCCGAGCTGCTCGCCCAGGGCGACAGGCGCAACGTCGCCGACCGCTACCGCTACTGGCGCCACGAGAGAATCGTCGCCGACCTCGACGCGCGCAGGCACCCCTTCCATGTGGCGATCGAGAACTGGCAGCACGACTTCAACATCGGCTCCGTGGTGCGCACCGCCAACGCGTTCCTCTCCGCCGAGGTCCACATCGTCGGCAACCGCCGCTGGAA
>JAUIBG010000105.1 GCA_030428165.1 Actinomycetes bacterium
GCTTGTTCTGCTCGAGCTGCTCGAGGTGGAACGGGTCGTACAGGTCGGCGACGACGATCTTGTCGGTGCCGGCGATGCTCGGGAAGATGCGGAAGGACATCCCCTGCACGATGATCACGTCGGCCCACCGCTCATGCACCGCCATGGCGGTGTCATCGGCCTCGCGTACGTGATGCAGCTCGAATGCGTCGGAGGTCCGCTCGATCTTCGCCCACGACACCACTCGGACATCGCACGAGGTCGAGATCTCCTCGGCCATGCTCCACACGCGGATCGCTGGGCCGGCCATGCGCGCGCCGATCCGATCGCCCGTGATGATCAGGACGCGGGATCTCATCGTGTCCGGCACCGCCGTTCTGGAAGTCAACGGGTGCGCGATCGATCGATCCGCCCCGGGGGAGTACCCGAGGATGATAGCGGACCGCGTCTGGGCCGGAGATGGCAGACTGGCGTGGTCCCTCCCATCACCGCACAGTCTGACCCAGTGACGCACGATCTCCACACCCTTGTCTTCCCCGTCGACGACGATCGGCTGCTGCCGCTCTACCTTCGCGTCGACAGCGGCGCCGCCGAGGTCGTCGGTCGCAACGCCGTGTCGATCGCCGCTGACGCCGTGGTGTCGTTCGCCGCCTACTTCAACGCCTTCCCGGCGGCATATTGGGCGCACGCGACCTCGCTGGAGGCGGTGCGCCTGACTGTCGCGGCGGACGGTGACGCCACGGTCCGGGTGTGGCGGTCGGATGCTGCCGGCCGCGCGACTCTGGTCGCCGAGCGCGACGTCGTCGACGGCGTCTGCTCGGCCGACATCGCCCTCGGCGATGCCCGGGGCGGCTGGCTGTGGTTCGATGTCGCAGCGCGTACAGCGCTCGTGGTGACGCACGCAGCGTGGACCACCGAGCAGCAGCCGTTGCGCACCCCGCTCGCCTCGATCGGGATCACGACCTTCAACAAACCCGACTACTGCGTACGCACGCTCGCGGCCATCGGCGGCGACCCCGCGCTCGCGCCGTACCTCGACGTCGTGCGGGTCGTGGACCAGGGCGACCGCGCAGTGAGCGACGAACCCGGATTCGGCCCGGCCGCTGACCGGCTCGGAGACACCCTCGTCGTCGTCCGCCAGGACAACCTCGGGGGCTCGGGCGGCTACGCGCGGGCCATGGCGCATACGCTCGCCGAAGACAGAGCCGAGTTCGTCCTGCTCCTCGACGATGATGTCGAGGTCGAGACCGAGGCGATCCGACGGGCCGTCGTCTTCGGCGCGTACTGTGCGAATCCGACGATCGTCGGCGGGCACATGCTGGATCTGCACGCACGCACCACGGTGTACGCGTGGGCCGAGGTCGTCGAGGAGCATCCGTTCATGTGGCACGCGCGCGACGCCGAGCGCATGCCGCTCGACCTCGCGGCAGTGGACCTGCGTGACGAGCCGCTGCTGCACAGGCGCACTGACGCCGACTACAACGGGTGGTGGATGTGCCTGATCCCGATCGCGGCGTTGCGCGCCGCGGGTCTCGCGCTGCCTGCGTTCATCAAGTGGGACGATGCCGAGTTCTCACTGCGGGCGCGTGAGCACGGCATCCAGACGATCTCGCTGCCCGGCGTCGCCCTGTGGCACATCTCCTGGGTCGGCAAGGATGACCTGATCGACTGGCAGGCCTACTTCCATGCGCGCAACCGCATCGTCACGGCCCTGCTGCACTCCGGCGCGCCGCGCGGCGGGTCGCTGCTGACGCACAGCCGCCGCGTCGACGTGAAGCACTTCATGGCCATGCAGTACTACCCGGTCGCGTTGCGCCACCGCGCACTGCGGGCGGTCCTGTCCGGGCCCGACCACCTCTTCGGGGACCTGCGGTCGGCGCTGCCCGCGGCCCGCGCCCTCGCCGCTGAGTTCGGCGAGACCCGGCCGGTGCCCGAACTGATTCCCGCTTCAGTCGCGCCCGACTGGCCGGACGATGAATCGGACCAGCCGAGCGGGATGGCGCTGCCCGTCCTCGTGGTGCGGCAGATGGTCTCGCAATGGCTCCGCCGACCGCGGCGGCCCGCACCGGGTTCCGTGGAGGTCGCGGTTCCGGCGCGCCGGGCGCGTTGGTGGCGCCTGGCGGATTACGACAGCGCGATGGTGACGATGGCGGGTTCGGGCGTCCGGCACCTGTTCGTGCGCGACCGGGCGCAGTACCGCCGGCTCGACGTCGAGAGTCGACGCCTGCATCGTCGGCTGCGGCGACGCTGGAAGCAACTGGCGGCGGACTATCGTGCGGCCGATCTGTTCTCGCCCCAGGCGTGGGACGCCGCGTTCGCGGGCACCGTGCACACGGATTCGGTCGAGCGGGCGTGAGATATCATCGCCGTTGCGCCATGCCCGATGGCGATCACGAGAACGGATGATGCGGTGAGTGAAACGACGACGAGTCCGCCGTCTCCGCCCACCGCAGCCCCCACCGACCGTCATCCGCCGGTGTCGCGTGCGGAGGCATGGACGGTGGGCGCGCTGACAGCCGCCTTCGTGGCGCTCGTTGCGCTGTGGGCGGTCCTCGCCCCGGTGTTCGACGCGCCCGACGAGGTCCTGCATCTCAACAGCGGCATCCGACTCACGACCGGGTGGGACTGGCCCGAGCCCGGCCAGGCCCAGCTGAACGCGGGCGCGCTCGCCGCGATGGGCGAAGCGAGCCTGCCCGCTGACCAGCGGTCGACATTCGCTGAGCTGATGGAGTCCAAGCCCGGCTACGACGGCGTCGACCAGATGTCGCAGCATCCGCCGCTCTACTACGCGTACATCGCCGGGGTGCTGAACGCGATCGGCTTCATGGATGTGAGGGCGGATCAGGCGCTGCTCGCCGTCCGGCTCTCCGGGCTCGTCTTCGCCGCCCCGCTGCCGGCGCTCATGTGGGCCAGCGTGCGCCGCTTCACCCGATCACCGAAGACCGGCGTCGTCGCGGCCGCAGCGCTGTTCGCGGTGCCGCAGCTCGCGCACATCCTCGGTGCCGTGTCGAACGACGGGATGACGGTGCTCTTCTCGTCGATCGTCCTCTGGCTGTGCATCCGCGTGATGACGGGGGACCGATCATGGTGGACGCCGATCGGCACCGGCGTCGCCCTCGCGCTCGCGTTGCTGTCGAAGGGCACAGCCGTCCCACTCATCCCCTTCGTCGCGGTGGTGCTGGCGGTCTGGCCGCGCGAGCTCGGGCTGTGGCAGCGCATCGGCAGGATGGCGGCGGCCGGCGGCGTGGCATTCCTGGGCGGGGTGTGGTGGCTGCGCAATCTGCTTCTGTACGGCAACCTCCAGCCCGACGGGCTCGGGCGCGAGACCCAGCCATGGCCCGAGGGCTCGGGGCCGGACCCGCTGTTCTTCCTCGATCGCGCCTGGCACGGGCTCACCGGCAGCTTCTGGGGTCGCTTCGGCTGGCTCACCCACCCGCTCCCGGTCGCCATCGTCGAGATCCTCGCCGTCGTCACACTCGTCGTCATCGTCGCGTACGCCTTCCGGCGGTCGCCCGACCGTGGCAAGGTGATCGCGATCGCGGCCCTGCCGGCGACCGTGATCGGCGTCTTCCTGTGGCAGCGGTGGCTCGGCTACTCGCGTACGCAACTGACCGGAGGGCTTCAGGGTCGGTACTTCTTCCCTCTCCTCGTGAGCTTCCTCACGATGAGCGCCGTCGGCTGGCGCAATCTCGTGACCCCGGCCGAGCGGCGCACGGCGGGTTCGATACTGCTGATCTCCTTCGCATTCGTGGCGGCGCTCGGTGTCGGGGTCGAGTACTTCGCGGTGTACGACGGGCTCGGATGGTTCCGGTACTCGCCGGTCGGCACGGTCGGCTCGGTCGCGGTGCTCGGCCTCGCGGCGGCCGCCGCTGCGTGGGCGTTCGTACTGTCGTGGCGATTCATCCGCGGACCGGTTCCCGCGCGTGCGGCGCGCACCCAGGAAGCGCCCGCGGTCCTGGGATAGAATCCTGTGGCTCGTGCGCCACGCCACGGACCATCGACACCCCCGGCCTCCGAGAGGATTTACATGCGTCTGTTCATTCAGGTCCCCTGCCTGAACGAGGAAGCGACGCTGCCGCTCGTGCTCGAGTCGATCCCGCGCGAGATCCCCGGCATCGACGAGATCCACATCCTCATCGTCGATGACGGATCCACCGACCGCACTGTCGAGGTGGCGCGAGGACTCGGTGTCGAGCACTTCGTGTTCCATACGCGCAACATGGGTCTCGCCCGCTCGTTCCGCGACGGCGTCGACTACGCGCTCCAGCACGGCGCCGACATCGTGGTCAACACCGACGGCGACAATCAGTACCCGCAGGAGCGGATCGCCGATCTCGTGCAGCCGATCATCGCCGGTGAGGCCGACATCGTGATCGGCGACCGGCAGACCAAGACCATCGAGCACTTCTCATGGTTCAAGAAGATGATGCAGGGGATCGGGTCGAGCGTCGTCAACTTCGCGGCCGAGACCGATCTTCCCGACGCGGCCAGCGGGTTCCGCGCCTACTCCCGCGAGAGCCTCATCCGCCTGAACGTCGTCACCGAATTCAGCTATTGCATGGAGACGATCATCCAGGCGGGCAAGAAGCGGCTGCGGATCGCGAGCCTGCCGATCAGGACGAACCCGAAGACCCGCGAGTCGCGGCTGTTCAAGAACATCTTCCAGCACATGGCCCGCTCGGGTCAGGCGATCATGCGCAGCTATGTGATGTTCAAGCCGCACGCTGTGTTCCTGACCCTCGCCGTCATCCTCTTCATCGGGGCGATGATCCCCTTCGTCCGATTCTTGGTGCTGACGTGGATCGGCGACGCGGGCGATCACATCCAGTCCTTGATTCTCGGCGGCGCGCTGCTCATCGGCAGCCTCCTGGCCGTCGCGCTGCTGGTCATCTCCGACCTGCTCAAGACGAACCGCACCCTCCTCGAGGACTCGCTCGAGCGGATCAAGCTCATCCAGTACGCCCCTGAGCGGGTCCTGGATCCGAATCGAGTCGGGTCGGCGGACGCCACCCACCACCCGTCGATGCCGGTCGCGCTGCCGCAGCGGTTCGACACCGACGACAACGAGGCACCGATCGCCGACGACAGCGCCCTCGAGCACGCGGCCTCGCGCGCGACGCGCTGACCGCAAGCGAGACCTCATGACCGTTCCCGGGCAGTCGGCCGCGCCCCGACGCCGATGGCTTCACATCGCGGTTCCGGTGGTCTTCTACGCGTTGCTGGGCGTGTTCCTCGTCATCGCCATCGTCACGATCGACTGGTCGAGCCTCGACGGCCTCGAGCTCAGCTGGACTCCGCTGATCGCCGCGACCGTGCTGAGCCTGCTGTTCCGCTACCTCGGCGTGTTCATCTGGCTGAGGCTGCTCCACCGGCTCGGTGCCACCGGGCTCCGCGGCCACTACACCGAGCTCACGTACATCTACGCGAAGTCGTGGCTGGGACGCTACATCCCGGGTGCAGCGACCTGGATCCTGGGAAAGGTCTACTTCGCGGGGCGTCACGGCGTGCCGCGGTCGCGCCTGGCCGTCAGCGGCATCCTCGAGGGGGCGCTTCAGATCGTCGCGACGCTCGTGGTCGGTCTCGCCCTCGTGCTGGCCGATCCCCGCGCCGACGAGGTGGTGCCATGGCTGCGCTGGACGATGATCGCCGCCCTGGTGGCCGGCATCATCGCGCTGACACCGCCGGTGTTCCATCGGCTGCTGCGACTCGCGTTCCGCGTGCTGCGTCGTCAAGCGCCCGGCGACGAGCTGTTCCCGAAGTGGGGTGCCATGCTCGAGGCGGCCGGGCTGTACGTCGCGGGCGCGCTCATCACCGGTGCGAGCTACTACCTCGTTGTGCTCTCCGCGTACCCGGATGTCGCGATCTCCGACGCTCCCTTCATCATCGGCTCCGCCAGCCTCGCCTCGGCGATCAGCATGCTGGCCGTGTTCGCGCCCGGGGGGCTCGGCGTGCGTGAGGCGACACTCGGCCTCCTGCTCGCCGTCGTCATGCCCCCGGCCATCGCGGTCGTCATCGTGATCGTGCTTCGCCTATGGAGCATCGTGGTCGACGTGCTCTTCTACCTGCTCACCTGGCTGGCGCGTGGGCGCCGTCGCCCCGCACCGATCGGGACCGAAGCGCAGTGAGCGGCAGCCCCCACATCCTCGTCGTCGCCTCGACGTTCCCTGCCGCCGCCGACGACCAGGTCCCTCGATTCGTGCTCGATCAGGTCGTGGCTCTGCGCCGAGTGCGTCCTCACTGGCGCTTCACCGTCCTCGCGCCCCACGACGCGCGCAGTCGGACGATCGATCGCCGGGTGCACGACGACTTCACCGAGCTGCGGTTCCACTACTTGAGGCCTCGCCGCTGGGAGTCGCTCGCCGGTCGCGGGATCATGCCTGCCATCCGCGCCAACCGATGGCAGCTGCTCGCGGTTCCGGCGCTGTTGTGGGGGGAGTACCGCGCCGTCCGCCGCGTCGTCGCGCGAGAGCGACCAGACATCGTCTACGCCCACTGGTTCACGCCGCAGGCCATCACCGTTGCGCCGGTGGCGCGTCGCGCCGGCATCCCGTTCGTCTTCACGACACATGCGTCCGACGTCGCTGTGTGGGGTCGCTTCGGAGGGTGGGGCAGGCGCCTGGTGGCCCGCGTCACCGAGCGGGCGACGCGGTTCACGGCGGTCAGCAGGACCTCGCTCGCCCGCATGCGCCCGTTCTTCGACGCGCGCGGGTGGGAGCGCGCGCAAGCCCGCTCGGCCGTGATCCCCATGGGGGTCGACCTGGCCTCGGCGGCGGCGGGTGCTGCGTTCGAGGCGGACGAGCTCTACCCAGGTCGACGCGTCGTGCTGTTCATGGGTCGGCTGGCCGAGAAGAAGGGCGTCGCCCACCTCCTCGACGCCTTCGCCACCATCCGCGGGGAGTTCCCGGGGGCGACGCTCGTGGTCGCCGGCGACGGCCCCCGCCGCGACGAGCTGGAGTCGCGCGCCCGTGCACTCGGGATCGACGACATCGTCGACTTCGTGGGGTACCGATCCGGAGCGGACAAGGACGCGCTCTATCGTCGCGCGGACGTGTGCGTGCTGCCGTCCATCGTCACGGAGGACGGCGACGCGGAGGGACTGCCGGTCTCTCTGCTCGAGGCGCTCGCGTACGGGCGGACGGTCATCGCAACCGACGCGAGCAATGCAGGCGAGGTGGTCGAGTCCGGCACCGACGCCGTGCTGTGTCCGGCGGGGGATCCGCACGCCCTCGCGGTCGCGCTGCGTGAGACGCTGTCGTGGTCCGCCGAACGGCGCGACAACATGGGCCAGGCGGCGCGGCGCACCGCGACCGCGTTCGACTGGCCCCGGATCGCCGAGGAGACCGCTCGGTTCCTGCTCGACCCCCATCTGCCTCAGCCAGACCCACCGCCCGCGAAGGAGGACCGATGCGCGTCCTGATCCTCAACAGCGACTCCCCGAAGAATCGCGGCGACCGTGCCATCCTCGCCGGGCTCGTCGAGGTCGTCCGCCGACGGTGGCCGGACGCCACGATCCACGCGCTCTCGCAGTTCGACGAGCGGGATGCCCGATGGTTCGGCATCCGCTTCCTTCCGCAGTCTCCGTACAGCATCAATCCCCTGGACTATGTGCGCCTACTGCGCCACGCCCGTACCGCGGACGTCGTCCTGTGGGGCGGCGGGGAGATCCTGAAGGACTACACCAACCGGCTCGGACTGATCTACTGGGCGCTGAAGATCACGGGGCTCTCGCTCGTGAACCGGGACATCTTCGGCGCGTTCCAGGGCATCGGGCCCACATCGGCCGCCAGCAGTCGTCGGATCATCGCCTACACGGTGAATCGGACACGCGGGTTCGTCGTCCGCGACGCCGAGTCGGCCGGCAAGCTCACGGCGTGGGGGGTCCGGGTCCCCGTCACCGCATCGTACGATCCCGCCGTCCTCGCGCCGGTCGGCGAATGGACTGCAGAGCTCGAACAGCGCGTCCACGCCGCGCTCGAGGCGCCACCCGGATTCCTCGACGACCTCGTCGGCATCGGCGTGCGCCGCTGGTTCCACTATCGGCGCGGCGGATGGCTGCCGTTCGCGATGCGGGGTCCCGCCGAGGACACCGCCGAGTACGTGCGGTATCGCGACCACCTCGTCGCGCTCGTCGATCGGATCATGGCCGAGTCCGATGCCCGCGTGGTGTTCTTTCCGATGCACATGGCGGAATCGGAGGGCGACGATGCGCTCGCACACGACATCATCTCGAGGCTGCGCACCCCCGATCGTGCGCGGGTGCTCGATGACGACGGGTTCTCGCCGGCGGAGCTCACCGCGATCATCCGTCGCTGCCGCTACTTCGTCGCGTCCCGGCTCCACTCCGCCATCCTGGCCACGTGCGCACGTGTTCCGACCCTCGTGCTCTACTACGTCGACAAGGGGCGTCTGTTCTTCGAGCAGCTCGGATTGAGCGAGCTCTCGCGCCCCATCGAGGTGATGCTCGAAGACGACGCGCCCGCACAGGTCATGGACCTGGTCGCGCATCTGCGGGACGATGCGCCCTCGATCCTCAGGACGATGGCGGAGCGGGTCGAGGTCATGACCGACGAGATCGTCGCGGCCGCGACCGCCGGGTGGACCCCGGAGGAAGGCTGAGGCCCAGCATGGATCTTCTCATCGTCGGGTCGGGTTTCTTCGGCCTCACCATCGCCGAGCGCGCGGCCGCGGCAGGTCGCCGCGTCACGGTCATCGACCGACGCAGCCACATCGGCGGCAACGCCTACAGCGAGGACGACCCCGCAAC
>JAUIBG010000106.1 GCA_030428165.1 Actinomycetes bacterium
TCCATGTGGCGATCGAGAACTGGCAGCACGACTTCAACATCGGCTCCGTGGTGCGCACCGCCAACGCGTTCCTCGCGAGCGAGGTCCACATCGTCGGCAACCGCCGCTGGAACCGCCGCGGCGCCATGGTGACGGACCGCTACCAGCACGTCTCCCATCACCCGACGGTGGACGACCTGGCGGCGTGGGCATCGGCCGCGGGGCTGCCGGTGATCGGCATCGACAACCTGCCTGGCTCCGTGCCGCTCGAGACCTATGAGCTGCCCCGCGACTGCGTGCTGGTGTTCGGGCAGGAGTCGGTCGGCCTCAGCGAGCCGATGCGCGAGGCGGCAGTCGCCACGCTTGCCATCGCGCAGTACGGGTCGACGCGGTCGATCAACGCCGGCGCTGCCGCAGCGATCGCGATGCACGCATGGGTGCGGCAGCACGGGGACATCGCTGCGGGCCACCAGGGCTGATCGGCTTTCCGAGAACTTCACGCCGCCGATGTCGAAAAGGTGGCGCCGCTGCGTCATGGGGGTGAGACTCGGGACGGACCTGAGCACCTACGAGAGGACACCGCCATGCAGTACCTGCTTCTGCTCGCCTCCGAGCCCGACGTCGACGACTTCGCCCCGGGGACTGAGGAGTTCGACGCCTACATGGCCCGCTGGATGGACTACAGCCAGCAGCTCGTCGACTCCGGCGCCATGCGTGGAGGCGAGGCCCTCATGCCCGTCGACACCGCCACGACGGTCACGCTGAGCGAGGGCACCTCGTCGATCGTCGACGGCCCGTTCGCCGAGACCAAGGAGGTCATCGGTGGCTACTACGTGATCGACGTCGACACCCTCGACGACGCCCTGGCCTGGGCCGCCAAGATCCCGATGAGCCGCGGCTCGGTCGAGGTGCGGGCGATCATGCCAACCCCCGGTCCCGGCGAGGCCGAGTCCTGACACCCGACGACGCGCTCGATCGCGTCACCCGCCAGGAGGGCCCGCGGCTGCTGGCCCTCCTGGTGCGGCGCCTGGGAGACATCGACCTGGCGGAGGAGTCGCTGCAGGAGGCGTTCGCCAGGGCCTCCTCCGCGTGGTCGGCGGAGGTTCCGGAGCGGCCGGACGCCTGGCTGTACACGGTCGCGCGCAACGCGGGCATCGACCGGCTGCGCCGCGACGACGCGCTGCGGCGCCGTCTCGCCCGCGACGCCAGGGTGCTCGACACGGCCGTGGCCGATGCCGAGGCCGGCTCGAGTGCGGAGGGCGACCCTGGCATCGGCGCGGCGCTCGACGACGACGAGGCCGGGGACGAGCGGATCCGGCTCCTCCTGCTGTGCTGCCACCCGGCGCTCAGCCGCGACTCGCAGATCGCGCTGACCCTGCGCCTGGCCGGAGGCCTCACCACCCGCGAGATCGCCGCGGCCTTCGTCGTCGACGAGGCCGTGCTGGGCCAGCGCCTGTCGCGGGCCAAGCGCAAGATCCGCGACGCCGGCATCCCGCTGGCGATGCCGGAGCAGCCCGGCGAGCGCGCCTCGCTGCTGTGCGACATCCTCGGGCTGATCTTCAACGAGGGCTACCTGTCCCACGCCGGCGACGGCGCCGAGGCGACGCGCGTGGTCCTCGCCGACGCCGCGATCGAGCTCACCGCGATCGCCGCCGATGCGCTGCCCGATGAGCCGGAGCTGGGCGGCCTGCTCGCGCTCGAGCTGTTCCAGCGATCGCGGCACGACGCGAGGATCGGGCCGGACGGTGCGCTGGTGCCGCTCGGGGAGCAGGACAGGGACGTGTGGGACCGCTCCGCGATCAGGCGCGGCTTCCTCGCGCTGGGCGCCGCGACGTCGTCTCGTCGGCTCGGTCCCTGGACGCTGCGCGCGCTCATCGAGGCGGAGCACGCGATCGCGCCGTCGTCCGCCGCGACCAACTGGGCGCGCATCGTGCGCTACTACGACCTGCTGCTCGGGGCGGCACCGTCGGACACGACCCGCCTCAACCGCGCGGTGGCCATCGCCGAGGCCGGCGATCCTGTCGGGGCGCTCGCGGCAGTGGAGGGCTTGGACTCCTTCGGGGGCTACTACCTCTGGCACGCCGTGCGCGCCGACCTGCTCCTGCGGACGGGACGCCGCGCGGATGCCAGGGCCGCCTGGGCGCGTGCCTCCGCCCTCACCTCGAACCCGGCCGAGCGTGCCCTGCTCGCGCGTCGCGAGCGGGAGGCGGGCTCCTAGCGCGACCCTCACCGGCCACGGCTCCGGATCGTGGCGCGCGTGCGGGACCACCGGCCTGACAGGTCGTGCCGGATAGTGACAGAATGGCCGCGGTAGCGCCCGTCACGTGCGCGCGCCTTTCCGAGGGCGAGCCTGCCCTCTCGACAGATCAGGAGATTCGCATGGCAATCGCCAATTCCGAGACTTACGCCGCGATGCTGGACGCCGCCAAGGCCGGCGGCTACGCCTTCCCCGCGGTGAACATCACCTCGTCGTCCACCATCACCGCCGCCATCCAGGGCTTCGCCGAGGCCGAGTCCGACGGCATCATCCAGGTCTCCGTCGGCGGTGGCCAGTACGCCTCCGGCGCCGGCATGATCAAGGACCCGGTCGTCGGCTCGCTGGCGCTCGCGGCCTACGCCCGCGTCGTGGCGGAGCAGTACGGCGTCACCATCGCCCTGCACACCGACCACTGCCACAAGCAGTACCTGGACTCGTGGCTGAAGCCCATCCTCGAGATCGAGGCCGTGCGCGCCAAGGAGGGCGGCGAGCGCATCTTCAACTCGCACATGTGGGACGGCTCGTCCGTGCCGATGGAGGAGAACCTCCAGATCGCCGAGGAGCTGCTCGCGATGTCGGCAGCGGCGGACACGATCCTCGAGATCGAGATCGGCGTCGTCGGCGGCGAGGAGGACGGCCACTCGGCCGAGGTCAACGACAAGCTCTACTCCACCCCCGAGGACGGCATCGCCACCCTCGAGCGCCTGGGCCTGGGCGAGAAGGGCCGCTACCTGACGGCCATGACCTTCGGCAACGTGCACGGCGCCTACAAGCCCGGTGCGGTGAAGCTGCGCCCGGAGATCCTCGGCGACATCCAGTCGGCCGCCGCCGAGAAGTTCGGCAAGGACAAGCCCTTCGACCTCGTCTTCCACGGCGGCTCGGGCTCGACCGCCGAGGAGATCGCCACCGCGGTCAGCCACGGCGTCATCAAGATGAACATCGACACCGACACCCAGTACGCGTACACGCGTCCGGTCGTCGACCACATGATGAAGAACTACGACGGCGTCCTCAAGGTCGACGGCGAGTGGGGCAACAAGAAGACCTACGACCCCCGCGCCTGGGGCAAGCTGGCCGAGGCCGGCATGGCCGCGCGCGTCGTCGAGGCCGCCCAGCAGCTCGGCTCGGCTGGTCGCAAGATCTAGTTCTGCTTCTTCGGAACTGACACCGAGGGCCCCCGGTTCGCCGGGGGCCCTCGTGCGTTGCTGGGCCCGGTGCCGCCGGCCCAGTCCTGCTCCCAGGCGGCCCAGCCCCGGTCCCAGGCGGCCCAGCCCCGGCTTCGGCTCCGCTGCGCGCTGAAC
This sequence comes from Actinomycetes bacterium, assembly GCA_030428165.1. Taxonomy (GTDB): domain Bacteria; phylum Actinomycetota; class Actinomycetes; order Actinomycetales; family Demequinaceae; genus Demequina. The sequence continues at coordinate 3,538 of JAUIBG010000106.1, forward strand.
CCGGCCCCGGCATCGGCTCCGTCCTCGCCCCACTCTCGGTGCGTGCCGCCGCACCGACCGGCGGAAGCGGACCCAGGGCGTGTCCGGTTCGGGGCTATTGCGACCGCCAATCGGACAATCGGGACGGGGATTGGGTCCGCGCACGTCAGGGCGGCAGCGCGCATCGGCTCCCGGTCGCGCCCCACTCGGGCGCACGACATCGACACTCGCATCGCGACTCCCGCGTGCCAGAGCGGGCGACTGTCGATCTCGTGCGCTGGCGCGGCGGCGGGGGATGGCCGTGGCCTCGGGCGTGCGGAGCCGATGCGGGATATCCCCCGTTCGGGTGCGTCCATTCACGCATAGGCCCAGAGGATGGAAGAATGAGGAACCGGCGTGTGAGAGGAGGGCCATCGTGCCCGCAGTAGTTCTCGTCGGAGCCCAGTGGGGCGACGAAGGAAAAGGCAAGGCGACGGACGTCCTGGGTTCCAGGGTCGACTATGTCGTCAAGTTCAACGGCGGCAACAACGCCGGCCACACGGTCGTCATCGGCGACCAGAAGTTCGCCCTGCACCTGCTGCCGTCCGGCATTCTGACCCCCGGCGTGACGCCGGTGATCGGCAACGGCGTCGTCATCGACCTCAACGTCCTGTTCCAGGAGATCGACGGCCTGATCGAGCGCGGCGTCGACCCGTCGGCCCTGCTGGTGAGCAGCGCGGCGCACATCATCGCGCCCTACGCGCGCACCCTCGACAACGTCACCGAGCGCTTCCTCGGCAAGCGCAAGATCGGTACCACCGGCCGCGGCATCGGCCCGGCGTACGCGGACAAGATCAACCGCGTGGGCCTGCGCATCGGCGACCTCTACAACGAGCAGCTCCTGCACGACAAGATCGAGGGCGCGCTCGAGCAGAAGAACCACCTGCTCGTGAAGGTCTACAACCGCCGCGCTATCACGGTGGACGAGGTCGCGGACGAGCTGCTCGGCTACCGCGACCGCCTCGCGCCCATGGTCACCGACACGTCCCTGGTGCTCAACCAGGCGCTCGACCGCGGCGAGACCGTCCTCTTCGAGGGCGGCCAGGCCACGATGCTCGACGTCGACCACGGCACCTACCCCTTCGTCACCTCGTCGAACGCGACCGCCGGCGGCGCCTGCACCGGCTCCGGCGTGGGCCCCGCGCGCATCGACTCGGTCATCGGCGTCGCCAAGGCCTACACCACCAGGGTGGGCGAGGGGCCGATGCCCACCGAGCTCTTCGACGAGTTCGGCGAGCACCTGCGCGACGTGGGCCACGAGTTCGGCACCACCACCGGCCGTCCGCGCCGATGCGGGTGGTACGACGCGGTCGTCACCCGTTTCGCGACGCGCGTCAACGGCCTCACCGACATCGTGCTCACCAAGCTCGACGTCCTCACCGGCCTCGAGGAGATCCCGGTGTGCGTGGCCTACGACGTGAACGGCGTGCGCCACCAGGAGCTGCCGATCGACCAGGCCGACTTCGCCGCGGCCACCCCTGTGTACGAGTACCTCCCCGGCTGGAGCGAGGACATCACGGGCGCCCGCGAGTTCTCCGACCTCCCGCAGACCGCGCAGGACTACGTGATGGCACTCGAGAAGGTCTCCAACTGCCGCATCAGCGCGATCGGCGTGGGTCCAGGCCGCGAGGAGATCGTCGTCAACCACGACCTGCTGCACGCGCGCGGGGAGTAGGTCGGCGGGCCCGGCAGGGCCCTCTACCCAGCCTCGGATCACCCGAGACACCCTCTCCGCGCCCCCGCGTGGCCGCACTTCTCCGAACCCTCGGAAATAGTGCGTGATTTCACCGCGCCTAGGACTATGCACCCTTGTTCGGACCCGGAAGTATCGGTGATGACAATGGGACAAGAGGTGCAATCCACAAGGAGGTGGGCTGATGGCCAGGGACAAGATGCTGGACCTCGAGGACGCTGTCGCGAAGATCGAGGACGGCATGACCGTCATGATCGGCGGGTTCATGGGCTGCGGCAATGCGCACGTGCTCATCGACGCGCTGCTCGAGGCGGGCACGACTGACCTGACGCTGATCTGCAACGACGGCGCGGTCCCTGGCTTCGGGGTCGGCAAGCTCGTCGAGCAGCACCGGCTGCGCAAGCTGATCGCCTCGCACGTGGGCCTCAATCCCGAGGTGGGCAGGCAGATGAACGCCGAGGAGCTCGAGGTCGAGCTCGTCCCCCAGGGCACCTTCGCCGAGAGGATCCGCTCGGGCGGCACCGGCCTTGGCGGGGTGCTGACCCCCACCGGCATCGGCACGATCGTCGCCGAGGGCAAGCAGGTGGTCGAGGTCGACGGCAGGGAGTTCCTCCTCGAGAAGCCATTGCGGGCCGACGTCGCGCTGCTGAGCGGCTACAAGGTCGATCCGTTCGGCAACATCTGGTACCGCGGCGACACCAGGACCTTTCAGCCGGTGATGGCGATGGCGGCCGATGTCGTGATCGCCGAGGCGGACATGATCGTGCCGCTCGGCTCGATCCCTCCGGAGGACGTCCACACTCCGGGAATCCTCGTGGACCACATCGTCAAGGGAGGCGACTGGTGATGCCCACCACCATGGACAAGCAGGAGATCCGCACCCTCATCGCCGGCCGCGTGGCGCGCGAGCTGAAGGACGGCGACGTCGTGAACCTCGGCATCGGCCTGCCCACGGAGGTCCCGAAGTACCTGCCCGTCGGCGTCAGCGTGGTGCTGGAGGCGGAGAACGGCATCGTCGGCGCCGGCCCCGCGTCGATCACCTTCTCCGCGCGCTACGTCGTCGACGCCGGTGGCAAGCCGGCCTCGGCGATCCCCGGCGGCGCCTTCATCGACTCGGCCACGTCGTTCGGACTCATCCGCGGCGGCCACATCGACGCCACCGTGCTGGGCGCCCTCGAGGTGGACGCGAAGGGCAATCTCGCGAACTGGATCATTCCAGGCAAGATGCTGCCTGGCATGGGCGGGGCGATGGACCTCGTCGTCGGCGCGAAGAAGGTCATCGTCGCGATGGAGCACACCAACAAGGGGCGCCCCAAGATCCTGGCCGAGTGCACCCTGCCGCTGACCGCAGTCGAGTGCGTCGACCTCATCATCACGGAGATGGGCGTCATCGAGGTCACCCCCGACGGGCTCGTGCTCACGGAGATCAACCCCGACTTCACGATCGACGAGGTGCGGGAGGCCACCGTTGCGGAGCTGACGATCGCCGAGCCACTGGGGTCGATGGTCTGACACGCGAGGAGGGCGGCCCCGTTGAAGGGCCGCCCTTGTCGCGTGTGCTCCTAGGAGTTCAGCTGGTCGAGGATCGCGTCGAGATCGTCGAAGGTCATCTGACCCTCGCTGGAGTAGACCATGGCGCGGAGCGGGAACTCCTTCATCATCGCCTCCATCATGCGCTGCATCTCCTCGGTGGCGTTCGACGAGTCGAGCGCTCCGCTCATGCCCGAGGTCAGGCGCTGCTTCACGACCCGGCCCGCCTCCGTCGTGTCGAGGTCCGCGAGCACCGAGTCGTAGCGGAAGGGCTCGATGGGTGCGGGCGAGGGCAGCTCGCGGCCCAGCAGGGCGCGGTACTCGTCATCGTCCGCGAGCGGCGCGGCCGTCTTCAGGGCCGGCGTCACGACATCGGTGGACGCGATGTCCACCGCGACGGTCGACGTGATCTCGCGCGAGCTGGTGCCCACGCGGATCTCGTACGCGCCGGCCTCGACCTTCCACGCCGCATCGGCCACGTCGTAGACGGCGAACGAGCGGTCGTCCAGCTCGATCTCGAGGACCGTCGACTCGCCTGCGCCGAGCGCGACCTTGCGGTAGCCCTTGAGCTCCTGCGCCGGGCGCATGACGGACGACTCGAGGTCGGCGACGTAGACCTGCACGACGGTCGAGCCTGAGCGGGCTCCGGTGTTGGCCACCGGCACGCTCACGGTCAGCGCCGTGCCCTCGCCGGCGACGAAGGCCTCGCCCAGCTCGAACGAGGTGTAGCTCAGCCCGTGCCCGAACGCGTAGGCGGGTGCGACGTCGAAGGTGTCGTGGAAGCGGTAGCCCACGAACGGTCCCTCGCGGTACTCGAGCAGCGTCGGGTGGCTCGCGAAGTTCGCGTGGGACGGGAGATCCGATGCGGCCACGGGGAAGCTCTCGGCGAGGCGTCCGCCGGGCTCGGCGTCGCCGACCAGCACGTCCACCAGCGCCTCGCCGCCGGCCTGGCCGCCCAGGTAGCCCTCGAGGATCGCGGCGACGTCGCCCGCCCACGGCAGGGCCACGGGCGAGCCGTTGCTGAGCGTGGCGACGACCGGGGTGCCCGTCGCGGCGACCGCCGCGACGACCGCGTCATGACCGCCGGGGAGGTTCATGTGGGGGCGGTCGAAGCCCTCGGACTCGTACGCGCTGGGCAGTCCCACCATGACGATCGCGACGTCGGCGCCCTGGGCAGCCGCGACGGCCTCGGCGATGAGCGCCTCGGTGGTCTCGCCCGTCTTCGGGTCGTAGGCGGGCGCGTAGGAGATCTGGGACTGCGGCAGGCGGGCGGCGAGCGCCTCGCGCACCGTCGTGAGCCTGGTCGGGTTCACCTGCGAGCTGCCGGCGCCCTGGTAGCGAGGCGCCTCGGCGAACGAGCCGATGAGCGCGACCGACGCGGGAGCAGCCAGCGGCAGCGTGCCGTCGTTGGCGAGCAGGACGGTGCCCGCGGCTGCGGCCTCGCGGGCCAGCGCGTGGTGGGCGTCGTGGTCCATCGGCGTCGTGTGCGCCTCGCGACCGGCCTTGGCGCGCAGCACCATCTCGACGACGTTGCGCACTGCGGTGTCGAGGTCCGCCTCGCTCAGCGTGCCGTCATCGAGCGCCGCGCCGATGCGCGCGTCCCAGGAGCCGGACGAGCCGGGCATCTCGAGATCGAGTCCAGCGGCGATGCCGGCGATGCGGTCGGAGACCGCGAACCAGTCGGACATCACGAGGCCGTCGAAGCCCCACTCGTCGCGGAGGATGTCCGTGAGCAGGCGCTTCGAGGTGTCGGCGTGCTCGCCGTTGACGAGGTTGTACGCGCACATCACGGTCCAGGGGCTCGACTCCTTCACGGCGATCTCGAAGCCCGTGAGGTAGATCTCGCGCAGGGTGCGCTCGTCGACGATCGTGTCGAGGCGCATGCGGAACGCCTCCTGGTTGTTGGCGGCGTAGTGCTTGAGGCAGGCAC
>JAUIBG010000107.1 GCA_030428165.1 Actinomycetes bacterium
GTGACGCGCGCGCCGGTCGCGAGCAGCGCCAGCGTGAGCGAGCCCAGCCCGGGGCCGACTTCGACGACACGGTCATCGGGGCTGAGGCCGGCGAGGCCGGCGATGCGGGTGACCGTGCCGGCGTCGACCATGAAGTTCTGACCCCAGCGCTTGGTGGGGACCACGTCGAGGCGCTCGGACAGCGCACGGATCTCGGAGGGCCCGAGGAGGCCCGTCACGCTAGTACCAGCCGACGGTCTCGGAGTGGCCCCATGCGGCGCACGGGGATCCGTAGCGGTTCTTGATGTAGCCCAGGCCCCACTTGATCTGGGTCGCGGGGTTGGAGTACCAGTCCGCGCCGGCCGAGGCCATCTTGCTGCCGGGAAGCGCCTGCGGGATGCCGTGCGCACCCGAGGACGAGTTGTGGGCGGCGGCATTCCAGCCCGACTCGCGGGTCCACAGCGCGTCGAGGCACTGCCACTCGCCGCCGGACCAGCCGTACATGCTCGCCGCGAGCTCGGCGCCGATCGCGCGGTTGCCGGTCGGGTTGCTCGTCACCGTCGGGACCGTCAGCGTGCCGACGGCGACCACCTGATCGACGGGCTCGTCGAGGACGACGGTGACCGACGGGTCGTCGGTGGACGCCTTGCCGTCGACCATCGTGACGATCTTGCTGACGAGCGCGACGCCGTCGGAGCCCTCGGTGACGACCGTCTCGGTGCCCTTGAACTCGGACGGGTCCGACTGCTCGACAGTGCCGTGCTCGAGGACGACCTCCTCGGAGGTCGTGGTCGTGACGATCTCGGCCTCCGGGGCCGTGATGGCGGCGACGGTGACGGACTCGACGTTCGTGGAGGCCGAGGCGAAGGTCGCGGCGACGCCGCCGTCCGAGGCCACTGCGGCGACGGATCCGGTGATCACGCCGACGGATGCGAGGACGGCGATCGAGGCTCCGGTCGTGCGGCGACGGGTCTCCTGGCGAGCCCGGCGAGCGCGTCGAACACCGGTGGGTGCCACGGTTCGTCGATGGTTCACTCGCGTCCTCTCGTCAGGGCTGCCGTGTCCGGCAGACCCCCATTTATCTCATATTGATAACGGTCCGCGCCAACCGAGACCCACGGTCTCACGGGGCCACGTCCGGCTACCAGGGCCCATACACCCAGGCACTCGTCCTATCGACCGCTTCGCACGCCTCCTCAAGCCCGACTTCGAGGACGTCGGCCACGGTGCGCATCGTCGTGGCCGCCTGCGCGGGAGTGTTGCTGAGGCCGCGGTGCGGGTGGGGGGTGAGGAAAGGCGCGTCGGTCTCGACCATCAGGCGCTCCAGAGGCGTGATCGCGAGCGCCTCGCGCAGGTGGGCGGCGTTCTTGAACGTCACAGTGCCGGCGAAACTCAGCAGGAAGCCGCGGTCGAGGCAGGCCCTGGCGAAGTCGGCATCCCCGGAGAAGCAGTGCAGCACGACCGTGTCCGGCGCGCCGTCGGCGTCGAGCACCTCGAGCACCTGCGCGTGGGCGTCGCGGTCGTGGATGCTCAGGGGCTTGCCCAGCTCCTTGGCGAGCGCGATGTGGTCGCGGAAAGCTCGCACCTGTGCGTCGTGGCCCTCGGGGCCCGTGCGGAACGTGTCGAGCCCCGTCTCGCCGACGACCCGGATGCGCTCGCCGGCCGCGAGGCCGGCGATCTCGGCGAACGCCTCCTCGTACTCGCCGGCCGCGGCCAGCTCGGCCGCGTCATTGGGGTGAAGTGCGACGCCTCCCAGCACGCGCGGGTCGGTGACCGCCTCCTGCGCGGTCCAGCGGGCGGACGGGAGGTCGCAGCCGATGTTCACGACCCTGGAGACGCCGACCGACTCGGCCTCGTCGAGGCGCGCGCGCCACTCGAACGGACGGTCTCCCGCCGGGAAGTCGAGATGGCAGTGGTTGTCGACGATGGGGACCGGCAGCGGCTCGGGAGCCTCAGCCCAGGCACGCGGTCGCGGACCGGTGCCGTCGCCTCCCGACACCTAGGCCAGGCCCATCCGCTCGAGCTCCTGCTCGACGATCGCGTCGTCGAGCTTCACGAAGATCGGGCTGGGCGCGGGGACCTCGGTGCCGGGCACCACGTCGCGGCGTCGCCACGTGCCTACCATCGCCGAGTAGTCGCCCTGGATGGTCGGGTAGCTGCGCCCCGGGGTGTCGAGGTCGTCCACCTCGACCCGCTGCGGCATCGGCGCGAAGACCCCGGTGCCTCCCAGCGCCTCGTGCACGGCCTGCGCCGAGTGGGGCAGGAACGGCGCGAGCATCGTGTTCGCGTCCGAGACGAGCTGCGCGGCTACGCCGAGCACGGTCGCCATCCTGGCGGGGTCGGTCTTCTTGAGCTTCCAGGGCTCGTGGTCGGCGAGGTACTTGTTCGCCTCGCCGACGATCCTCATCGCCTCGGAGACGGCGGCGCGCTGGCGATGCGCGCCGATCAGTCCGCCGACGGTGTCGAAGCCGGCGAGCGAGGCGTCGAGCGCCGCCTGGTCGGCCGCGGTGAGCTCGGCGAGCTCGGGGATCGCGCCGAGGTTCTTGTGGAGCAGGTTCGCCACGCGGTTGACGAGGTTGCCCCAGCCCGCGACCAGCTCGTCGTTGGTGCGGCGCTTGAACTCGGACCAGGTGAAGTCGCTGTCGGCGCTCTCGGGGCCCGCGACCGCGATGAAGTACCGCAGCGCGTCCGGCTGGTAGCGCTCGAGCATGTCACGGACGTAGATGACGTGGCCGCGCGAGGACGAGAACTTCGCCGACTCCATCGTGAGGTACTCGCTCGAGACCACCTCGGTCGGGAGCTGCAGGTCGCCGAACTGGCTCAGCTCGCCGCCCTTCGTGCCCTGGCCGTTCGCCGCCAGCAGCTCGCCGGGCCAGATCTGCGAGTGGAAGGTGATGTTGTCCTTGCCCATGAAGTAGTAGGACAGCGCCTCGGGGTCGTTCCACCACTGGCGCCACGCGTCGTCGTCGCCCGACCGGCGCGCCCACTCGATCGAGGCGCTGAGGTAGCCGATGACGGCGTCGAACCACACGTAGAGGCGCTTGTTGGGGTTGTCGCGCCAGCCCTCGAGCGGCACCGGGATGCCCCAGTCGATGTCGCGCGTCATCGCGCGCGGGCGCACCTCGTCGAGCAGGTTCTGGGAGAACTTCAGCACGTTGGGCCGCCATCCCTCGCGGGCGTCGAGCCACGTGCGCAGCGCTTCTACGAGCGCGGGCAGGTCGAGGAAGAAGTGCTCCGTCTCGATGAACTCGGGGGTCTCGCCGTTGATGCGGCTGACCGGGTTGATGAGCTCCTCGGCGTCGAGCTGGTTGCCGCAGGTGTCGCACTGGTCGCCGCGCGCGCCGCCTGCGCCGCAGATGGGGCACGTGCCCTCGATGTAGCGGTCGGGGAGGGTGCGGCCCGTCGACGGGGAGATCGCGCCGCGGGACGTCTGCTTGATCATGTAGCCGTTGTCGTGGCAGGCCACGAACAGCTCCTGGGCGACCTTGTAGTGGTTGCCCGCGGTGGTGCGCGTGAAGAGGTCGTAGGTGAGGCCCAGCGCGACGAGGTCATCGACGATCACCGAGTTGTAGCGGTCGGCGAGCTCCTGGGGGCTGACGCCCTCCTGCTCGGCCTGCACGAGGATCGGGGTGCCGTGCTCGTCGGTGCCGGAGACCATCAGGACGTCGTGACCGGCCATGCGCATGTAGCGACTGAACACGTCAGAGGGGACTCCGAAGCCGGCGACGTGGCCGATGTGGCGAGGACCGTTCGCGTACGGCCATGCGACCGCGGAGAGGATGCGAGACATGGCTCCCATCGTAGTGAGCCGTGGGCAGGACCCGGCGCGCGGTCGTTGTCCCAAGGGTCGCGCCCAGAACTCACCACTTCAGGCCGCGACACGCCGCGCACGCGTTCAGAAGTCACCACTTCCCCCGTGGGAAGCGGGTCAGGGGTAGTCGGGCGCTCCCGGCAGGCCGAAGTACTCCTCGAGCGTCGCCGCGTCCGAGTCCTGGAACTCTGCGGCGAGCTCGGGGCCGAGGTACCGCAGGTGCCAGGGCTCGTAGATGTAGCCCACGGTGTCGTAGTAGCCCAGCGGGTAGCGCACGATGAAGCCGAACTCGTGGGCGTGCTCCGCGACCCATTGCCCGGCCGGCTCGTCGGCGAAGCACGGCTTGAGCTCGCAGGCGGCGCTGGCGTAGACGTCGACCGCCAGCCCGAGCTGGTGCTCGGAGTAGCCCGCCCTGGCGGAGAAGCGCTCGGCGCTCGCCCTGCCGCGTGCGGCGACGTACCCCGCATGCAGCGACACCTGCTCGTCGTACGAGCGGTAGGCGCTCGTGACGGCGAAGGGCACCCCGGCATCGGCCGCGGCGGCGTGCATGGCGACCAGTGCGGAGGCGGCCTCGGCACGCATCCGCTCACTCGAGCCGCCCGGGAGGGAGGTCAGCGCGACGAGGTCGGGCGGCACCCACTGCAGCGGTTCGAGCGGCCGGGACTTGTTCACGACGACCCACGTCGACTCGACGTCGTCGATGGGCGGGTCGGGCACGACCGAGACCGCCGTGTCCGGCTCGGGGGACTGCGCCGCGCTGCCCGCGGTGACGGGGCCGATGGTGGACGGGCCGGGAGAGGAGGCGGGAGTGTCGGACGGCGTGGGGGACGCGGCGATCTCTCCTCGCGCGATCGCGACGCTCACGCCTGCGGCGGCGAGGAGGCCGATGGCGACCGCGAGCCCGGCGGCGACGGCCACGGGTCCCATGGGGCGCCGCAGACGAGCCGAGTGGGTGCTAGTCATCGTCGGACTGAGCCGCCAGCACGGCGTCGTAGATCTCCCGACGCGTCAGCGACGTGCCCCTCGCGATCCTGGCGCACGCCTCGGTGAGGCGCTCGCCGTCGGCCGCGGCCGCGAGCGCGGACCTGACGGCGTCCTCGAGCGTCGGCTCGACCGGCTCCGCGCCTGCCACGACCACCACGATCTCGCCCCTCACTCCCGCCTGGGCGCGCTCGGCCAGCTGGGCGAGCGTTCCGCGCAGCGTCTCCTCGTGGAGCTTAGTGATCTCGCGCGACACGGTCGCCCTACGGTCCGGTCCGAACGCGTGAGCCATCGCCGCGAGCGACGCCGCGATCCGGTGCGGCGACTCGAAGAACACCATCGTGCGCTGCTCGGAGGCGAGCGCCTCGAGCATGGAGTCGCGCGCGCCGGGCTTGCGGGGTACGAACCCCTCGAAGCTGAATCGGTCCGTTGGGAGGCCGGAGACCGCGAGCGCGGCGAGCACCGCCGAGGGACCGGGAATGACCGAGACCTCGACACCCGCCTCGATCGCGGCCGCGACCACGCGGTACCCGGGATCGCTCACAGTGGGCATGCCCGCATCGGACACGAGCAGGATCGTCGCGCCCTCGGCTGCACGGGAGGCGAGGCGCACGGCCTCGTCCCGCTCATTGTGATCGTGGAGCGCGACGACGACGCCGGAGAGGTCCACCTCGAGCCGTGCGGCGAGCGCACGCAGCGTCCTGGTGTCCTCCGCCGCGACCACGTCAGCGGCGGCCAGAGCCTCGCGCAGCCTGGGCGACGCGTCGCCGAGATTGCCGATCGGCGTGGCCGCGACGATCACGCTCCCCTCCATACGGCCCACTCTTCCACAATCGGGGGCACGTGAGATTAGGCTTCCCGTGTGATTGCGGCGACCCTCTGGCGGTGGCGCGTGGCGCTCATGGCCGTCGGCGTCGGCGCGCTCGCCGGCCTGTTGCGCTTCGCGTCGCTCAGCTACCCCACCACCCTCGTGTTCGACGAGGTGTTCTACGTGCGCGGCGCCTACTCCCTCGCGACACTGGGCTACGAGGGCGACTGGTCGGGCGAGAACCAGGCCTTCGCGAACGGCGACTACTCGGGGCTGAGCACTGACGGCGACTTCATCGTCCACCCGATGGTCGGCAAGATGCTGATCGCCGCCGGCATCGAGCTCTTCGGTCCCACGCCGTTCGGCTGGCGCGTGATGATCGCCCTGTTCGGCACCGCGACCGTGATCATCGTCGCCCTCGCCGCGCGGCATCTGTTCACATCGACGCTATGGGGCGGCATCGCCGGAGTCTTCCTCGCAGTCGACGGCGCGCACCTGGTGCTGTCGAGGACGGCGCTGCTGGACGGCTTCATGACCTTCTTCGTCGTCGCTGGCTTCGCGCTGCTGCTCGTCGACCGCCACGTCACGAGGCAGCGGCTGCTCGCGGCCGCGCCGGAGGAGCTGGCCGGCTGGGGGCCGCGGACCGGAGTGAGGTGGTGGCGGCTCGCCGCGATCCTGATGTTCGCGATCGCCGCGTCCACGAAGTGGTCCGGCCTGTACTTCGCCGCCGCCTACCTCGTGCTGTCCGTCGTGTTCGACGTGCTCGACAGGCGCTCCGCGGGCGTCGAGCGCTGGTTCTGGTCGGCGGCGGTGCGGGCGGTGCCCGCAGCGATCACCACGGTCGTGGTGACGCTCGGCGTGTACGTCGCGACGTGGTGGTCGTGGTTCACGCACAACGACGCGTACGGGCGTCAGTGGGCGGCGATGCATCCGACGCTCGGCGCGCAGTGGCTGCCAGAGCCGCTGCGGGCGCTGATGCACTACCACTCGCAGATGTGGACGTTCCACACGAACCTGACGTCCGAGCACAACTACATGTCCAACCCCTTCGGATGGATCCTGCAGCTGCGCCCCACGGCATTCCACTACGAGGATGCCGACGTCGCCTGCGGCGCCGAGCGCTGCGTGAGCGCGATCCACGCGATCGGCCACCCGCTGATCTGGTGGTTCGGCGCCGCCGCGCTGCTCTTCGCGCTGTACCGGATCGTGCGGCACCGAGACATGCTCGCGCTCACCGTCGCGCTCGGCGTGCTCGCAGGATGGGTGCCGTGGTGGCCGTACTACTACCGCACAATCTTCACGTTCTACTCGGTAGCGATGGCGCCGTGGGTGACGCTCACCGCGGTGTGGGCGCTCGCCTGGCTGGCCCTGGAGCGCGGGCCCGGCACGCGATGGCGGCCGCATGGCTGGGTCATCGTGGGGCTCGCCGTGGCCGTCGTGCTGATCGTCGCCGCGTTCTTCGCCCCGATCTGGATCGGGTGGCCCATCCCGTTCCAGTACTGGCAGGCCCACATGTGGATGCCCAGCTGGGTCTAGCGGCCCGCCCTTCGCGCGAACCTCGAGGCTCGCACCCCAGACGCAGAAGGACCCCGAGGCTTCCACCCCGGGGTCCTTCGCTGCGATGTGCGACGCCTAGGCGGCCGCGAGGATGTCCACGACGAACACCAGCGTCGAGCCGCCGGGGATGGTGCCGGAGTCCTCGTCGCCGTAGCCCAGGTCGGACGGGACCACGAGCAACACCTGGCTGCCCACGGGGTAGCCCACGAGCCCCTGCGTCCAGCCGTCGATCAGGTAGCCCTCGGAGAGCTGGAACGAGACCGGGGCGCTGTCCCACGACGAGTCGAACTCGGTGGCGCCGTCCCAGAGCCAGCCGGTGTAGTGCACGGTGATGGTGTCGTCGAGCTCGACGACCACGTCGCTCTCGCCCTCGATCAGCGCCTGGGAGACGAGCTCGGTGGGCGCGTCGGTGGCCGGGATGTCGACCGACGGCGCGCCGTCGTCGCCCAGCGTCACGACGGGCAGGCCCTCGACGGGGTCGACCGCCGTGCCCTCGGCCTGCGACAGCACGGTCTGCGTCGCGTCGATCGTGATCGCCATGAGGTAGGTCTCGGAGGTCGACGTCTCGAGCGCGCTGTCCTCGGTCGTCGTGTCGGTCGTGCTCACCGGCGCGTAGACGAGCGTCGCTCCGACGTGCGCTCCCAGCAGCACGTCGTACAGGACCGGGTCGAAGTTCGCCTCGGACAGCTCGACGGACTCGGGCGCGTCCGTGTCGTAGGTCGAGTACAGGATCTCGCCGTCGGCGCCGTCGAGCGCGACGTAGGAGAGCGTGATGAGGTCGCCCTCGACGAGCTCCGCGCCCTCGCCGTCGGCGACGAGCTGGGCATCGGACTCGGGCAGCGAGAACGGCGCCTCGAACTCGAGCACGGGCACGCCGGCCTCGTCCTCAGTCCAGGTGATCTCGCCGAAGATGTCGCCGCCGGAGCCGGTGCTGCAGGCGGTCAGGCTCAGCGCGAGGAGGCTGGCGCCCGCGAGCGCCTTGATGGTGTGAGACAAGTGAATCCACTCTTCCGCGTCGTTGGGCCCGCGCGTTGCGGGCCAGTTCACTGTACTCGCGCTTCCTGGGAGTTCCCCGAGAGTCACGGACGGGCGGTCGACTAGTGTGGCCGCAAGCGCGCGCAGGGGCGGGAGAGGGGCTCCTCGGACGCCGCGAAGGACCGATCCCCCGGCCAGGAGGCCGATGCCCATGCCGCTGCTGCCCCGCCGCCCCGAGTGGGCGGTGCCGCGCGCCCGGCTCGGCGAGCGCGTGCCGGGACACGACATCGTTCTGGTCTCCGGGACGGCGGGCGCCGGCAAGACGTTCGCGATCCTGGATGTCCTCGAGGCGATCGGCGACTCCAGCGCGCCGGTGATGCTCGACCTGCTGGACATCCTCGACGCGGAGGCAGCGTGGC
>JAUIBG010000108.1 GCA_030428165.1 Actinomycetes bacterium
TCACGTCGGTCGTCGTCGAGCCGTCCGTTCCGGAGCCGAAGACATCCGTGCAGTACTCGCCGCCGTCGGGGTTGCGGCCGCCGCAGGTGTCGCCGAAGGACTCGTACTCGGAGCCGATCGGCGACTCGTCGTAGAGCTCGTCGCAGGCCTGCATGTCACCGGCCGCGCAGTCGTCCCACAGGCCGTCGAGGTAGGCGTCGTCTCCGTACGAGCCGTCGCTGCCCCCGACCGAGTTGACCAGACCCATCACGAGGAAGAATCCGCCGATCAGCAGCCCGAGCAGGACCACGATGCCGACCACGATTCCGACGATGGCGCCGGTGCTCAGTCCGGACTTCTTGGGCTGCTGCGGCTCCCACGCGGGGGCGGCCTGGATGGGCTGACCCTGCTGCCCGTACTCGGGCTGTGCGGGCTGGTAGACCGGAGCGGCAGGCGAGGGCGGCATCGGCGCCGTGGCGGACGCACCGCGGCCTGCGATCGCCGCGTCGATCGCAGGATCGCCCAGGCCGGCCAGCCAGTCGATCAGCGCCGGATAGGCGCTGGGATTCGAGGCGACCGCGGCACGCAGGTCGGGGCGGTCGCGCGCAATGTCGGCGAGGACGGCCTGGGGCGTGCTCGGATCTGACGCCTGCGCGGCGGTGAACATGGACGAGTCGGACATGGCAGGAGCTCCTTATGCAGTGGGGACCCGGCACTATCCAAGCGGTGCAGCGGTCCCGCGACAAGAGCCGCGCCGCTCAGAAGCCCAGTCTGTTGAGCTTCTTCGGGTCGCGCTGCCAATCCTTCGCGACCTTGACGTGCAGGTCGAGGAACACCTTGCGCCCCAGCAGGGCCTCGATGTCACGCCTCGCGGTGGTGCCGACCTCCTTGAGGCGCGATCCCCCCTTGCCGATGATGATGCCCTTCTGGCTGTCGCGCTCGACGAAGATCTGCGCGCGGATCTCGAGGGGTCCACCGCCCTCCGGCTCGACGGACTCCTCGACGACGACCGCGATCGAGTGCGGCAGCTCCTCGCGCACGCCCTCGAGTGCGGCCTCCCTCACGAACTCCGCGATCCTGACGTCCTCCGGCTCGTCCGTGACGACGCCGTTCGGGTACAGGTCGGGGCCTTCGGGCAGGTGGCGCACGAGCACATCGGTGAGCGTGTCGACCTGGATGCCCTTGACCGAGCTCACGGGCACCACATCGGCCCACTCCCCCAGCTCGGAGACGGCGAGCAGCTGCTGGGCGACCTTGTCGCGCGGCACGCGGTCCACCTTGGTGACGACCGCGACGGCGGTGGGCCCTGCCTGGAACACCTGCTGGGCGATGCGCTTGTCGCCGGGACCGATGGCCTCGTCGGCAGGAAAGCACATCGCGATCACGTCCACCTCGGACAGGGTCTCCTGCACCAGGTCGTTGAGCCTCTCCCCCAGCAGGGTGCGGGGCCGGTGGATGCCGGGAGTGTCGACGATCACCAGCTGCGCGTCCTCGCGCGTCACGATGCCGCGGATCGCGCGGCGGGTCGTCTGCGGTCGCGACGACATGATCGCCACCTTGCCGCCTACCAGGGAGTTCATCAACGTCGACTTCCCGACGTTGGGCCGTCCGACGAAGCAGGCGAACCCGCTCCTGTGCTCAGTCATCCTCGTCCTCCACGGCCTTGCGGACCACGATCGTCGTCAGCCTGCGCCTGCGGCCCTCGGTGCGCTCGGCCGTCATCTCGATACCGTACGCGCTCGCGTGGGCGCCCGGGATGGGCACCTTGCCCAGCGCCTTCGACAGGAGGCCTCCGACCGTGTCGACGTCGTCGTCGTCGATGTCCAGGTCGTACAGCTCGCCGACCTCGTCGATGGGATACCTGGCCGGTACCCTGAACACCCCTGGCGACAGCTCCTCGACGTCGGGCACCGCGGCATCGTGCTCGTCGACGACCTCGCCGACGATCTCCTCGATCGCGTCCTCGATGGTCACCACGCCGGCGACCCCGCCGAACTCGTCCACGACCACGGCCATGTGGAAGACCTCGTCCTGCATCCGCCTCAGCAGATCGTCCACCGGCACGGACTCGGGCACGAACACAGGAGGACGGAGGAAGTCGTCGACCGGCCTCTCGAGATCGCCGTCGTCGTCCCACGTCTTCGCCACGACGTCCTTGAGGTAGACCACGCCGAGCAGGTCGTCGACGTCGCCGCCGACGACGGGCACGCGCGAGAAGCCGGAGCGCATGAAGAGGTTCATCGCCTTGCGGACCGAGGTCCCCGACTCGATCGTGATCATGTCGGTGCGGGGCACCATCACCTCGCGCGTCAGAGTGTCGCCGAGCTCGACGACCGAGCGCAGCAGCTCGGCGTCGCGGTCCTCGAGCGCGTCCGAGGCCTGCTCGACGAGCGCCTCGGGATCGATCGGCGTGCCGACGCTGAGGGTCGGGGAGACGGCGCGCACCGGCGCCGTGAGCCAGGTGAGGAGCCGGCTAGGCCCCGCGAGAACCTTCACGGAGCCCTCGGGGTTCGCGGCTGCGATGCGGCGCGGGACGGCGCGGATCACGTACAGGGCGACGATGAGCGAGCCGACGAGTGCCACCGCGAGGGCGAGCCACGGGTTCAGCGCGGTCTGCAGGCCGACGACGGCCAGCACGGCCGAGAACGACACGACGAAGATCGACTCGAACGCGACGAAGCCCACGGCGACGGCCTGCGGGAAGGCCTCGTCTACGACGATCCTGGAGCCGACCGTCGCAGTGCCGTCCTGACGTCGCGCGAGCGCGATCTCGCGGGCCGTGGCGGTCGTCAGCATGCCGAGCGCCGCCGCCATCGCGCCGAGGACCATCGCCGCCAGCGCCGCGAACGCGGCGACGATCGAGAGCACGGCGATTCCCGCCGCTGAGATGGAGTCGATCACGCGCGCTCGGCCAGGAAGGTCAGCAGCAGGCGGCGCTGGAGCGCGAACATCTCCTTCTCCTCCTCGGGCTCGACGTGGTCGTAGCCCAGGAGGTGGAGGATGCCGTGGGTGGTGAGCAGGAGCATCTCCTCCTCGGCCGAGTGCCCGGCTGCCGTCGCCTGGCGCGCCGCCACCGAGGGGCACACCACGATGTCGCCCAGCAGCCCTGCCGGCGTGGGAGAGTCGGCGGTGCCGGGGCGGAGCTCGTCCATCGGGAAGCTCAGAACGTCGGTCGGACCAGGCTCGTCCATCCACGTGATGTGGAGCTCGGTCATCGCCGGCTCGTCGACGAACATGATCGCCAGCTCGGCGCCGTCGGCCACGTGCATCTGCGACAGCACGTACGCGGCGAGCGCCGCGAACTCCGACTCGTCGATCGTCGCCTCGGTCTCGTTGTTGACCTCGATCACGTGCGATCCCTCCCGCGGTCGTGCGTGCCCAGGCGCCGCTCCTGGCGGTTCGGCGCGCTCCTCGGCGCATCGGATTTCTCGTACGCCGTGATGATGTCGCTGACCAGACGGTGGCGCACCACATCCTGCGCGGTCAGCTCGCAGAAGGCGATGTCGTCGATGCCGCGCAGGATGTCCCGCGCCGCGCGCAGCCCGGAGTGGGTGCTGCCGGGCAGATCGACCTGCGTGATGTCGCCGGTCACGACCATCGTCGACCCGAACCCGAGTCGCGTGAGGAACATCTTCATCTGCTCGCGGGTGGTGTTCTGCGCCTCGTCGAGGATCACGAACGCGTCGTTGAGAGTGCGACCACGCATGTAGGCGAGCGGCGCCACCTCGATGACGCCCGACTCGATCAGCTTGGGGATCGACTCGGGGTCGACCATGTCGTGCAGCGCGTCGTAGAGCGGCCTGAGGTAGGGATCGATCTTCTCCGACAGCGAGCCAGGCAGGAAGCCCAGCCGCTCGCCGGCCTCGACCGCGGGGCGCGTGAGGACGATGCGGTTCACCTGCTTGGACTGGAGCGCCGCCACGGCCTGCGCCATCGCCAGATAGGTCTTGCCCGTGCCGGCGGGACCGATGCCGAACGTCACCGTGTGCGACTCGATCGCGTGCACGTAGGTGGCCTGCCCCTCGGTCTTGGGACGGATCGTGCGACCGCGGCTCGACAGGATGGTGCGCGTGAGCGGCGCAGTCGAGGCGCCCGCGTCGCCCGCGGGCGATCCCGCGAGGATCCGCACGGTCTCCCTCGCCAGCTCCGGTGTCAGCGGAACGCCGGCATCGAGGACGCTGCGGAGCTCGTCGATCGCGCGCTCGGCGCTGGCGATCCGCGCCTCCTCGCCGGACAGGGTGATGTGGTTGCCGCGCGCGAGCACGTCGACATCGGGGAACGCGGCCTCGACCACGCGGATGACGCCGTCGCCTGGGCCGAGCAGCTCGGCCATGCGCGCCGGATCCTCGACGACGATCTGACGGGATGACGTCACGCATCACCCCACGGAAGCTCGGAGCCGCCCAGCAGGTGCCCGTGCACGTGGAAGACCGACTGGCCTGCACGGGGGCCGGTGTTGAAGACCCAGCGGAACTCGCCGTTGCACTGCGCATCGGCGACGCGTCCCGCCATCGCGGCCATGTCGGCCAGGAGCGCGGGGTTGGCCGCGGCGAGGTCCACCACGTTCGCGTGGTGCTCGCGCGGCACGATCAGCACGTGGACGTCGGCCTTGGGGGCGATGTCACGGAACGCGACGATGGTGTCGGTGGACTCGACGATCTCCGCGGGGATGGCCCCCGACGTGATCGCGCAGAAGATGCAGTCGTTGCCGCTCATGTGCCTAGCGTATTCCCGGGTCCGAGGGCTGGGTCCTCCAGGCGTCGCCGCGCGCGGCGATCAGCGCCACCGCAGCGGGGCCAGCGCTCGAGGCTCGCTGCACGTAGGGCCCGAGCCGCACCGCCTGCGCGCCGGCGTCCACCAGCGCCTCGACCTCGTCGTCCGCGATGCCGCCCTCGGGGCCGACGACGACCCACACCGGACCGTCGGCCAGCTCGGTCGTCGCCAGCGGCGTCGACGCGACCTCGTGCATCACCAGCACCGTCTCGCCCGCGGCCACGGCATCGCGCACCGCTGCGACGAGACCCGCGGTGTCGAGCATCGGCGACACCGCGGGAACCAGCGCACGGCGCGACTGCTTGGTGGCGCTGAGCACGGTGGACGCCCACTTCTCCCGGCCCTTCTCGGCCTTGGGCCCGCGCCACTGCACGATCGCGCGGCGAGAGGCCCACGGCACAATGCGCGTGGCGCCGATCTCGGTCGCCGCCTCGATCGCCTGCTCGTCCCTGCCGCCCTTCGCGAGGGCCTGGACGAGCACGATGCCGCGGTCGGCGTCGTGCCCGATCTGCTCTGCCCTGACGTCGAACTCGCCGTCCCGCACGGCGACGATCGGTCCGTCCACCCTGGTGCCGGCACCGTCGACCACGGTGACGTGGTCGCCCGTCGCACGACGCTGGGACCTCAGCGCGTGGTGCGCCTCGGCGCCGGTGACGGTCACGACGTCGCCCGGGGCGGCATCGGCCGCGGAGGGACTGACGAAGACGGGTGCGGTCATCGCTGGCGTGCTCCTCGCCTACTGGCCGGTGAAGGCCTGGCGGATGCGGTCGAAGACCGAGTGAGACATCGAGCTCAGGCGACCCTCGACCACGTCCTCGCCACGCGCCTCGGCGAGCTGGCGCAGGAGGTCCTTCTGATGCGAGTCGAGGTCGGTGGGCGTGACGACGTCGATGTGGACGTGGAGGTCGCCGCGACCCGGACGGCGCAGGCGGCCGGCGCCCAGCCCCTTGAGGCGGACCGTCGAGCCGGACTGGGTGCCGGGAGCGATCTCGATCTCGTGGTCGCCGTCGAGCGTGGGCACGGTCACGACGGTGCCGAGGGCCGCCGCCGTCATCGGCACCGGGAGCGTGCAGTGCAGGTTGTCGCCGCGACGCTCGAAGATCTCGTGCTCGCGCACCCTCACCTCGACGTAGAGGTCGCCCGCCTGGCCGCCTGCCACGCCCGCGTCGCCGCGGCCGGTGAGGCGGATCCTCGTGCCGGTCTCGACGCCTGCGGGGATGTCGACCGAGACGGTGCGGGTCGCGGGGATGCGGCCGTGGCCGGAGCACTCCTGGCAGGGGCTCTCGATGACGGTGCCGTAGCCGCCGCAGGTGGTGCACGGGGCCGTCGTCATGACGTTGCCCAGCAGCGAGCGAGTGACGCGCTGGACATGGCCCGAGCCGCCGCACTGGCGGCACGACACCGGCGAGGTGCCGGGGGCGCAGCAGCTGCCGTGGCAGGTCTCGCACACCTGCGCGAGGTTGGCCCTGATGTCCTTCCTGGCGCCGAACACAGCCTCCTCGAGCGTGATGCGCTCCTCGACGAGGGTGTCGCCGCCGCGTGCGGTGCGGCTCGCGGGCCCGCGGCTCTGGCGCGCGGATCCGCCGAAGAACGTCTCGAAGATGTCCTCGAAGCCGAAGCCCTGCGCGCCTGCGCCGCCGCCGGCCGCGCGCGGGTCGACGCCGCGGTCGTACATGGCGCGCTTGTCCTCGTCGCCCAGCACGTCGTACGCCGCCTGGACGTTCTTGAACTGCGCGTCGTCGGCGTCGGGCCCGGCGAGGTCGGGGTGGTGCTCGCGCGCGGCTTTGCGGTACGCCTTCTTGATGTCGGCCTGGCTGGCGTCGCGGGAGACGCCCAGAACCTCGTAGTAGTCCATTTACTCGCTCTCGATCACAGTGCTGAGGTAGCGGGAGACGGCGGAGACCGCCGCCATGGTCGCCGCGTAGTCCATGCGGGTAGGCCCGAGGGCGCCGATCACGGCGCCGGGCCCCTCGCCGCGCGCATAGCCCGCGGCGACGAGCGAGGTGCGCGCCAGCGCCTCGTTGCCCGTCTCGGCTCCAATGCGCACGCTCACCTCGCCCTCGGTCGACATCTCGTGCAGGAGGCGCAGCAGCACCACCTGCTCCTCCAACGCGTCGAGGACGGATCCGATGTCGACGGAGTCCAGATCCCTCCCTGCGCGGGCCAGGTTGGCCGTGCCGGCGAACACCGCCTTCTCGACGACTCCGCCGTGGGCGGCCTCGGCGATCGCGACGGCCAGCGGGCCGGCCCAGGAGGGCTGGCCCGGCCTCGCGGCCCAGGCCTCGAGCGCGGCTCCGGCCGCCGTGGGCCTGAGCCCGCACGCCTCGATGTTGATCTCCGCCGCCGCCCTGGCGATCTGCTCGTCCGTCGCGTCTGGACCGATCTCGACGGCCGCCTGCTCGACCCTCGCATCGGCGCTGATCACGACCGCGAGAGCGCGGGCCTGAGACATACGCACGAGCTCGACGCGCTGGATCGCGGCGTCGCGCACCGACGGGTACTGCACGACCGCGACCTGGCGGGTCAGCTGGCTCAGCAGGCGCACCGACCGCTCGACGACGTCGTTGAGGTCGACGGCGTCCGAGAGGAACGTGCGGATCGCGTTGCCGTGCGGCTCGCGCAGCGCGCGTGCGGCGAGGTGGTCGACGAAGAAGCGATAGCCCTTGTCCGTCGGCACGCGGCCCGCCGACGTGTGGGGCTGAGTGATCAGCCCCTCCTCCTCGAGGATCGTCATGTCGTTGCGGATGGTCGCCGGCGAGACGCCGAGCGACTTCGAGCGCGCGAGCGCCTGCGAGCCCACGGGTTCCGAGGTGGAAACGTAGCCCTCGACGATCGCCTGCAGGACCGCCTGCCGCCTCTCCTCGCTCACGCCTCACCTCTTCCCTTGCGTCCTGCGCGCGCTGGCACTCACCCGTGCTGAGTGCCAATGGTACCGGGGCGTCGACGCGACACGTCGGTTCCACCTCTTAACAGGGAGGACGCTCGCCAGTAGTCTGGCAGGCGCGGGCGTGCCCGAGATCGTCCGCAGCAAAGGGAGAAGCAATGTCTGACGAGAACAACGGCACCACGCCGCCGCCCCCGGTCCAGCCGGCCGCACCGCAGCCGGTGACCGAGTCCGACGAGAAGACCTGGGCGATGATCGCCCACTTCGGTCAGATCGTCGTGGGCTTCATCGCCCCGCTGGTCGCGTGGCTGATCTACAAGGACCGCAGCGCGTACCTGGACTCCCAGGGCAAGGAGGCGCTGAACTTCTCGATCCTGTTCGTGATCATCTACGTCGTCCTCAACATCCTGGGCGTCATCACGCTGGGCCTCGGCTACTTCCTGCTGCCGGTGGTGTGGATCGTGCAGATCGTGTTCAACATCATGGGCGGCATGGCCGCGAGCCGTCACGAGGACTACCGGTACCCGTTCAACTGGCGCATCATCAAGTAGTCCTCTCCGGGTACTTCCCTGATACGAATCAGGGTCTTACCCGATAGCGTCCGGCGGCGGGCGGCGGCGACACTGGAGTCATGAACGACACGCAGACTGACTCCACCGAACCCGGTGCGGCGAGCAACCTCCCCGCACCCGTCACCGCCCCCG
>JAUIBG010000109.1 GCA_030428165.1 Actinomycetes bacterium
GATGTGCTGCGTCGCGGCGTCGTAGTCGGTGTGGTTCACGCCGACGACGAAGGTGCCGTCCTCGTTCTTGGCCGGGGCCGAGATGATGACCTTCTTGGCGCCGCCGGCGATGTGCGCGGCAGCCTTGGTGGCGTCGGTGAAGAAGCCGGTCGACTCGATGACGATGTCGGCGCCGAGCTCGCCCCAGGGCAGGGCGGCGGGGTCGCGCTCAGCGAGGGCGCGGATGGCCTTGCCGTCGACGTAGATGTTGTCGTCGTCGAAGGTGACCTCGCCGGCGAGCGGGCCGAGCACGGTGTCGTACTTGAGCAGGTGCGCGAGGGTCTTGTTGTCGGTGAGGTCGTTGACCGCCACCACCTCGATGTCGGCGCCCGACGTGGCAATCGCGCGGAAGAAGTTGCGTCCGATACGGCCAAAGCCGTTGATTCCGACCTTGATGGTCACAGTGTTGTCTCCTCGGCTCGCGCCGGGCATCGCCGACGCGTTCGATCGTGTGTGAACTTGCACGGCATCGTGCTTCCCGGGACATCTTGGGGACCCCCCGGATGCTCCTCACCCTACACCGGTGCAGGAACGCGCTCTACCTGACGAAAGTCCCCCAGGAAAGTACTGGTCCGTGCCCTATTGCTCGTCGAGCAGCTCGGGATTCACGGCCGCCGAGGTGTCGGGAATGCCCAGCTCCTCGGCCTTCTTGTCGGCGGTCGCGAGGAGACGCCTGATGCGTCCGGCGACGGCGTCCTTCGTGAGCGGCGGCGTGGCCTCCTTGCCGAGCTCCTCGAGCGACGCGTCGCGGCTCGCGAGGCGGAGCCTGCCGGCCTCCTCGAGGTGCGCGGGCACCTCGTCGCCGAGGATCTCGAAGGCGCGCGCCACCCTGGCCGATGCGGCCACCGCGGCCTGGGCGCTCCTGCGCAGGTTCGCGTCGTCGAAGTTGGCGAGGCGGTTGGCGGCGCCGCGGACCTCGCGACGGGTCCGCTTCTCCTCCCATGCCAGCACGGAGTCATGGGCGCCGAGCCTGGTGAGCAGCGCGGCGATCGCGTCGCCGTCACGGATCACGACGCGGTCCACTCCCCTGACCTCACGGGACTTCGCGAAAACGTCGAGGCGACGCGCAGCGCCGACGAGCGCCAGGGCGGCCTCGGGGCCGGGTGCGGTCACCTCGAGCGAGGCCGAGCGGCCGGGCTCGGTCAGCGAGCCGTGGGCGAGGAAGGCACCGCGCCACGCGGCGACAGTGTCCTCCACCGAGCCGCCGACGACCTGGGACGGCAGCCCGCGGACCGGTCGCCCGCGGCCGTCGAGCAGACCGGTCTGCCTGGCGAGCGACTCGCCCTCGCGGACCACCCTGACGACGTACCTGTTGCCCTTCTTGAGCCCGCCGCCTGAGACGACGATGATCTCGGCGCGCAGGTTGAAGACGCTGCCGATGAACTCGCGCAGTCGCTTGGCGGAGGCGGCGGTGTCCAGCTCGGCCTCGATGACGATGCGGCCCGAGACGATGTGCAGTCCTCCGGCGAACCGGAGCATGGTCGCCACCTCGGCCTTTCGCGCCGAGAGCTTCTCGACGCCCACACGCGCCAGTTCGTCCTTCACCTGTGCCGTCAGAGCCATGCCGCATATCCTCCCATGCCGCGAGACCTCAGGACTCGAGTGCGAGCAGCTCCCCTGCGGTCTCGAAGGCGCTCGCCAGCGCCGAGGCCCGGTGAGCCCTCCCCGACGGGTCCTGGACCTGCGCGAAGACCGCGTGGGAGCCCCACGAGTCGAGCACCTCGTGCACCTCGTCCGACTCGTAGTCGGCGTCCACGATGACCACCGCCGGCGCGAAGTCGGGGGCGAGATCGCGCATGGCGCGCAACTCGGCGGCGCGTCCCATTCCCGCGGTCTCGATGTCGGCGTCGCCCACGTTCGCCACCAGGACCGAGCGCGGCCCCTGGGCGACGAGCGCATCGGCCACGGGCGCGACCAGGAAGTGGGTGAGCACGGAGGTGTACCAGCTGCCGGGGCCTAGCACGACCATCCCGGCATCGGCGATCGCGGCGATCGTCTCCTCGGGGACGCGCGGCGCCGCCGGCTCGATGCGCAGCTCGGAGACGTCGCCCCTGGCGACGGCGAGAGAGGACTGCCCGACGATGCGCCGCGCACCCAGCGCATCGGTCACCGTCGCCGAGATCTCGAGCGCGTCCTCGGCCTGAGGCAGGACCCGGCCGCGCGCCCGCAGGAGCTGCGCGACCCAGTCGAGCGACTCGACCATCGAGCCGGAGCGATTCCACAGCGCGGCGATGAGCAGGTTGCCGACCGCATGGCCGTCGAGTGGACCGTCGGTGTCGAAGCGGCTCTGAAGCGTGTCCCGCCACGTGTGGCCCCACTCCGTGTTCTCGCACAGCGCGCTCAGTGCCATGCGCAGGTCTCCTGGGGGCGCCATGCCGAGCTCGGCGCGCAGCCGTCCGGAGGACCCGCCGTCGTCGGCCACCGTCACGACCGCGGTGAGGCGGTGCGTCAGGGTCCTCAGCGCGCTGAGCGAAGCGTAGAGTCCGTGGCCTCCGCCCAGCGCGACGACCGGCTCCGGCAGGCTCATGAGCCCAGCTCGCGGTGGTGGACTCTCACTGCGAACCCGCGCTCCCTCAGGTGCTCGCCCACGTACTCCGCGGCCGCCACCGAGCGGTGCTTGCCGCCCGTGCAGCCCACGGCGACCGTCACCGAGTGCTTGTCCTGCGTCCGATAGCGCGTGAGCGCGATGTCGAGGCCGACGATCAGCGAGTCGAGATAGTCGTGGGCGCCGTCGCGGCTGAGCACGTAGTCGCGCACCGGCGCGTCCAGCCCCGTGAGCGGGCGGAGCTCCTCCACCCAGTGCGGGTTGTCGAGGAAGCGCATGTCGGCCACGTAGTCGGCGTCGGGGGGTGTGCCGTGCTTGAAGCCGAAGGACAGCACGTTGACGGTCAGGTCCCCCTCGCGCTCGCCCACCGCGGCGGCCATCCTCGAACGCAGCTCGTGGACGTTGAGGGTCGACGTGTCGATCACCTCGTCGGCGCGCTCCTTCACGGCGCTGACGCGCGCACGCTCCGCCCTGATGCCGTCGGTGAGCGTGCCCTGTCCCTGGAGCGGGTGAGGGCGTCTGGCGCCCTCGAAGCGGGCCACCAGAACGGAGTCCGAGGCGTCGAGGAAGACCAGACGGACGACGACCGCCCTGGCCTCGAGGTCGTCGACCACCTCGAGCAGGTCGTCGAAGTAGGCGCCGCCGCGAGCGTCGACCACGACGGCGAGGTGCTCGCCAGACGAGATCGACATCACCAGCTCGACGAGCAGGTGGGGCGGCAGGTTGTCCACGACGTACCAGCCCAGGTCGGCCAGCGCCGCCGCTGCCGTGGTGCGTCCGGCCCCCGACATGCCGCTGACCACGAGGACCCTGCGGCCCACGCCGATCTCACTCGAGTCCGGTCGGGGGACGCCGGAGGGGTACGTATGCGGGGTCGGCTCCTCGCTCATGCGTCAAGCATGCCACCGGTGCCGCGCACGGCCGCGAGGATCGTCGCCGCCAGCGTGTCACCGATGCCGGGGACGAGGGCCACCTGCTCCTCGGACGAGCGCGCGAGCTGCTCGACTGAGCCGAAATGCCGG
The DNA here is from genome assembly GCA_030428165.1 of Actinomycetes bacterium. GTDB lineage: Bacteria > Actinomycetota > Actinomycetes > Actinomycetales > Demequinaceae > Demequina. The sequence continues at coordinate 3,607 of JAUIBG010000109.1, forward strand.
ATCAACGCCTTGGCGCGCGACGGCCCGACGCCGGGGATCGTGTCGAGCGTGGATGCCGTGATCGCCTTGCCGCGGCGCTTGCGGTGCCGCGAGATCGCGACCCTGTGGGCCTCGTCGCGCACCCGCTGCATCAGGTACAGCGCCTCCGAGCCGCGCGGCAGGATGACGGGGAACTCCTCCCCCGGCAGCCACAGCTCCTCGAGGCGCTTCGCGAGTCCCACCACCGCGACATCGGTCACGCCGATGGCGTCGATCGCCGCCTGCGCCGCCGTCACCTGAGGCAGGCCGCCGTCGACGACCACGAGCTGCGGCGGGTACGTGAACGAGGATCCCTCCTCGCGCTCGTCAGGCGGCAGCTTCGCCTGCTCGAGGTAGCGGGTGAAGCGCCTGGTCAGCACCTCGTCCATGGCGGCGAGGTCGTCCTTGCCGTCGGGGATCGAGAAGGTCCTGTACTCCTTCTTGCGGGGCACGCCGTCCTCGAAGACGACCATCGACGCCATTTGATTGGTGCCCTGGGTGTGCGAGATGTCGTAGCACTCGATGCGCAGCGGCGCCTCGGCGAGCCCCAGAGCGTCGCGCAGGTCATTGAGCGCCGCCGAACGCGTGACGATGTCCCCGGCCCGCTTGAGCCGGTGCTGCTGCATGACCTCCGCGGCGTTGCGGCCTGCCGTGTCGAGCAGCTCGGACTTGGGGCCGCGGACCGGGACACGCACGGACACGCGCGCTCCGCGCAGGCCCGAGAGGTACTCCTCGATGGTCTCCACGTCGAGCGGGTCGTCGGGCACCAGCACCTCGCCTGGCACGTCCTCGAGGTCGTCGGCGCCGTAGACCTGGCCGATGAGGCTCGCCATCAGCGCCGCCCTGCCGCCTGCCTCGGGGTTGTCCACGATCCAGCCGCGCTCCGCGACGATGCGTCCGTCCCTGACCCTGAAGATGTACGCCGCGACCTCGAGCTCGCCCTCGACCAGTGCGAAGACGTCGCAGTCGGTGCCTGGCGCCAGGACGATGGCGTTGCGCTCGAGCACGTTGTTGAGGGCGCGAAGGCGGTCCCTGGCGCGGGCGGCCGCCTCGAACTCCTCGTTCGCCGCGGCCTGCTCCATCTGCCTGGTGAGGTCGCGGACCAGCTGCTTCGCATCGCCGCCCAGCACGGCGCAGGCCCGCTGGGCGAGCTCCCGGTGGTCCTCCGCGGAGATGCGGCCGACGCACGGCGCGGCGCACTTGTCGATGTAGCCGAGCAGGCAGGGGCGGTCCTGGCGCTTGGCACGGTTGAAGGCCGCCGTGGTGCACGTGCGCACCGGCGTGACGGTCAGCAGGGTGTCGAGGGTCTGCCTGATCGCCCACGCACGCGCGTACGGGCCGAAGTAGCGCACGCCATTGCGCCGGGTCCCTCGGGTCACGAACATCCGCGGGAACTCCTCATTCATGGTCACCGCGAGGTAGGGATAGGACTTGTCGTCCTTGAAGACCACGTTGAAGCGGGGGTCGTACTCGTTGATCCAGCTGTGCTCGAGGATGAGCGCCTCGACCTCCGAGCGCACCACCGTCCAGTCAACCTGGGTCGCGGTCGTCACCATCGCCCGCGTGCGCGGGTGCAGGCGGCTGAGGTCCTGGAAATAGTTGCTGAGGCGGGCGCGGAGATTGGTGGCCTTGCCGACGTACACGACCCTGCCGTGGCGGTCCCTGAACCGATACACGCCCGGCTGGGTCGGGATCGTGCCCGGCGCGGGCCGGTAGTCGACGGTCGCCATGCGGATACCGTACGCGCGCTCAGCGCTCGAGCAGAGCGCCGAGGAACTCGCCGGTGTGGCTGCCCTTCGCCTTCGCCACGTCCTCAGGGGTGCCCTCGGCGACGACCATGCCGCCGCCGCTGCCACCCTCGGGACCCATGTCGATGATCCAGTCCGAGGCCTTGATCACGTCGAGATTGTGCTCGATGACGATGACGGTGTTGCCCTTGTCGACGAGGCCCTGCAGCACCTCGAGCAGCTTGGCGACGTCGGCGAAGTGGAGGCCCGTGGTCGGCTCGTCGAGGACGTAGATGGTCCGGCCGTTGGCCCGTCGCTGCAGCTCCGACGCGAGCTTCACGCGCTGCGCCTCGCCGCCCGAGAGCGTCGTCGCCGACTGGCCGAGCCTCACGTAGCCCAGCCCGACATCGACAAGCGTCTTGAGGTGGCGGTGGATCGACGGGATCGCCCTGAAGAACTCCGCAGCCTCCTCGATCGGCATGTCGAGCACGTCGGAGACGGTCTTGCCCTTGTAGTGAACCTCGAGGGTCTCGCGGTTGTAGCGGCTGCCGTGACACACCTCGCAGACCACGTACACGTCCGGCAGGAAGTTCATCTCGATCTTCAGCGTGCCGTCGCCCGAGCAGGACTCGCAGCGGCCGCCCTTGACGTTGAACGAGAAGCGTCCGGGGCCGTAGCCTCGCACGCGCGCCTCCTCGGTCTCCGCGAACAGCTTCCTCACCTTGTCCCACACGCCCGTGTAGGTGGCGGGGTTCGAGCGCGGCGTGCGGCCGATGGGGCCCTGGTCGACGTGGACGATCTTGTCGAGCTGGTCGACGCCGTCGATACGGCGGTGGCGGCCGGGCACGCGCCGCGCCTTGTTGAGGCTGTTGGCGAGCGACGTGTAGAGGATCGAGTTCACGAGCGTGGACTTGCCGGATCCGGAGACGCCGGTCACCGACGTGAGCACGCCCAGCGGGAACGACACCGACACGTCCTGGAGGTTGTTCTCGCTCGCCTCCACGACGGTGACCACGCGGTCGTGGTCCACCTCGCGGCGCGTCTCGGGCATCGGGATGGCCTTGCGGCCGGCCACGTAGTCGCCGGTGATCGACTGCTCGTTGGCGAGCAGCTCCTCGACGGTCCCCGAGTGGACGACCTTGCCGCCGTGCTCGCCGGCGCCAGGACCGATGTCGACGACCCAGTCGGCCGTGCGGATGGTGTCCTCGTCGTGCTCGACGACGATCAGGGTGTTGCCGAGGTCGCGCAGTCGGGTGAGCGTCGAGATGAGGCGCTTGTTGTCGCGCTGGTGGAGGCCGATGCTGGGCTCGTCGAGCACGTACAGCACGCCCACCAGGCCCGCGCCGATCTGCGTGGCGAGCCTGATGCGCTGCGCCTCGCCGCCGGACAGCGTGCCGGCGGAGCGGGCGAGCGTGAGGTACTCGAGGCCGACGTCGAGCAGGAAGCCCAGCCGGGCGTCGATCTCCTTGAGCACCTGCGCCGCGATCGCCCTGGCGCGCTCGTCGAGCTCGACGGTCGCCAGGAAGTCGCGCGCGTCGCGCAGCGACATCGTGGTGACATCGGCGATCGACTTGTCGCCGATGAGCACGGCCAGCACCTCAGGCTTGAGCCTGGCTCCCTCGCAGACGTGGCACGGCACCTCGCGCATGTACTGCTCGAGCTTGTCGCGCACGCCGTCCGACTCGGTCTGCGAGTGGAGCCTCTCGATGTTCGAGATCGCCCCCTCGAAGCCGGTGGTGTACTGACGCTCGCGGCCGAATCGGTTGCGAAAGCGCACCGAGACCTTGTAGTCCTTGCCGATCAGCAGGGTGTGCTGGATGTCGGGGTCGAGGTCCTTCCAGGGCGTGTCCAGCGAGAAGTCGAGCTCGTCCGCCAGCGCACGCACCGAGCGCATGTAGTAATCGGCAGTGGTGTTCCACGGCGCGATCGCGCCCTGGTTGATCGTGAGATCCGGATCGGGGATCACGAGGTCGGGGTCGATCTCGAGCCGCGTGCCGATGCCGTGGCACTCGGGGCACGCGCCGAACGGCGCGTTGAACGAGAAGGTGCGCGGCTCCATCTCCTCGAGGGCCAGCACGTGGTCGTTGGGGCACGCGCGCTTCTCCGAGTAGCGGCGGACGGGCAGCTCGCCGTCGACCGGGTCGATCACGACGAGGCCGTCGGCGACGCGCAGCGCGGTCTCGACGGAGTCGGTGAGGCGTCCCCTGATGCCGTCGCGCGCCACGAGGCGGTCGACGACGACGTCGATCGTGTGGCGGAGCTTCTTCTCGAGCGTGGGGGGCTCCGCCAGCTGCACCATCTCGCCGTCCACGATGGCGCGCGAGAAGCCCTGGGTGTGCAGGTCCTCGAACAGGTCCGCGTACTCGCCCTTGCGGTCGCGGATGACGGGCGCGAGCACCTGGTAGCGCGTGCCCTCGGGGAACGTCAGGACGGAGTCGACGATCTGCTGCGGCGTCTGCTTCTGGATGCGCTCGCCGCAGACCGGGCAGTGCGCGGTGCCGGCGCGCGCGAACAGCAGGCGCAGATAGTCGTAGACCTCGGTGATAGTGCCGACGGTCGAGCGCGGGTTGCGGTTGGTCGACTTCTGGTCGATCGACACCGCCGGGGACAGGCCTTCGATGAAGTCGACGTCCGGCTTGTCCATCTGCCCCAGGAACTGCCTGGCGTAGGCGGACAGGGACTCGACGTAGCGGCGCTGCCCCTCCGCGAAGATCGTGTCGAACGCCAGCGATGACTTGCCCGAGCCCGACAGGCCCGAGAAGACGATGAGCGAGTCGCGCGGCAGATCGAGGTCGACCGAGCGGAGGTTGTGCTCGCGGGCTCCCTGGACGATGAGGCGGTCAGTCACTGCGCCAGTCTAGGGCCGGAAGTCCCGTCGAACAAGTGTTCGAACCGCGTGTCGACGCGTGGACGTCCGACGTGTCGCGGCGCTCTCCGAGCCGCCTAGCCCCCTGTGGCCCTGAGCATCTG
>JAUIBG010000110.1 GCA_030428165.1 Actinomycetes bacterium
CCTTCAGCTGGCCGAGAATCCAGGAGACGCTGCCCTTTGCGCGTTTGTCCTGCGGGGCACGAAGCCCGACCGAGATCACGAGCCTCCGCGTGCGGAGATCGGCTGTGATGGCCATGTCGCCGACGGTTTCCGGCACACGCAGTTGCCCGCTCAGCTGGCCGTCTGTTGCCAAGGTGCGCGCGAAGTCCTTGGCGCGAGCCGCAGCATCCGACACGTGCGATCGGGGCATGACTTCTCGCACCTCCACACCAGTGAGCACCGACTGCTTCAGGGCTGCGAAGGTCAGCAGCTGATCCCAGCGCTCCGCAACGTCGCGGGCCTCGTCTGCGGACGCCCGAAGAGTCATCTTCTGGGTGGCGCTGACGACGTCGCTCCACGCCTCGCCCATGTCGTCGAAGTCGAGTGCTCCGGACGACTCGTGCTCGAGATACCGGATGAGCTCTCCGACGAGCCATGCCTGCTCGGGATCGTGCTCTTCTGCCCGAGTCGCGACGTGGGAGGCGAGAGTCGCGATTCGAGTCCATGAGAAGTGAGACACCTGGACTCGTGAGCCCTTGCGGACATTGATGCCACGCGTCGGGTGGATCCCATCTGAAGGCGAGATCTCGTTCGAGATCGTGATGACGTGGTCAAAGCCCTCAGCGCGAGCTACTTCGATGTAGTCGTTGATCTGCTCCGCCTGCAGTTGATTCTTGTTCGTCTTGACCTCGACGAGCGCAGTCCATGGTGCTCGGCTTCCGAAGGAGACTCGAATGAGTCCGTCGGGGCGCACCTTCCTCCCGTCCTTGAGCTTGAACGGCGGTTCGACGAATGCCTCGACCACGGCGCGTTGGGCGGACGTCGCACCGAGCGGCGTCAGGATTGCGTCGGAAAGCGGACGAGCGACGCTCATGATTGCCAGAAGCGCTGAGGTTGCTCGCTGTTCGCGCTCGTTTCCCATCTTGGTGCCGACGACCGGAATGAGTCGTGCCTTCTGCATCTCCACCACTGCCAAGACCTCCGTTCACATTCCAACGCGATGCCTGGCAGGTCCAGCAGCGTTGCTCTCTGCAGTCACCATAGCCAACAGTTATGGATGCTCGAGGTTGACTTTGGACGCAATTCGTCGATTGCATGTGCCCATGGCACAGGGAAGTGACGTCGCTCATGCGCGCGCAGCCGTCGCAGAGGCGTCTCGCCGCCTCGCGGCCGAGGGGCTGCTGATTGGCACAGCGGGGAATGTCTCGATGCGGGTCGGGGACGCGATCGCGGTCACCTGCACGGGACTCGTGCTCGCGGAGGCGACGCCCGACGACATCACCGTCGTCTCCCTGGACGGGGATGTCCTCGAGGGCGGACTGCGGCCCACGTCCGAGGTCGCCTTCCACCTCGGCGCGGCGAGGCTCGGCGCGGGCGCGACGGTCCACACCCACGCGCCATGGGCGACGGCGGCTGGCCTCGTGATCGACGAGCTCCCGGTGGTGCACTACCAACTCCTGTCGCTCGGCGGAGCGGTGCCGGTGGTGCCGTTCCACGTGTTCGGCTCCGACGAGCTGGCGCAGGCCGTGGGCGCGGCGCTCGACGGCAGGAAGGCCGCGCTGCTGGCGAATCACGGCGCCGTCACCGTCGGCACGAATCTGGCCGACGCCGTCGAGGCGTCCCTGCTCCTGGAGTGGGCGTGCCGGCTCTATATGCAGGCGGCCGCGGTGGACGCCCCTCGCGCGCTGACGACGGCGCAGCAGCAGGCCGTGATCGATGAGGCGACGCGAGTGGGCTACGGCGCCAAGCACCGCGAGGACCAGGCGTGACCGGCCGGGAGGTGCCACTGACCGGCGACCTGCTGGTGACCTCGCGCACGGCGGACATCTACGACCGCGGCGACGGCACGGTGCTCAAGCTCTTCTTCGAGGGGACGACCCGCGAGGAGGCGGAGGACGAGCGCGACCTCACCGTGCTCGCGCACGGCCTGGGCGCCACCGAGGTGGAGTGCCGCGAGCTGGTCACGTGCGAGGGGCGCTACGGCCTCATCATCGACAAGCTCGACGGCGAGTCGCTCACCTCGATCATGGCGGCGCGGCTGTGGAGCCTGCCCCGGCTGTCGCGCGTGCTCGCCGACGTGCACCTCGCGATGCACGATCTGCACACGCCGGCGCTCCAGGACGTGAGGGAGCTGGGCGCCGGCCTGCTCGACGACGAGCAGTTCTCGTTCCTCGACGATGCGCAGCGCGAGAGCCTCAGGGCGCGGCTGCTGGCACTGCCCGAGGGCGACTCGATCGTGCACATGGACTTCCACACCGAGAATGTGTTCGCGCACCGCGGCACCTTCACCGTGATCGACTGGTCCACCGGCGCGCGGGGCGCCGCAGCGGCGGACGTGGCGATGACCACCATGCTCTTCCAGGACGCGGAGTCCTTCCCCGGAGCGTCGCGCCTCATGACCATCCTGGTGCAGACGCTGCGGAACCAGGTCTTCCGGATCTACCGCAAGGAGTACCTGTCGCGCGGCACGGTGACGGAGGACGCTATCGAGCGCTTCATGGTCCTCGCCTACGTCGTGAGGCTCGGCACCTGGCATGTCGACTCCGAGCGCGAGATGCTGCGCGAGCGCATCCTCGAGCAGCTCGAGCGCCCGTGACCACCAGCATCGGCCGTGCTGGCCTCGTCGACGCCTCCGTCGACCTGCTCGTGCTCGGCGGCGGCATCACGGGTGCGGCGATCGCGTACGACGCCGCCTCCCGCGGGATGACGGTGGCGCTCGTCGAGAAGGGCGACCTCGGCGGCGCGACCTCGGCGGCGACGGGGAAGATGATCCACGGCGGGCTCCGCTACCTGAAGTCCTTCGAGATCGCCCTGGTGCACGAGTCGCTGCAGGAGCGCAGGCACCTCTCGAACATCGCAGGCCCCTACGTCTACCCGCTGCCGATGCTGCTGCCGCGCGCAGGACTGCTCGAGCGCGTCGGACTGGCGGCGTACGACACCCTTGCGCTCAGCTGGAACAGGCCGTGGGACCCCGACAAGCGGCTCCCATGGCACCGCTGGGTGCACGGCGAGGAGGCGGCTGAGCGATGCCTGCCCGGCACCGAGCACGCGCTGATGTACTACGACTGCCTGATGCCCGATCCCGAGCGGCTCACGCTGGCGTTCGCGAGGTCCGCGGTCGCCCACGGCGCCGCCGTGCGCACCTACACCGAGGCCGAGTCGCTCGTCGTCGAGGGAGCCGATGTCGTGGGCGCGCGCCTCGTCGACCTCGAGTCGGGCGAGCGGGCCACGGTGCGCGCTGCCGTGACGGTCAACGCGACGGGGCCGTGGTCCTTCGACCTGGTGCACCGGTCGTTCCCGTCGTCCGTGCCGCGACCCTCGGCCCGTTCCGAGGGCATCTACCTGCTCACCCGTCAGCTCACCGCTGACGTCACGGCGTTCATGGGGGAGTTCGGCCACTTCAGCCTCGCGCCGTGGCGCGGCCACACCATGATCGGCCCGACCGAGACCGCGTACGAGGGCGCCGTCGACGACTGGCGCGTCACCCGCGCGTCGATCGACAGGTTCCTCGGGGTAATCAACGCCACCGCGGGTCTCGCCGAGCCGCTGAAGATCGACGACGTCCGCTACGCCTGGGGCGGCCTGCGCCCCCTCACCGAGGAGACGGCGAGCACCTACGAGAGCTCACGCGCCGCCGAGGTCATCGACCATGCCGGCGACGGCATCGGCGGCGTCGTGACCGCTGCGGGAGGCAAGTACACCACCAGCAGGGTCTTCGCGTCGCACGTGGTCGACAGGGCCGCCCGCAAGGCCGGGATGCGGATCCCGCGCAGCCGTACCCACCTCGTCCCGCTCGACGCCTGCGACGTGGGCTCGACCGAGCGCTTCGTCGCGGCGATTCGCGACGCGCCCGCGCCGGTCGCGCCGGAGACGGGGGAGTGGCTCGCCCGCCACTACGGGACCGATGCCGCCGCCGTGCTGGCGAGCGCCGAGGGACGCCCCGAGCTGCTCGAGCCGCTCGACGCGGACGGCGAGATCGCCGCGCAGGCCGTCTTCGCCGCGCGCCACGAGTCGGCGCGCCACCTCACCGACGTGATGCTGCGCCGGACCGGCATCGCGACGATCGGCACCCCGGCCGACGCCGTGCTCGAGCGCGTCGCCGGCCTCGTCGCCGCCGAGCTGGGCTGGGACTCGTCGAGGACCGATGCCGAGGTCGAAGCGGTGGTGGCCGCCACCGCCGTGCCGCGCAGGTGACCGGGACTTCCGACGGTGACGCGCGCGGAGGTGTGCGAAAGAATGGCCGGGTGACCAGCACGCCTGATCCTCTCGAGCGTCCCGATCCTGATGCCCTCCGTCGCGTCGAGGAGGCGCTGGAGCCCGTCGCCCTGATCCAGCAGTCCGGTGCGATCATGCGGATGGGCAGGATGATGCTCGCCGCGGGCACCGCCTCGTACCGGGTCAAGCAGGCGATGACCGCAGTGGCCTCGGCACTGGGCGTCGACCGGCACTCTCACCAGGTGTCGTTCACCGAGATCGTCACCACGACGCACCGCGGCAAGATCTTCCGCACGGAGGTGGGCGCGAACCGGGCGTTCGGCGTGAACTCCGACCGGATCTGGGCGCTCGACCGGCTGCGGCAGAACCTGCCGGATGACCTCACCGCCCCGCAGCTCCACCGTGAGCTCGATGCGATCCAGGACCGTCCGCGGTTCTACTCGGTCGCGGCCACCGCCTCATTCGCGGGTGCGGCGTGCGCCGCGTTCGCCGTGCTCAACGGCGCGGACTGGATCGAGGCGGCGATCGTGTTCATCGCGGCCTTCCTGGGCCAGCTCACGCGCCACACGCTGCACAAGCACGCCTTCAACCTGTTCGGCACGGTGCTCGTGTCGGCGGCGGTGGCGAGCCTCGTCTATCTCGCCGGCATCGCGGCGCTGGGACTGGTCGGCAACTCGATCGGCGTCTACACCGCCGGATACATCTCCACGGTGCTGTTCCTCCTGCCGGGATTCCCGCTCGTCACGGGCGCGCTCGACATGGCGAAGATGGACATCGCGTCAGGCGTCGAGCGCATCGCGTTCGGCACGACGCTGACCATCGCCGCTGGCATCTCCGTGGTGGCGGTGTCGCTGATCTCGGACCTCGACGACTACGCGCATGCGGCACAGTCGGTCCCGCTGCCGGGGCAGATCGCCGTGTGGGCGGTGGCCTCGTTCGTGGGCGTCTACGGCTTCGCGAGCATCTTCAACAGCCCGTGGCACATGGCGGCATCGGCCGCCACCGTCGGCATGGTCGCGAACACGTTCAGGCTCACGGCGATCCACGAGTGGGAGTGGAGCCTCCAGGCGGCGACCCTCACGGCCTGCGTCATCGTGGGCGTGCTCGCCGCGGCCGCCGTGGCGTGGCGCGGGTATCCGATCATCACGCTCAACGTGCCAGCCGTGCTCGTGATGGTGCCAGGCGTCACCGCGCACCAGACCGTCGTCGACCTCAACGAGGGTCACTACACCGACGCCGTCACCGGTCTGCTGCAGGTGGTGATGGTGGTGCTCGCGATCATGGTCGGCCTCGTGATCGCCAAGCTGGTCACGGACCGCGACTGGTCCCACGACCGGCCGTCGTCGACAATCAAGGCCTGAGCGGCGCGAGTCACGTCCCGCACGAGAGGGCCGTCACCGGCCGTGCCGTCCTAGCCGATGCCGCCCACCGGTGCCGCCAGCGGTGTCCCGGAGCCGTCGCGCCTGCCGTGCTCCTCGGGCAGGTCGACGGCCTGACCCGAGCCCGACGACGCGCGGGCCGGCGCCGCTCCCACCCAGGCCGTCATGAGCTCGTCCTCGCCCTTGAGGAAGCGATGCGCGCGCACGCCTCCGGTGGCGCGGCCCTTGGCGGGGTACTCGCCCAGTCCGGTGACCTTCGCGGTGCCGGGAGTGGTGCCGGGAAGCGCGTCAGCCGGACCGGCGATGGTCACGACCTCTGCAGCGTCGACGTCGCGCACCACCGAGAAGGCGACCGCGCGCGCACCCGTAGCGAGCTTGATGCCCGCGATGCCTCCGCCCGCGCGGCCCTGGGGACGCACCAGCGAGGCCGAGAAGCGCAGGAGCTGGGCGTCGGACGTGACGAACACGACCTCGGCGCCGTCGGGCGCAGGCGCGGCGCCCACGACGACGTCGCCGTCCTTGAGGCCGATGACGGTCCACTCGTCCTTGCTCGGAGCCGCCTCGGGCGTCACGCGCTTGACGACGCCTGCGGCGGTGCCGAGCGCGAGCGGTGCCTCATCGGCGAGGTCGACCAGCGCGAGCGCGTTCTCGCCGGGCGCCAGCGCCACGAGCTCGGCCAGGGGAGTGCCGCCGCCCAGGGAGGGCGGCTCGGCCGACGGCGCGACCGCGGGCACCTCGAGCATCGACAGGCGCAGCAGGCGTCCCTGCGAGGTCACGACCCCGACATCGGCCCTGGTGGAGGTGTGCACGGTCGACGCGATGACGTCGTGCGCGCTCCTGCGGCCCTCTCGGGCGGGGGCGACGTCCTCGGACGTCCTGGCGACCAGGCCCGTCGTCGAAAGCATGGCGAAGCACGGCTCGTCCGCGATCTCCATGGGCGCCGCGGCGGCGCTCGTGGGTGCGGCGCCCGCCTCGGCCAGCAGGATGGTCCGGCGCGGGGTGCCGTGCTCGGCCACCACGGCGTCCATCTCGCGGGCGACCACAGCGTTGAGGGCTGCGGACGAGGCGAGGATCTCCTCGAGCTCTGCGATCTCCGCCATGAGCTTGGCCTTCTCGTTCTCGAGCTCCAGGCGCGAGAAGCGGGTGAGGCGGCGCAGGCGCAGCTCGAGGATGTACTCGGCCTGCACCTCGCTGAGGTCGAAGGCCGTGATGAGGCGCTCCTTGGCCTCGGAGACGTCCTCGGACGAGCGGATGATCTGGATCACGTCGTCGATGTCGAGGATCGCGATGAGCAGTCCGTCGACCAGGTGCAGCCGGTCGCGTCGCGCAGCCAGGCGGTACTCGCTGCGCCTGCGCGTGACGTCGATGCGGTGGTCCACCCACACCCGCAGCATCTGCGTGAGGCCGAGCGTCTGCGGCTGGCCGTCGACGAGCGCGACGTTGTTGATCGAGAAGGACTCCTCGAGCGGGGTGTGGCGGTAGAGCTTGCCCAGCACCGCGTCCGGGTTGAACCCGGTCTTGATCTCGATGACCAGGCGCAGGCCGTTGGTGCGGTCGGTGAAGTCGGCGACGGCGGCGATGCCCTCGACCCGCTTCGCGGTGACGGCGTCCTTGATCTTCTCGATGACGCGCTCGGCGCCCACCTGGTACGGCAGCTCCGTCACGACGATGCCCTGGCGCCTGGCGGTGACCTTCTCGACCCGCGTCGTCGCCCTGGTGGTGAACTTGCCGCGTCCGGTCTCATAGGCCTCGCGGACTCCGTCGAGCCCCACGATCTTGCCGCCGCTGGGCAGGTCGGGGCCCGGCACGAACCTCATGAGGTCGTCGAGCGAGGCCGAGGGGTTGAGGAGCAGGTGGCGGGCCGCCTGCACGACCTCGACGAGGTTGTGCGGCGCCATGTTCGTCGCCATTCCCACCGCGATTCCCTGCGCGCCGTTCACGAGCAGGTTCGGGATCGCCGCCGGCAGCACCTCGGGCTGGGTCAGCTTGTTGTCGTAGTTGGGGACCAGGTCGACGACGTCCTCGTCGAGGTCCGCCACCATCGCCATCGCGGCCGGCGCGAGTCGCGCCTCGGTGTAGCGCGCGGCGGCGGGGCCGTCGTCGAGCGAGCCGAAGTTGCCGTGGCCGTCCACGAGGGGCAGGCGGAGCGAGAAGGGCTGGGCGAGGCGCACCAGGGCGTCGTAGATGGCGCTGTCACCGTGCGGGTGCAGCTTTCCCATCACCTCGCCCACCACGCGCGAGGACTTCACGTAGCCACGGTCCGGCCGCAGGCCCATGTCCGACATCGTGTAGACGATGCGACGCTGGACCGGCTTGAGGCCGTCGCGCGCGTCCGGGAGCGCGCGTGCGTAGATCACGGAGTACGCGTACTCGAGGAACGACGTCTCCATCTCCGAGCTCACGTCGATGTCGACGACCTGCTCGCCCACGCTGTCCGTCATCGCTCTCCTGACCTTGAGGGGAATGGCCGGTCAATTGTCGCGCACGAGGAGGCGTGGGCCGTGCGCGACTCGCGGCGCAGTGGACAGCGGTGGTCCCCGCTGGGGCGAGGTGACAGAATCGACGCATGTCCAGCACCCTCGAACAGGCCGTCCAGGTCGCCGGCTACTACCCGGCGCTGACCACCTCCGTGGTCCGGTCGGCGCTCGGCGACGAGTACGTC
>JAUIBG010000001.1 GCA_030428165.1 Actinomycetes bacterium
AGGGCTTCGGCGGTCACGAGGAGAAGCCCACGGGCGAGTAGCGCGCACGACGCCGCTCAGAAGAGCGTCTCCCCCGCTCCCACCAGCGCCGATGCCGATGCAGGCTTGGCCCGCATCTCACCGTCGACGTCGCGTGCGGTGACGCGGTTGACCGAGCGGTCGCTCCTGCCGTAATCGTCGTTGTCACGGGGCGTCAGGCCCCGCTCGGCGATGAGGGGGCGCACCCGCGCCGCGAGCGACTGGCGGTACGACTTCGGTGCGTTCGACGAGTCGCCGTACAGCGCCCTGTACTTGGGTGTGAGGTCCGGCCGGTAGGTGTTGAGCCAGCGGGCGTACCACTCCTTGATGCCGGGCCGCAGGTGCAGGGCGCCGTAGGTGACCGACGCAGCTCCGGCGTCCTTGATGAGGTCGAGCGAGTGGGCGAGCTGCTCCCGCGAGTCGGTGAGGAACGGCAGCACCGGCATGAGGAAGACGCTGACCCGCAGGCCAGCCTCGCTCGCGGCACGGACCGTGGCAAGCCTCGCGGCACCCGACGGCGTCCCCGGCTCAAGCGTGCGCTGCAGTTCGTCGTCCATGACCGCGATCGACATCGACAGGTGCACGGGCACATCCTCGGCGGCGCGGCTCAGCAGCTGCAGGTCTCGGCGCAGCATCGTCCCCTTGGTGAGGATCGAGAACGGGGTGCCGGAGTCCGCGAGCGCTTCGATGATCCCCGGCATGAGCGCGTAGCGGCCCTCGGCCCGCTGGTACGGGTCCGTGTTGGTGCCCATCGCGACCGGCTCACGCTTCCAGGATCTCTTGGCCAGCTCCCCGCGCAGCACCTCAGCGATGTTGACCTTGACGACCACCTGGCTGTCGAAGTCGGCTCCCCCGTCGAGACCCAGGTACTCGTGCGAGCTGCGTGCGAAACAGTAGACGCAAGCGTGATGACCTTTGTCATCCAACGATTCAGCCACGAAGTCTCAAGACGTTGCTTGACCCGCACTGTTGCGTGAAACACTTTCGAGCATGGCCAGAGCGAGTGCCCGCGGAATCGACACACGCGCGCTAGGTGCACTCTGTCTGGCGTCGCTCGTGGCGCTCGTCGGTTGCGAAGCCTTGTCGCCTGGTCCAATGGTGCGCAATGACTGTGAGACGCCGATTTGGGCAGTGAACGCGGGTGGGCCCGCCGAGGAGCGAGCAGACCCCTCTGGGCAGGGCCGGTCGGCGGTCACCATCAACGTCGGCGAGACCGTCCAGGTGAGCGGTGAAGCGACGGCAACTACTGACTTGTACTTGTGGGTCAAGTCAGAAGGCAGCGAGTGGAAGACTGCGACGACTGTACTCAGGTCTCAGTCCGACAACGCCGAACTCGTCACCGTATCTGGCGATATGTGCCCAGTTCAGGGCGACGCGGAATCCGCGACCCCTGCGCCCTAACGAGCGTTTACACATAGTGGCACGCGCACGCGTGCGAGCAGCCCCGGTACGGGTTCACCGTCCACGAGAACGGCATCGACGACGCCTGCGGCACGCGGTTGAGCGCGCTCTTGGCGTGCACCTCGTGGAAGGTGAGCCCTGCGAACTCGGGCGTCGTGACCGAGCGGACCACGTTGCTCAGCGCGAGCAGGCCCGGCTGGGCGTCGATCGCCTCCGTGGTCTGACCCTCCCAGCGCATGCGCTTATTCGAACACGTGTTCGATTCGAGGTCAAGGGCGCCGCGCCGCGTCCCTCATCTCGATGTCCCTCATCTCCACCACCGCGATGGTTGCGCCAAGCCGGCTGACACGCTCACCGCGCCCGACGATCTTCATGCCGCACCTCTCGTACAGCGCGATGTTGCCCTCCTCGTCGGCGCGCACCAGGCACGAGAGCCCGTCCAAGCCAGCGGCCAGCGCGTGCTCCCGCAGCGCCTCCACGAGCATCCGCGCGACGCCCGTGCCCCTGGCCTCCGGCACGACGCCAAGCCTGCCGAAGTACAGGGTCCCGTCGTCGGCCGCGTGATGCTTCGCGAAGGCCACCGGCACCGCGCCACGACGGACCAGCGCAACCGACGTCCCGCCGCGCATCTCCTCCGCGAGCGTCTCGGCGGTCTCGACCATGGCACCCGAGGGAGTTTCCGTCAGGGCGTACTCCGCGAAGGATCGGTGCAGCACCTCGACCGCTCCGGGCAGCGCCGCCTCGTCGACGCTGAGGTCGATAGTCAGGTCGGACGCCGGCTCCACGAGCGCTCACCCTAGCCGCAGACCGCTCGCCACTAGGCCTCTGGGCCGATGCGCACACCTACCTGCAGGAGTAGACAGGAGTCATGGCCCGCCTCGCACTGCCCATGGACCCCTCGGTCGCCGGGATCGAGGAGGTGGCAGGCGCATCCGGAACCGACCTCGCGGCGGGCCTGAGCAGCGCCGAGGCCGCCCGCCGACTCGACGAGGACGGTCCCAACACGCTCGCCGAGACCCGACGGGAGTCTGAGCTGCGCCGCTTCCTGCGGCAATTCGCGGACCCCCTCGTCTACCTCCTGCTCGCGGCGCTCGCCATCGCGATCGTCGCGTGGTGGGCGGAGGGCGCCGACGAGTTCCCCTACGACGCCGTCGTGATCGCGGTCGTCGTGCTGGCCAACGCGATCATCGGCTACGTCCAGGAGCGTCGCTCGGCCGATGCGGTGGCCGCACTGAAGCGCATGGCAGCCTCGCAGGCCACGGTCCTGCGCGACGGCACCGTCGCGAAGGTCCCGGCGCCCGACATCGTCGTGGGCGACGTGGTGCTGCTCGCCGAGGGCGACGCGGTCGTGGCCGATGCGAGGGTCGTCGAGGCTGGATTCGAGGTCGCCGAGGCGGCACTCACCGGCGAGAGCGCGCCCGTCGCGAAGTCGGCAGCGCCGCTGTACGACGAGACCGCGATCGGCGACCGCAACTCGATGGTGTTCTCCGGCACCGCCGTCACCAAGGGCACCGGCACCGCCGTCGTCACCGGCACCGGCATGGACACCGAGACGGGCCGCATCGCCGAGCTGCTCGAGACCACCGAGGACGACGAGACGCCGCTGCAGCGCGAGATCGGCTCGATCGGCCGCACGCTCGGCTTCGCGGTCATCGTGATCGCGGCGGTCATCGTCGCGGTGGTGCTGCTCACCAGCGGCATCGGCTCGCTGGCGCACGTGGCCGAGGTGCTGCTGCTGGGTGTGGCGATCGCCGTCGCCGCCGTCCCCGAGGGACTACCGGCGATCATGTCGCTCGTGCTGGCACTGGGCGTCCAGCGCATGGCGACGCGCAACGCGATCGTCAAGGACCTGTCGTCGGTGGAGACGCTGGGCTCGGCATCGGTCATCTGCTCGGACAAGACTGGGACGCTCACACAGAACTCGATGACGATCACCCGCGTGTGCACGGCGTCGGGCGAGATCGACCCGCGCGCGCGGGACCCGCTCGATACCGACGACGCGGTGGTGGCGGAGGCGACCCTCGTCATCGGAGGCGGAGCACTGGCGAACGACGCCCACCTCGTCGACGTCGAAGGCCAGATCCGCACCGAGGGCGACCCCACCGAGACGGCCTTCCTGGTCGCCGAGCACCGCATCGGCCTCAGGACCGACCGGACACAGCGCTACACGCGCGTCGACACGGTGCCGTTCGACTCGTCGCGCAAGCGGATGTCCGTGCTCGCGCGCGACGAGCACGCGGGCGGCCACGTGCTGGTGTCCAAGGGCGCGCCGGACGTGCTGCTCGAGCGCTGCACCAGGGTCCAGGTGGGCGCCGAGGCGGTGCCGATGGACGACGAGCACCGCCGCGGGATCCTCGCGGACGTCGAGCAGATGTCGGCCGAGGGCATGCGCACGCTCGCCGTCGCCTTCCGCCAGGCGCACGAGACGGAGGCCGATGATGGCGTCGACTCGGACTCGGAGCACTCGTTCGTGTTCGGCGGGGTCGTCGGGATCGTGGACCCGCCGCGCCGGGAGGCTGCCGATGCCGTGGCGCAGGCGCAGTCGGCCGGCGTGCGGGTGGTGATGATCACCGGCGACCATCCGCTCACGGCGACGTCGATCGCGACGGCGCTCGGCATCGTCGGCGAGGGCGCGAAGCCGCTGACCGGCACCGAGATCGCGGCGATGGACGACGAGGAGCTGCGGGCGGTCGTGCCGGACGTGTCCGTCTACGCGCGCGTCGCGCCCGAGGACAAGCTGCGCATCGTCGACGCGCTCCAGTCCTACGGCGACACGGTCGCGATGACCGGCGACGGCGTGAACGACGCCCCCGCGCTGCGCTCGGCGGACATCGGCGTCGCGATGGGCAGGACCGGAACTGAGGTGGCACGCGAGGCCGCCAACATGATCCTCACCGACGACAACTTCGCGACCATCGTGGCGGCGGTGCGCGAGGGCCGCGGGATCGTCGACAACATCAAGCGCTTCCTGCGCTACCTGCTGGCGACCAACTTCGGCGAGGTGCTCTCAGTCTTCTTCGCCGTGGTGCTGAGCGCCTACTTGGGGCTGGTGGTCGACGGCGTCTTCGTCGCTCCCCTGCTCGCCGTGCAGATCCTCTGGATCAACCTGCTCACCGACCTCGCACCTGCGCTGGCGATGGGGGTCGAGCCATTCGCCGACGACCTGATGAAGCGCAGGCCGCGCAAGCCCACGGAACGATTGATCGACCGGCGCATGTGGGGCGGGATCGCGATGGTCGGCGTGGTGATGGCTGCCGCGACGCTGCTGGCGTTCGACGCCATGCTGCCCGGCGGAATGGTCGAGGGCACCAGCGACGTCGACACCGCGCGCACCGTCGCGTTCACCACGCTCGTGCTCGCCAACGTGCTGAACGCCTTCAACGCACGGTCCGAGACGCAGAGCCAGTTCCACCGGCTGTTCCACAACCCGTGGCTGTGGGGCGCGGTCGCACTGTCCATCGGACTGCAGGTCGCGGTCGTCAACCTCCCGCTGCTCCAGGATGCCTTCGGCACGGTCGCGCTGACCTGGAACGAGTGGGCGATCGCGGCGACCCTGGCGCTGTCCGTCCCCCTCGCTGGCGAGATCCGCAGCGGAGTGCTGAGACTTATCGACGCACGTCGCGAACGGGCTGGGCAGCGTCCCGCGACGTAAGTCCCGCGCCTCGAAGGTGATGCGGACCCATGATGTTGGCAAAGCACACACCAAGCATTGGGAACCGCTGAGCAAGGGAGCCGCCATGGCCTTCGAGAACCTGACCCTGCCCGACGATCTGCGCGCCTGCCTGGACGCATGCGAGTCGATCACGGTGCCCGCCACGCGCGAGGAGCTCCACCAGCTCTCGCTCGGACCCGAGGGCGGGCCCATCTTCTCCGTCGACTACGACGTGGACGGCGAGGTCGTCACCGAGGCCACGGTCACGCGCTGCAAGAACGGCATCGCGGTGAACTACCCCGAGGACTACATGCGCAGGCGCGACCCCAAGTGCATGCACATCGCGGACGACCTGCCGACGGACAAGACCAGGTTCGAGACCACGATGGGCGCGCCGTTCGCGCAGACCCGTCAGGAGACTCTCGACTGGCTGGCGTCGCAGGAGCTCGTCGTCGTTCCGTTCAAGGCCGGCGGCCTCACCTACGGCTCGCCGTCGCTGGCGATCATGCCGCTGAACTGCGCGTTCTTCGCGCTAGCCCTGGTCGACCTGCAGGGCTGGACCACGTTCGAGGAGCTGGGCGACTTCTCGCCCCGCTCGATCCTCTACGTCGCTCCCCCGTTCCGTCAGACCCACTTCGACGGCAAGCAGATGGTGGTGCACGACCGCACCGAGACGCTGCACGAGATCTTCGCCTACAACCTCTACCCGGGCCCCAGCGCCAAGAAGGGCGTGTTCTCGGTGCTGCTGGACATCGGCGAGCACGAGGGCTGGATCACCGCCCACGCCTCGTCGGTGCGCGTCACCACGCCGTACGACAACACCACCGTCGTCATGCACGAGGGCGCCTCAGGCGGCGGCAAGTCGGAGATGTGCCAGGAGATCCGGCGCGAGGACGACGGCCGCATCCTGCTGGGCTACAACGTCTACCACGACGAGCCTTACCACATCACGCTCAACGAGACGTCGGAGCTCGAGCCGGTCACGGACGACATGACGCTGTGCCACCCCGCGGTCCAGAACGGCTCCGGCCGCATGGTCGTGGCCGATGCTGAGGACGGCTGGTTCGTCCGCGTCGACAACATGAAGACCTACGGCGAGGACCCCAACTTCGAGCGCTCGGTGATCCACCCCGACCGCCCTCTGGTGTTCTTCTCGATCGACGGCGTACCGGACGCGACCGTGCTCCCCTGGGAGCACACGCTCGACAGCAACGGCAAGCCGTGCCCCAACCCGCGCGTGGTCATCTCGCGCCAGCTCATCAAGAACATCGTGAACCAGCCGGAGGAGGTCGACGTCCGCACGTTCGGCGTCCGCCAGCCGCTGTGCACCAGGGACAACCCCAGCTACGGAATCATGGGCATGACCCAGTTCGTGCCGCCGGCGGTGGCCTGGCTGTGGCGCCTGATCGCCCCGCGCGGCGACAAGAACCCCTCGATCGGCGAGTCCAAGCAGGAGGCCTCGACCGTGGCCCACGGCGGCCTCGTGTCCGAGGGCGTCGGCTCGTACTGGCCCTTCTCGACCGGCACCAAGGTGGCGGCCGCGAACCTGCTGCTGAACCAGCTGGTGACCTACAACAAGACCAGGTACGTGCTCACACCCAACCAGCACATCGGCGCCTACAAGGTGGGCTTCTCCTCGGAGTGGCTCACCCGCGAGTGGCTGGCGCGCCGTGGCGGCGGCCGCATGCGCGCCGACCAGATCGAGCCCGCGCGCTGCGCTCTCATGGGCTACGTGCCCAAGGAGATCTCGCTGGACGGCCAGCCGGTGCGCCGCACGCTGCTGCGCCCCGAGATGCAGTCGGGCATGGGCGTCGAGACCTACGACGCCGGTTGCAAGATCCTCACCGACTTCTTCAAGGCCGAGCTGCAGCAGTACCTCACCGATGACCTCGACCCGATGGGCCGGCAGATCATCGAGGTGCTGATGGCGGACGGCTCGATCGAGGACTACGAGGCGATTACCCCGCTGTACCTCTAGCGACCGCGCCCTGCACGTGCGCGGTCGCGGTGGAAGACTGCGACCATGGCGGCGCTTGGCAGGGCACTGGGTCTGGCGGCTGGCGTCGCGGTCGCAGCGCTCGCCGCGGCTGCCGTCAACGCGGTGTGCCGACCTGTGCAGCTTCCGCAGCCACGAGGCCCCCATCGAGTCGGCACGGTGGCGCGCCATTGGATCGACGACGCGCGCGCCGACATCTTCAGCTCCGATCGCGCCGCCCGGCGAGAACTCGATGCCCAGGTCTGGTTCCCTACGACGGCGAACAGCGGCACGACGACCACCTACCTCCCTGACGCCGAGCTCGTGTTCGCTTCGCTTCTCGAAGCACTGAGGACAGTCACGGGTGGCAGGCTCCGGCCACCTCGGATGCTGTTCCGCAAGCTCGCCGTCACGCCGACGCACGCGCTCGTCGATGGCCCGCCCGCGCCGTGCGTGCACGGGGCTCCCGTCATCGTCGCGCTCTCAGGGTTCGGCGGCTTTCGGCAGGCCAACACCGTACTGATCGAGGAACTGGCCTCACGTGGGTACGTCGTCGTTGGCATCGACCAGCCCCACGTGTCCGCACGAACGAGGATGGCCGACGGCAGCACCGTCACGATGCGGCGCCGCGGCCATCTGTACGACGACGCGCCTCGCGAAGAGGCCATCACGCATCTTGCCGACGACGTCAGCCTGGCACTCGACCGCATGGGCGCCGATGCGGAGTTCGCCGGCGTAGGTTTAAGCGACGCCGGCGTGCTCGGGATCTCGCTGGGCGGGACGGTTGCCGCGCTCGCCGCAACGAGGGACGCACGTGTTCGCGCCTGCCTGATGATGGACGCGGAGATGCTCTCTGTCGTCCAGCACAATGGCCTGCCGTGCCACGCACTGTGGCTCACGCGTCCAGTCGAGGACATGCGACGAGAGCGTCGACGCACAGGCGGCTGGCCGGAAGACGTCATCCGCGCTGTGCGCGAGTCTGTCTCCCGAGCCGCGTCGCACCAAGGACCGCAATCCAGCGAGGTCGTGGAGATTCGCGGGATGTCCCACCTCGACTTCACCGACGTACCGCAGTGGTTCCCGTGGGCGCGATGGCTGGGACTCACGGGCCCGATTGGCGCGAGGCGAGGCGGCGAGACCATCGCGGGCCACGCGATTCGGTTCTTCGACCGGTCGTTGCGGACTCCGGCCTAGCCGTCTCCCTCCGCGCGCAACTCCATGCGCGGCTCAGCATCCTCGTGCGACTCGCGCGCTTGGCCGTGCTGGAACGCGCTCGCGCGCTCCTCGGCCTCGGCGCTGCCACTGAAGAGCCCTGAGTCACCCGCCGCCTCGGCCTTCGCCGCGCGCGTGCCGCGCTTGGGCACTCGGGCCGTCGCAGGCTCAGAGATGAGGACGCGCTGCGCCGGGACGGCGTCGGGCATGACGCTCTGGACGTAGAGCACCATCGCCTCGCGCACGAAGCAACGCAGGTCGTAGAGCGTGGGCGCGTCCTTCGCCGTGACCAGGATGCGGACGCGCACGTAGCCGCCCACCGCATCGGTCACCTGGAGGACGTTGGCGCGGCCGTCGTACAGCGGCGTCTCGGTGAGCACCTGCTCGAGGTGCTCGCGCATCCCCTGCGGCGAGACCCGCCAGTCGAGATCGAACTCGACGGAACCCAGCAGTTCCGATCCCTGCCGGGTCCAGTTCTGATACGGCGTGGTCGTGAAGTACGTGCACGGCAGCACCAGGCGGCGGTCGTCCCACAAGTCGAGGACCACGTAGGTGAGGGTGAGCTCACCCACGCGGCCCCACTCCCCCTCGGCGACGATGACGTCGTCGACGCGCAGGGCGTCGCTGAAGACCAGCTGCAGTCCCGCGAAGATGTTGCCGAGCACCGACTGCGCGGCGAGGCCGGCGACGATCGAGACGATGCCAGCGGAGGCCAGGATGCTCGCTCCCACCGCGCGCACCTGCTCGAACGTGAACAGGGCGGCGCCGATGGCGATGATGACGATCAGCGCGATGGTGATGCGACGCAGCATGATCGCCTGCGAGTGCAGCCGCCGGGCCAGACGGTTGTCGGGCACGTCGATGCGGTTGTGCATCATCGTCATGTCGGTGACGAACTGCACCAGCGCGATGAGCAGCCACGCGAGGGCGCCGATCGCGATCAGCGTGAACGCCTGCGAGACGGCGGCGATCCAGTCGAAGTCCGACAGGCCGATGCGCGCGCCCACCCACAGGCCGATCACGAGGGTCAGCACCCAGAAGGGCCTGCGCGCGTGAGTCGCGAGATTGCGCGCCCACTCGTTCCGGCGTGCGATGTAGCGCGTGGCGGTCTCGACCGCGAGCGCGAACAGGAACGCTGCGCCCAGCGTGATCGCAATCGCCGTGCCCAGTGCGAGCCAGTCCTCGATCATGGTCCTCCCTCGTGAGTCTGTGCCGACTCACGACGGTACGGAAGGCGTGTTTCATCCGAGTAACCGAGGCCGATGCGGGCGCTCCCAGGCACGTGTCGCGGGATTGATAGCGTGGATGCGGAGGCCGAGGACGGCCTCGCGGCGAGGAGGCACCGTGGCAACCGAGACAAGCGCGACATCGACGGCCGCGACAGGTGGGACGCGGCGACCCGTGTTGACCGGCATCGCGCTGGCATTCGGTGTCGCGATCGTCATCGCCCTCAGCACGCTGATCCCGTCGCAGTTCGCCCTGAGCCACACGAGCCCGGTGCTCGGAACCGTCTCCTACGTCGTGCAGTTCTCGCTGCTGATCGCCATGGCTGTCGGGGCCGTGCTGGTCGCGGCATGGAGCCGTACCTCAGCGCTCACCGCTGCGATCGCGCTGGTCGCGATTCATGTCGTCGCGAACGGAATCTCAATGGCACTCGCTCTGACGGGCGCGGCAACCCTCGACGAGGCGTCGGGATTGGGCTTCTTCCTCTGGAGCGCGCTTGTCGTCTTGGGTAGCTCGTTCTCCATCGCGACCATCGCCGGTGCTGCCGCGGGTGGAGCGCTGCTGGTGACGGTGCTCGAGCGCAGGCGGCGGACCCCCGCTACTTCCGCTTGATGTAGACGTGCGCGGACCGGCCGTCGCCGGTCTGCCGCTCGTCAACCTCGTAGTCCGGGTGCGCCTGGACGAGGTCCTTGAGCTTCGCGAACCCCCACGTGCGGGAGTCGAAGTCCGAGGCGAGTTTCACGAGGTTGCTGCCCACGGCGCCCAGGTTGGTCCAGCCGTCGTCGCCGGATGACGCGTCGACCGCCTCGCGCAGCAGCGTGCGGAGCGCCTTGTCATCGCCCAGCGACGGCTGACTCGACGCCTTCGGAGCCTTGGCATCCGAGACGAGATTCTCGACGTAGACGAACGTGCTGCAGGCCGCCACGAAGGGGCGTGGGGTCTTGCGCTCGCCGAACCCGTAGACGGCCAAACCCTGCTCACGGATGCGGGACGCGAGGCGCGTGAAGTCGCTGTCACTTGAGACCAGGCAGAAGCCGTCGAGCAGACCGCCGTGGAGCAAGTCCATCGCGTCGATGATAAGCGCGCTGTCGGTGGCGTTCTTGCCCTGGGTGTAGCTGAACTGCTGGATGGGCTGAACCGAGTTCTCGAGGAGCGTCTTCTTCCACGAGTTCAGCTGGGTCGAGGTCCAGTCGCCATACGCCCGGCGCACGCTCGCCACGCCGTACTTCGCGATCTCAGCGAGAAGCGGCTCGAGGTGCTTCGCGTTCGCGTTGTCGGCATCGATCAGGACCGCGAGCCTGCGGTCCTCTGCGGTCTCGACCATCGGATTCCCCTCGTAGACGCCTGACGAGTGTCGCCGCGGGCGCGTTGCCCTTCACGCTACGCCACTGGGTGCGGATGCAATGCCGAACGAGGACCCACAGAAGAGCGAGCTTGGGAGAAACTGGTGCACCAGTGCCCGACCCCCTCGATTCGACGTCGTCACGGTTGCGTTGCGAACTGGCATCCCGATACCTCACACCGCCTGAAGGCTGAAAGAGTTGCCAAGTGCTTCGGCGAATCGTGCTGGCGGGCCTGCTGCTCGCCTCAGTGCTCGCGGCGAGTTCTTGCGACCCGTACATGCCTGCCGCGGACGACACAGTTCGGACCAGCGTGCGTTTCGCCGCGGATGGGACAGCATCGTTGATGGTGCATCTCGACCGAGAGGTACGCAGCGAAAGGGAACTGCTCGAAGTCGGCAGTGCCTGGGCGACCGTCGTCACAACTGATGGGTCACTCTCGGAGATCGGAATCAACGAGAACGGCGGAGGCTATCCGTTCGCCACAGTGGCGGTCACGGGAGCATTCACGCCGGGCCCCGCGCCGGAGATCACCATCGACACGGCCGCAGCGCTGGAGGCCGCCTTCTTGAGCGGTGCAGACCGCGTCGACCTCTATCTGTCATTTCCAACTGATGTGCAGTACGCATTCGATTCGGCTGGTCACTCAAACGAGGACCGACGCTTTGAGTTCACAGAAGGAAATCCTCCGCTCGTGGGCACAATCCTTCTTTCACCTGAAGAGCACACGGTCGCACCGCTCCTGACCGCTCTGCTGCTCCACCTGCTACCGATCAGCGCCTTCGCTCTCACCGTCTTCGCAGCGATCCGGAGGCGACCGGTGCTTGGGTACGCAGCAGGAACTGCGGCTCTGGTGCTCTCGCTCAGCATCGGCTCGAAGCTGGAGGTCTCGAGCCGTGCGGACGAGTTCATCGTCTCAGGCCAATCGGCCCAGTTCGGCAGCTTCGTATGGACGTTCTATCTCTTGACGACTCTCATGGTGTGGTGCCTCATGGTGCCGCTCTGGGTTGTGCTGTCTATCCGCTCGGAGAATGGGCCCGTGGTGTTCAAGGCCCCGCCGGGTTGGCCCGAGGTGCCCGATGGCTGGCTCCCCTGGCCGGGCTGGGAACCAGACGAGCAATGGCCC
Organism: Actinomycetes bacterium; assembly: GCA_030428165.1. GTDB lineage: Bacteria > Actinomycetota > Actinomycetes > Actinomycetales > Demequinaceae > Demequina. Next base: position 11,949 of record JAUIBG010000001.1, read on the forward strand.
GCAGCACCCAAACGATGGCGATTCCTGGCTCGGGTGTCGACGCGTGACGCGCACCCGTCACATTCAAGAGCCGACTGGGTCCGGGCGCGGGCTTGGGCGAGACGACGCAGCCGGCAGGGACGCGCAGGTTCTGCCGCGAAGAGGACGCTCTTGAAGCGATGGGGATAGCAGAGAAAGCAACGGGTCGATACACCCCTCGTAGTTCACGGCCGCCACGTCAGTCGCAAGCGAAATCGGTGGGGCAACTGCCTCGATTCGAGCCTCGATGCGGCTGGCTTGGGGGCCACCAACTCAGCCGGCGACATCCCCGTCGCGGGCGTTGGACGCCCTGTCGACCTCGCGTACCGCGAGTCCAGCGGCGCGCAATCCTCTTGTGAGCCCGCACAGTAGTTCCTCGCTGCCCACGCTCGACGCGATCGGCAGCGAGGAAGCCCCACTAGACAGACGAACGAGGGACTGCTGATATGCGCCCGCACCCTCAGCGACGAGAAGCTCGATCTCAATCGAATCCTCGACGGTGAGCACCCTAGTCTTGACAGTGTCCGGAACGCCAAGGCGGGACACGACGCGCGCGCGACCGATTGGGCCGGTCTCGACGATGAGCGTTGGTGTGACGGCCAGGTCCCGCAGTGCCGAAACAAGAACGTAGAACGCAAGCCATAGGGAGACGGCCACCCCGCATACGCCAACTACGAACAACGCGAGCCACACGACTGCCCGGAAACTCACGTCAAGATGAACGACGGCCTCGAATCCCGCAAAGACCCCCAGGGCGCCCAGCCCGAGCACAAAGACGAACAGAAGGCAGTATCTCCACACGACCTTGCCCGCATGGGCTGTCGACACCGAAATCCTGTGTCCCAACACGCTGCCTTTCAGAAGCTTCATGTGGCCGCGTCACAACGGCTGCCAAGAATCGCCATGCATGCAACTGCGAGCCGGTCGGCCGCTCTCACGAGGCTCGAGAGCTGCTCTCAAACAACACATTCACGGCGTTTGAAGCCTATCGGCACACCAAAGGGGGCAACTCGTCAGTACACCCCTAGCGAGCCAAGCAGTACACGTGCGCATGACTAATCAGCATGCGGGCCCTGGAGCGCGCGGTTTCGTGCGTGAATTACGTTCTCGACGTCTCGGGTTTGTGCCGTGAACTCCCAACCCGATATCTCGACCGTCGAGAACTCGCTCTCCGGCGACTCTCTGAACGCGACCTCGCTCCAGGGAACGAAATCGAGACGCCTCAAGGGCCGCCTACGTGCGGGCTCGAAGTCTGCGACGACCACACCGTCGTGCGCCACGCCCAGTACACCCATCGGATTCTGGAATGCGCGTGGGAGGGGAAAGGGCCACAACCGGAATAAGGCCGTCCAGTTCTCGTTTCGCACCCAATCGCGGTAGGCCTGGGGTGGTCCTGGCCATGCTGCAACGCCGAAGTCGACTGGCCGCTCTTTCGTGCCGAGCGCTACGCCGAAACCGCGTTGAGATGCTCGCGTGAAGAGGTAGACGTTGCGCGGCACGGCTACATCGTTTCAGGGCTACGAAGAATCCCGCAACGCTGATGTCGTGAGCGAGAGGTAGCAGGAGCAGTGCGACCGGGTGTACCCCGATCTCCAATGAGGTACCCGTCTGCCCCTAAGCCCCCGCGAGCGCCAGCCTCTCGTCGGCATCGGTGATCAGCTGACGCGTCACCGCGCCCGGCGCTCCATGCAGGAACTCGAACACGGCGTTGTAGGACGCGAGCCACGCGGTTGTCGCCCAGGCGAGCTGGATCTCCTCCTGTGAGAACCAGATGTTCGCGATCCATTGGTACGCGCCAATCACCTCATCGCACACCTCCACCGGAGCGATCGCTCCGGCATCGGGCATGGCGACATGGTCGACGGCGAGCGCCCCGACGAGCACCGCCTCGGGTCGGTACGCGACCGAGTCCCAGTCGTGCACAATCGGCCGCGCTCCCCCACCAGCGGGGTCGTGCAGCCAACGCACGTTGAGCCCGTTGAGGTCGGTGTGGCCCACGACCATCCGCGGGCGCGCCTCCCTCACCAGCTCAACGATGCGCTCGCGCGAACGTCGCGCGGCCTTCACCAGGCCCACGGGCAGATCGTCCTCGATCCGATGCGGGTCCCAGCGCTCGGACGCGGGCGGCGGCCAAATGCGCGAGTCGTCCGCGTGGTCGTAGTGCAGCCACGGCGGGGCGGACATCTGGGCCGGATCGGCACCCTCGAGCGCGTGGACCAGCCGAGCGAGCAGGCGCGCGTACTGGTGCGCCGCATCGGCCGGGGGCTCTGGCGTGCCGACCGGCAGCCACTCCTCCACCGTCGCGGCCATTCCGGGCTGCCCGTCGAACGGCGCAGGCCCGGCAAGAACATGGGGGACGCGGATGCCGTGCGCATCGGCGAGGCGCTGTGCTGCGACGGCAGCGTCCAGGTGAGGCGACGCACCGCGCACCTTCAGCGCGACTCGGCGGCCGTCGGCGAGCTCGATGCCCGTCACGTCGGACATCGAGCTCGCCTGGAAGAACACATCGGCCGGCTGGCTGCCGAGGCGGGCAGTGAGCCACGCCTCGGCGCCGGCAGCGAAATCAGTTGTCATCATCGGTGTTCGCCTCCTTAGGGGATCTCTCGTTGATTGAATGGATATCTACCTGGAATGTCAGGCATTGCGCGGCACGACGGCCACGGCGCGGGCGTGCGAATAGACGCGGCGGGCGACGGCCAGGTAGGCGCGGCGCATCGCGGGGACACGGACGCGGCTGTGCTGGTGCCTGGGCGGCACGGAGCGCGGTTCGGCGTGGTGCACGCTGAGCAGCGAGTCAGGGTGGATGGAGTGCATGGTTCACCTCCCCTCGCGGAGGTGACGGGACGCGACGCGAGGTCGAAGTCCCGAGAAGAAGACGAAGGTTGCCGTCAGGCAGAGGCGATCAGTGGTGATCGCGAAGGGGCGTGGCCGGCTCTAGAGGCCGTAGGGGCGGAGTCCGCCCGCGACGCGGGCGCGAACATCTGCACGGCCGATGCCGGTGCTATCCGTGATCTGGATCATCATGTTCGCGCCTCCCTTCGTGGTCTGATGAGCTCCCCCTGTGGGAGCCATCGAGAAATGTAACTCGGTCATCGACGGGATGGAAGGAGCCTTTGCCAAGTTGTGATGCGCGAGGGCCGTGGGCCTACTCGGGGCCGCCCATCGAGTGGATCTCGCGGAGCTCGATCCGACCCTCGTGGGCCATATTGTTGTGCACGGCGAGGTCGATCGCCTCGTCCCAGGTCTCGCATTCGATCACGGCGATGCCCAGCAACTTCTCCGCGGAGGCCGTGAACGAGCCCTCGGTGACGATCGTGAGGCCGTCACGCACGCGCACGGTCCTCGCCGTCTCGGGAGGCTGGAAGCGAATCCCCTCGACGTAGGCGCCCTTGGCCGTAGCGTACGGATGCCAGTCGTCGAAGGACGGCGCCGCCGCCGCATCGGCCTCGGAGTGCTCCGGATCCTCGACGATCAGCATCGCGAAGCGCCGAGCCATGCGGGCTACTTCTTCTCGTCGCTCGGGTCGTCGTCGATCGCGTCGGCCTCGATGACGTCGGTGGCGTTCCCTGCGGTGTCGTCAGCAGGGGCGTCCTCGACCGTCGTGCCCTCGATCGCCTCGGCTGTGTCGACCTTCGAGTCCGTCGTCGACTCGGCGTCGTCGCCGTAGAAGTTCTGCTTGCCGCGCTGGTAGAGGTTCCAGCCGAAGTACGACACGGCGATCACGATCGCCGCATAGAAGAACCACTGTGCCAGCGTCTCGGTGTCCATGCCCCCATCCTCGCATGGGGGTCGACGGCACCGATTTCAGGGACTGCTCAGGGGCATCCCCGACAGACAGCACATCGGACACGTGAATAGCGTCGTGGATGTCCCGATCGCCGGGATCGCACCACCTGCATAGGACCCACTCGCTGCAAAGGAATCCCTGCCATGACCACCTCACTCGCCCTCCGCCTCGCGGGGCTCGCCGCCGTCGTCTCCGGCGTGCTGTTCGCCCTGATGCAGGCCATCCACCCCGCCGCCGAGCTCGCCAACGTCACGACCGACGCCTGGTACACCGTCCACCTGCTCAACGTCCTGTTCCCGATCTTCGGAATGCTGGGCCTCGTCGGGATCTACGCTCGCCAGCTGACCCAGTCGGGATGGCTGGGACTCGGGTCGTTCCTGCTGATGTTCAGCGCCTTCGCGATGATGCTGGGATTCGGCTTCTACGAGGCGTTCATGGAGCCCGTCTACGCCTCCGTTGCGCCCGACACCGTCATGGACATCCTGGGGGTCGTCGAGGGCGAGACCGGCCCCGGCCTCATCACCGAGGTCTACGCCATCAACGGCGCCATGTACATGATCGGCGGCGTCCTCCTCGCGGTCTCGCTGTTCCTCGCAAAGGTCTTCCCGCGCTGGATGGCCGTCGCGGTGTTCGCCGGGATCGCCCTCACGCTCTCGTCCGCCGCTCTGCCCGTCCTCGAGCGCCCCAGCGCAGTCGTCTTCGGCCTGGCGTTCGCAGTCCTGGGCGGCTTCCTCATGGCCCGTCCGGTCGACATCGCTCCCGAGAAGACGTTCGTCGCCGCAGCCACCTAGCCCGCGACACGCGCGCTACGGGCCGGCACCTGCGAGGGTGCCAGCCCGTTCGCGAGCCCGGCGGGTTCAGTGCGGGACCTGGGTGCGGCATCGGCTCCGGACCCGTGCGAGAGGATGGCCGGGTGAGTGAGAACTGGCGAGCACGCAAGAACGAGACCCCGGTCGAGGACGCGACGAGGACCGAGTACGAGAAGCTGCGCGAGGGCGACTGGTTCAAGTACCGCTCCGGCCCGGAGCTGGCGGCGATGCAGCGCGAGACGCTGGCGGTGTGCCGCGAGGTGGGGCGCATCTACCTGGACGAGCCCGAGCGCGGCACGCAGATGATCGCTGACCTCGTGGCGGAGTGCGGCCCCGGGCTCGACATCCGCCCGCCCATCTACCTCGAGTATCGCGAGCAGGTGACGATCGGCGCGAACGTCTTCATCAACGCGAACCTGATGATCCTGGGCGGAGGGCGCGTGCACATCGGCGACAACGCGCTGATCGGCCCGGAGGCGCGGTTCTACACCGTGAACCACACGCTCGACGTCGACCTGCGACGCGAGGGGTGGGAGATCGGCCTGCCCATCACCGTCGAGGACGACGTGTGGCTGGGCGGCTCAGTAGTGCTGTGCCCTGGCGTGACGATCGGCAAGGGCTCGATCGTGGGCGCGGGGGCGGTCGTGACGAAGGACGTGCCGCCCTACTCGGTGGTGGGCGGCAATCCGGCACGCGTCATCGGCGAGGTGCCGCACGACACGTGAGCGTGAGCGCTAGATGCGCGAGGAGTGGACCTTGCAGCCGCAGGGCAGCGTCTCGATGGCCTGCGTGTCCTCGATCGAAGCCTCGTTGGCGTAGGCCTCAACCTGCTCGATGGTGATCTGCTCAAGTGAAGCAGTGCTCATGCTCGTGACCCTTTCCTGCATCGCGCCGGGGTCGTCTCTCGGGGACGCCCTGCACATTCGACGGTACGAGCGGTAGACGAGCGACACGCCGCTAAAGGTCCCTGCTTGTCAAGATTTTGGACAAGTCTTGCCAGGTGCTTACAGGAGTGTGGTTCGCACCATTCCAACCACCCAGCCGATGCCCAAGTCAGGACATATGGGACGTCCCGATTCGGACCGGCTGGGCGGGATGCGCGACTAGCCGCGACGACGGCGCGAGCCGCCGCCACCGGACGAGAAGGCCGCGGCGCTGGAGTGACCGGAGCCGTGCGAGGTGCGGCCGCCGGACGAGCGACGGGCGCCGCCGGACTGCTGACCGCGCGACGACTGCTGGCTGCCCTGCGACGAGCCGCGCGACTGACCGCCACGACCGCCGGCCGACTGGCCACCGCGCGACTGGCCGTTGCGGGACTGACCGCTGCGGGACTGGCCCGCGCCTGCTCCCCCGCGACCACGGCCGCGTCCGCCGCCCTGGCCGCCGGAGCGCTGGCCGCCCGAACGCTGCTGCTGCGGCGCCTGGACCGGAGCCGGCTTCACGTAGGGCGCCTCGGGGCCTGCGAGGTCGATGACGACCGGGTGGGTCGCATGGACGTCCTGCGGCTGCGCGGTGATCTTGGCCTTGCGGAGCAGGTCCTTGGTGTCGCGGCGCTGCTCGGGCAGGACCAGCGTGACGACGTCACCGGCGGTGCCAGCGCGGGCAGTGCGGCCCGAGCGGTGAAGGTACGCCTTGTGCTCGGCCGGCGGGTCCACGTGGACCACGAGCTCGATGCCATCGACGTGGACGCCGCGGGCGGCGACGTCCGTCGCGACGAGAACCTGGGCGGAGCCGTCGGCGAAGGCCGCGAGGTTCCGGTCACGGGCGTTCTGCGAGAGGTTGCCGTGCAGGTCGACCGAGGGGATGCCGTCGGCCGTGAGCTGCTTGGCGAGGCGCTTGGCCTGGTGCTTGGTGCGCATGAACAGCACGCGGCGACCCTGGCCGGCGGCGAGGCGGCGGACCAGGTCCTTCTTCGCATCGGCGCCGGAGACGTGGAAGACGTGGTGCGTCATGAGCTCGACGTGGCTGTCGGCGGAGTCCACCGAGTGCGTCGTCGGGTTGGTCATGAAGCGCTTGACGAGCTTGTCCACGCCATTGTCGAGCGTGGCGGAGAACAGCAGACGCTGCCCCTTCTTGGGGGTCGCGTTCATGATGCGGGTGACGCCGGGCAGGAAGCCCAGGTCGGCCATGTGGTCGGCCTCGTCCAGGACCGTGATCTCGATCGAGTCGAGCGAGACGACGCCCTGCTTCATGAGGTCCTCGAGGCGGCCGGGGCACGCCACGACGATGTCGACGCCGGCGCTCAGCGCGTTCTCCTGGCGGCGCTGGTTCACGCCGCCGAAGATCGTGGTCGTCTTGAGGCGGTACGCGGCGGCCAGGGGCTTGATGGCCTCGTCGATCTGAGTCGCGAGCTCGCGGGTGGGCGCGAGGATCAGGGCGCGCGGGTGGCCCGGGCGGGCACGTCCTCCGGAAGCGCCGATGCGGGCGGCGACGGGGATCGAGAAGGCCAGGGTCTTGCCCGAGCCGGTCTTGCCGCGGCCCAGCACGTCACGCCCGGAGAGGGTGTCGCCCAGGGTGTCGGCCTGAATGGGGAACGGCTCGGTCTTGCCGTCGCGCGCGAGCACGTCGGTGATCTTGGTGGGCACGCCGAGGTCGGCGAAGGTGGTGGTCATCGTGGGTACGTCTTTCGTCTGTGCGCCGGGAGGTGCGCGGCACATGGTCGTGCCGCAGCGCGGCCGTGACTGTCACGGCACCGGCGGTGGTGGCGAAGCGCGCGGGGTGCCGCGCGTTCGTTCGCCGAAGAGAGGATTTCTACGAGCCGCGCCGTCGTGTCTGGACGTGTGCGCTGGCGAGAAGGAGAAGCAATCTGCGACGCATGCAGGGCCTGTCATCGGCCTCGCACAAGGATCAAGGCTAGCAGGCCGCCTGGTATTCCCGAGAATCGCAGTCCCGAGAACCTCTGCTCGAAATCCGCATCGGCGCGGACAATCAGTCCTGGGCGGCCCCGGACGTCGCTCCGACGTACCGACCCAGCCAGTCCTGGGCGCGGCCGATCAGGGCCTGGGCGATCTCCGTCTCGTGAGCCCAGTTCTCGAACCCGTGCGGCGCACCGCACACGACATCGGTTGTCACCGGCACGCCGGCGCCGCGCAGGCGATCGGCGTAGACCTGGCACTCGTCCGCGAAGAGCTCGACATCTCCCCAGGAGAGGAATGCGGGCGGGAGACCAGTGAGATCGTCGCATCGTGCCGCGACAGCGTATGCCGGGCACACCTCGTGGCCAGGCGGCTGCGAGAGGTACCCGGTCCATCCCTGACGGTTCTTCACGTTGTCCCACACGCGGTGGCGCCGAGCGTCCAACGAGGTGTCTGCGGCGGTCCGATCGTCCAGCATGGGCGCGAAGAGCCACTGACAGACCGGCTGCTGGCCGCCCTCGTCCCTGATCCGCTGCGCCACGGCGGCGGCGAGCCCGCCGCCCGCGCTCTCCCCCGCGATCGCGATCCGCGCAGGATCGACTTCGAGGCCCGCCGCGTGGTCGAGGAACCAGGTCCATGACTCGTGGACATCGTCGTGCGCTGCGGGGAAAGGATGCTTGGGCGCCACTCGATAGTTCGCGGAGACGATCAACACCCCGAGGCGCTCAGCGGTGGACAGGCACAGTGCCTCGTCCTGCCGCGCATCGCCGAACATCAGGCCGCCACCGTGAACCCACAGCATGCCCGCACCGGAACGAGCACCGCGCGGCACGTAGATGCGCAGGCGGTTTCCCGACGGCGAGAAGGCAGTGGTGACCGACACCTTGCTCGATCGGGGCACCGGCATGTGAGTGACGGCGAACTGGGCGAGCCAATGCGGCAGGCGCAGCTCGGCCCGCCCGATGAGGGGCAGGAGCTCCGGATCGATCGAGGCATCGCGCTCGGCATGGTGACCGGTCATAGCTCGTACCTGATCTGGTCCGCGTCGAGCTCGGCCATGGCGTCCTCGAGCGCCTCAGACGAGAACAGGCCGAGGTCGCGCACGTGGATCAGCTGGCGCCGCTGCGCCTTGATGAGCGCCAGGTGCCAGTCGTGCGGCGTCTCGTCGGGAGTGCCGGCGACCTCGTCCTCGTGCTGCTCGGCCGCCAGCTTCTTCCGCTCGGCCGCTGCCGCATCGGCCAGGACCTCGTGAAGCCTCGCCTTCTCCTTGGCGAGGTCGGCCGGATCTGGACCGCCGGACGGCTTGAGCCACTGGATCACCCAGCGGATGGTGCCGCCCTGGATCACCAGCGAGGCCGTGGCGACCACGAACGCGATGAGCACCAGGAGGGAGCGCTCGGGCGCATCGGCCGGGAGGGTTTGCGCCGCCGCGATGGTGACGGCGCCGCGCATGCCCGCCCACACCAGCACTCCCCCCTCTCGCCAGCCGAGCGGGCCGGAGAGCAGGTAGGACGCATCGGCCTCGGCCTTCTGGAGGTCGCGACGGATCGTCTCGTGCTTGTCGTCCGGGTGGGCGCGGCGCACGCGCAGAGCGGCGAGGCCGCGCACCTCCGGCGGCGGAGTCGAGAGGTCCTCGAGCTGCGCGCGATCGGCGAGGATCGCGTCGCGTTTGGCTGGCGCTCGCGAGACGCGGTCGCGCAGGACCGCGAGCAGCGGCGAGATGAAGCCGGCGCGGATGACCAGGCTGACCGCGAGCGCGGCGAAGGCGATCGTGACAGCGCGCGAGACCGCGAAGTGATCGGTGCGCACCTGCTCGACGACGTCGAGCAGCTCGAGACCCATGATCAGGTAGACGAAGCCCTCGAGGACCACCTCGATGACCTTCCACGTCTGCCGGTCCGACTGCCGATGCTGGGGCGAGAGGTTCTTGGCGGCGCCGTTTCCCGTGACGAGGCCGGCGACAACTGCGGCGACGAGGCCGGAGGCGCCCAGCTCCTCGGCGGGGATCGACGCGACGAACGGCACCGTGAGCGAGACGACCGTGTTGACCGTGGGGTTCTTGACGTAGCTGCGCACCCACAGATTGAGGCGCCCGACGACGTAGCCGATGATCACCGCCACGGTCAGCGCCATCACGAAGACGCCAGCGACGTTCCAGATCGCGAAGCTCGCGGCGGTGGCGGCGATCGCGCCGCGCAGCAGCACCAGGGCGACCGCGTCGTTGAGCATGCTCTCGCCCTCGAGGATCGTGGCGAGTCGGGGGTTCACTCCCAGGCGCTTGATGATGCCGGTGGCGACCGGGTCGGTGGGGCTGACGAGGGCGCCGAGCGCGAAGCACCACGCCCAGCCCAGCTCGGGCATCAGCCAGTGCAGGTAGACTGCGAGCAGACCGGTGGAGACGAGAACCAGCCCGACCGAGAGGCCGGAGATCTGCCGGAACTCGCGTCTGAAGTCGGTGGCGGGGATCGAGACCGCTGCCGCATAGAGCAGCGGCGGGATGATCACCTCGAGGATGATCTCGGGTGAGACCTCGATGGTCGGGAAGTCGGGGACGAAGCTCGCGGCGATGCCTAGACCGATCAGGATCAACGGCGTGGCGATGCCGATCCTGGGGCTGACGACGTGCGCGGCCGCGATGCCCAGCAGCGCGAGGACACCCAGCGTCAGCAGCTCCATGGGCCTACTCTTGCGCACCCTCCGCGAGCGCCGCTAGGGCTTCCATCGCGTCGTGCCTGCTCTCGTACGGGACGAAGAGGTGATCGTGGTGGAATCCGGCGACCACGTTGCACGGGATGCCGACGTCGCCGAGCACGCTGGCGAACGCCGCCGTGAGGCCCACCGCCTCGAGCGCAGAGTTCACCTCGAGGGTGATCCACGCGGACGGGAACTCGTCGTCCAGACCGGCGATGAACGCATCGGCCGCGGGCAGGACCACGGTGAGGCCCTCCTCCTCGGCGACCGTCACGATCGCGCTGTCCGGGACGGGGCCATTCGGGAGGCTAGCCCAGACGTAGACTCCTGGATTGAGGCGGGGGCTCATCGAGGAGATGAGCTTCTGAAGGTCGGTCTCGCCGGGCATGCTCGTGAGTCTAGGGTGGGACCTGTCAGTCTTGGTTGTACAGACACCGTCTATGAAACCTATAGACTGACACCTGCTTGTCGCGGCGATGGTGCTCGACGCCCATCCGACCGCACGCATTCGAAGGACCTCCATTGATCGAGCTCGCCGGGGTCTCCAAGACCTTCGCCTCCCGCAGCGGAGCCGTGCGCGCCCTCGACGACGTCTCCCTGACGGTCGAGCGCGGCCAGATCTACGGTGTCATCGGCCGCTCCGGCGCCGGCAAGTCGACGCTGATCCGCACCGTGAACATGCTTGAGGCGCCTGATTCCGGCACGATCACCGTCGACGGGGTCGACATGACCTCCCTGGGCGAGGAGGAGCTGCGGGTCGCGCGCCAGCGCATCGGCATGGTGTTCCAGCACTTCAACCTGCTGAACTCCCGCACGGTGCGCGGCAACGTCGAGTTCGCGCTCGAGGTGTACGGCGTCGCCAAGGCCGAGCGCGCCCGACGCTCCGCGGAGATCCTCGAGCTGGTGGGGCTGACGGAGAAGGCCGATGCCCGCATCGCCGAGCTCTCCGGCGGCCAGAAGCAGCGCGTGGGCATCGCGAGGGCGCTGGCGGGCAACCCGTCAGTGCTGCTCTCCGACGAGGCCACCAGTGCCCTCGACCCCGACACCACCGAGGAGATCCTGGGCCTGCTGCGGTCGCTGCGCGACGAGCTGGGCCTCACGATCCTGCTCATCACCCACGAGATGGACGTCGTGAAGTCGCTGTGCGACGCGGCGGCCCTCATGCGCGATGGTCGAGTGGTGGAGCACGGGCTGCTCACGGATCTGGTGATGCGACCGGAGTCCGAGCTGTCCGACGGGCTGTTCCCGCTGGGCGAGCTGCCCGAGGGCCGTGACACCACGGTGATCGAGATCACGTTCGTCGGACTCGCATCCCAGGAGCCGGTCATCACGCGTCTCGCGCGCACACATGAGCTGGACGTGTCGCTGCTGGGCGCCGCGATCGAGACGCTGGGCGGCAAGCAGACCGGCCGCACGCGTCTCGAGCTGCCGGGCTCCCCCGCCGCGATCACGGCGGCCGTCGAGGACCTCCGCGCGCAGGGCCTCTCCGTCCGAGTGGTGAGGGAGGCGTCATGATCGACGAGACCGATCCCGAGTTCTGGCCCACCCTGTGGGCGAACGTGGGCGAGGCGACCCTCGAGACCCTGTACCAGGTGAGCGTCACGATGCTGCTGACGGCCCTCATCGGCCTCGCCGTGGGCGTGCTGCTCGTCGTCACCGACCGCGGCGGCATGCTCGAGGCGCCGTTCGGCTCGCGCGCATTCGGCCGCGGCCTCAACTGGGTGCTGCAGGTCGTCGTGAACCTGGGCCGCTCGATCCCCTTCATCATCCTGATGATCGCGCTGATCCCGTTCACGCGCTGGATCGTCGGCACCGCCTTCTCGGTGACTGCGGCGATCGTGCCGCTGGCGATCGCCGCCATCCCGTTCTTCGCGCGCATCGTCGAGATCGCACTGCGCGAGGTGCCGGCTGGACTCATGGAAGCCGGCTCCAGCATCGGCGCCACCAAGTGGCAGCTCGTGTCCAAGGTGCTCATCCCTGAGGCCGGACCGGCACTCGTGCTGGGACTCACGACCACCGCCGTGTCGGTCGTGAACTTCAGTGCGATCGTCGGCGTCATCGGCGGCGGCGGCCTGGGCGACCTGGCCATCCGCTACGGGCACCAGCGCTACTCGACTCCGTACATCATCGTCGTGGTCGTCGTCCTCGTGGTGATCGTCACGCTCATCCAAGCGGCCGGCAACAGGATGGCGATGCGAATGCGCGGGGGCGGCCCCGCGCGCACCCGCTGACAGCGGGCACGACACGCGCGCGGGACCCGTCCGGTAATCCCCCGCCCCCTTGATTTCGCATGACACACACGAAAGGCACTACCGCCATGATCCGCACCACCCGCTCGCGCCTGATCGGCGCGACCACCGTCGTCGCCGCCTCCGCCCTGGCGCTCGCCGGCTGCTCCTCCTCGGACGACTCGAACACGCTGGTCGTCGGCGCGACGGCCGTCCCCGCGGCGGAGCTCGTCCAGTTCGTGATCGACTCGGGCCAGGCTGAGGCCGCCGGGCTCACGATCGAGATCACCGAGTTCTCGGACTACGTCACCCCGAACCCGGCGCTGTCCGAGGGCTCCACGGACGTCAACCTGTTCCAGCACGAGCCCTACCTCAACCTCTACAACGAGGACTCGGGCGACGACCTCGTCTCGGTGGGCCAGGTCTACCTCCCGCCGCTGGCGCTGTACTCGAAGACGGTCGACTCGCTCGACGCGCTGCCCGACGGCGCCTCGATTGCGCTGCCGAACGACGCCTCGAACGAGGCCCGCGCGCTGCTGCTGCTCGAGGCCGCCGGCCTCATTGAGGTGACGGACGCGCCGTCCACGGTGGACGACATCGAGTCCAACCCGCGCGGCTTCGAGTTCGTCGAGATCGACGCCGCGTCGCTGCCCGCCGCCCTGGACGACAAGGACGCGTCGATCGTGAACTTCTCGTTCGCCTCGGCCGCCGGCCTCAACAGCGACCTGCAGATCCTGTCCGAGGGCCAGGAGTCGATCTACTTCAACATCCTCGCCACCCGCGCCGAGCTGGCCGACGACGCGAACGTGCTCGCGTTCTACGACCTGCTCACCTCCGAGGAGACGCAGGCATGGATCATCGAGCAGTACAACGGCCTGGTGATCCCGGCCGAGGTGGGCTAGTCCTGCCGGCTCGTCTCGCCTGAGACGCGAAACGCCCCTGTCCTCCTCGTGAGGGCGGGGGCGTTTCGTACCTCATCGGACGGTGTGGTGACGGGGGCACCGAGATTCAGACTTTCCAGCCTGCAACTCTCCCCGTCGCCGCGCCACAGCGCGAGCGTGAGCGATGAGTCGCCTTTGGAGCGCCCGCCGAACCCGAGCTCGCCCGACGCGATCAGTAGCCGACTGCGCACTTGATTCATGCGCGCCGAGGATCCGTTGCAGACTGGCAACCAGACAAGATCCCACGACTATGAGCAGAAGGATCCGTCACATATCTACGACAAGCGCTCCTCAACGGGATCTAGAGGCGCTTGTCGGGACAAGAAACGACGAGATCGTTCACACGGATTCAATCCATACATTTCAATTCACATGCGAATTCTCGTAGCCGGAACTTGCGAACGTGATTCAATACGCGCATGCGACTCAACATCTTTAAGATCGAGAAGTCTGAAGTATCGGGATTGCGCGATGCCCTCGCGTCACAGGGTCTGACGCGTACCTCCGAGGTCCGGCAGGGTGCTTGGATCGGTGACTTCTACTTCTCTGAAGACCCGACAGGAGCGCCTGTCGCCTGGGTGAGGTTCTTCTCGGACTACACGGGCGTGGACGAGGCGCGCAACTTCAACTACTACGGGGCGATGGTTCTGGAGACTGGCAAGAGTGCCTACGCGATCAGTTTCGGGAAGTCCCACTTCTACATTCGCCCCTTCTGTGACTACGACTTTGGCATTGAGTTGGCCAAGCGGATTGCCGACGAAGAGGACATCTCGCAAACCTCAGGTCGCCGCTTCCAGGGCCGCGAGAAGAAGGGGATCCGAAGCTTCACGGATCACACGCGACTAATCGTGCCCCCGGGTGAATCAGTCGACTTCATACAAGCGAAGATCGATGTCGCGAACCGGAAGACCTATGGTTCTAGCGCAAAGTTCGGAGTTTCAGCTCAGTTGTCACCCGATGTCGAGTTCGATCAGATCGGCGACTTCCTCTCCAATGTCGACGACGCCCTGGGCAAGCCGGAACGTTTCAAGCTTCCGCGTACCGTGAAACTTTCAGATGCTGACGAGATCGCCAAACTGGACGAAGAGCTCGTAGACGAGCTCACCGCACCGAAGGGTCTTTCTGAGATCGCTTCAGACACCTTCGATCTTTTCGGCGTGGACTTCATCTTTGGAAGCGAGGGGAAGTTCCGCCTCCGGTGCGGGCACTACGCACCGAGGGACGTGGAGCGCCTGACGATGGCCGAGGTCAAGTCCTATCTGGCGGAGAAGAAGGTACCTCGAGAAAAGGTGCTGAGCTTGAAGGTCCACCGGACCACGGACGAAGGCAACACGTTCTCGCAGGACATCAAAGAAGCCGTCGACTTCATCAGCGACTCCGAACGTGTCGTGCTCGTCGGCGGCAACTGGTTTCGCTTCAACCAGGACTACCTCGAGTTCCTCAACGAGGCGGTGCGAAGAATCGAGGTTGAGCCGACCGAGCCTCACCTCCTCGAGATTTCCGCGCAAGAGGGGACCTTCAACAGCGACATGTCCGCGCATGGCTATGAAGTAGCGGACAAGAACTTCGGAGTCGCCCAGCTACAAGGAGGTCCTCCCGTCGAAGCCTGGGATCTCCGCAAGGGTTCGACGGTCTACGCCGTGAAGTTCGGCACTGCCCAGAAACTTGGCTATGTCGTCGACCAGGCGCTTAACCTCCTCGAGCTCCTTCACAACCGGGCAACCGTCGAGGCGATTCCAGACTTCGACACCTACTGCCTATGGCTCGGATACAGAGGAACCAAGTTGCCGAACAACATCGCGGATTCCGGGTCGATCATCCTCAAGCAGAAGCTCGAGGCATGGTCACGGAGATGCATTGAGTTGGGTATCGAGCCACGAATCAAGCTCAGTTTGAAGACTCATACGAGCGAACCGGAGGCCAAGTAGCTACTCGAAGAGGGTTCAGCCGCTTCTACGCGCCGTTCTTGCCGTCGCGCCAGGACA
Source organism: Actinomycetes bacterium (assembly GCA_030428165.1). Lineage (GTDB taxonomy): Bacteria > Actinomycetota > Actinomycetes > Actinomycetales > Demequinaceae > Demequina. The sequence goes on from JAUIBG010000001.1 coordinate 27,263, forward strand.
GCCACTCCTCGACGACCGAGCCGTCGTAGTCGGGACCGTTGAGGCCGATCGTGAAGAGCGTCGCTCCCAGGTCGTGGAGCTCGTCGGCGTGGGAGATCTCCTTCTTACCGATCTCGACGGAGATCTCGATCTCACCGGTGTCGCGCCCCACGGCCTCGCCGTGCTGAGCGAGGATGCCCAGCTTGCGCTCGAGGGTGGGGACGTCGGCGAACGAGTGCCAGATGTCAGCGTGCTGGGCGACGATGCGCAGCGTCTTCTTCTCGCCTCCGCCGCCGATGAGCACGGGGATCTTCCTGGTGGGCGGCGGGTTCAGCTTGGCCCAGCGGTCCTCGATAATCGGCATGTCTCGCTTGAGGTCGTTGAGGCGGCTGCCGACGGTGCCGAACTCGTAGCCGTACTCGTCGTAGTCGCGCTCGAACCAGCCCGAGCCGGTGCCGAAGATGAAGCGGCCAGTGCCGGTGCCCTTGGCCGAGATGTGGTCGATCGTGCGGGCCATGTCCGCCTGCAGCGCCGCGTTGCGGTAGCTGTTGCAGTTCACCAGCGCGCCGATCTCGACTCGGCTGGTCTGCTCCGCGAGCGCCGCGAGCATGGTCCACGACTCGAAGTGGAGACCGTCCTTCTCGCCGTACAGCGGGAAGAAGTGATCCCAGTTGAAGAGGACGTCGACACCCATGTCCTCGAAGCGCGCCGCGGCATCGCGGATCGCCTCGTAGGGGGCGTGCTGGGGCTGGATCTGGACGGCGATGCGCACCGGGCGCTCAGCGATGGGAGCCATGGGCTCAGCCTATGTCGGCTCGTCCCCTGGTTGTCGAGGGATCAGCCGTCAGCGGACAGGTCCAGCACCCAGGCGTTGATCCGCAACGGCCGGCCCCGAAACTCCTCGTCGATCGTCTCGCGCTGCTCGAAGCCCGTCGCGACGCACAGCGCGTTGGACGCCAGATTCGCGACCGAGGGGTACGCCGTGAGCACGTCGTGCCTGCGGTGGAAGCGCAGCAGCTTTACGAGCGTGGTCACGGCCGCCGTGGCGTAGCCGCGTCCCTGGAAGTCGGGAAGCGTGAACCAACCCGTCTCGTACGCGCCCTGACCGTCGTACGTGGAGTCCCACCAGCCGATGCTGCCCACCGTCTCCTCGCGGGAGACGACGGCGAACATCGCGCCAGTGCCGGCATCGGCCAGTCCCAGATACTTCTGGTGGCGCTTCGCGATGTCCTCCTCGGGCTCAGGCCCGTTAAGGAAACGCGTCATCTCGGGGGTGTTCGCCGCGGCCAGCAGGGCGAGGTCGTCCTCACCCCACGGCCGCAGCGCCACATCCTTCATGACGACGTGCGCTCCGCCCTAGCGGAGCTCGGCTCCCAGGCGCTCGCCCGCCGCGGCGACGATCGCCTCGCGCACGGCGAGCACCTCGTCTCCCGACAGCGTGTGGTCGGCCGCGCGCAGGGTGACCGCAATCGCGAGCGACTTCTTGCCCTCGCCGATCTGCTCGCCCTCGTACACGTCGAACACGTGCGCGTCTTCGACCAGGTCTCCCCCGGCATCGGTCACGACCATCGTGAGGTCGGCCGCGGTGACGGGAGCGTCGACGACGAACGCGAAGTCCTCCTTGGCGAGCACCTGCTGCGAGACCGGCACCGCCGACTCGAACACGCCCTGGGAGGCCGCGACGATCGCGTCGAGGTCCACCTCGAAGGCCACGGTGCGAGCGGGAAGGCCGAGCGTCTCGAGGACCTTGGGGTGCAGCTCGCCGGCCACGCCGATGGGCTCGTCGCCCACCCAGATCTGGGCCACGCGGCCAGGGTGGAAGGCCTCCGCGGCACCGGCGTCGCCCGCACGGACGGTCACGGGGAGGTCGACCACGTCCACGGCGCGCTTCACGTACTGGATCGCGTCGGACCAGTCGTAGGGCTCGCCCTTGCCGCGCCACGAGGTGGGCACGCGGTCGCCGGTCATGATGCCGGCCACGCGACGCGCCTGCTGCGGCAGGGCCTCGTCGAGCCTGGCCACGTCCTCGGGCGTGATCGTGCCGCCCTCGAAGTAGTCGGGGATGTCGCCGATGGTGGACGCACGGTACGCACGGCCCACCTCGAACAGGCCGACGTCCTTGGCGCCGCGCGACAGGTTGACCTTGAGCGCGTCGAGGAGCGTCGCGAGCACCGAGGTGCGAAGGTACGGCTGCTCGGCGGACAGCGGGTTCGCCAGCTTGATCGTGTCGCGCAGGATGCCCTCTGGCTTCGCGCGCATGTCGAGCAGGCGCTGCTCGGACATCCACGGATAGGTGATGACCTCGGTCAGGCCCGACTCCGCAAGAGTCCTGGCGACCTGCCTGCGGACCTTCTGCGCGTGGGTGTAGCCGCGGCCCGGCGGCGCGACCGGCACCACCGAGGGGAGGTTGTCGTAGCCGCGCAGGCGGCCCACCTCCTCGACCAGGGTGATCGGCGCGTCCATGTCGGGACGCCACGTGGGCGGGGTGACGGTGAGGTCGTCGCCGTCGCGCTCGACGACGCAGCCGACGAGCTCGAGGGAGGCGACCACCTCATCGGCCGGGATGTCGATGCCGATGATGCGGCCCGGGAAGTCGACCGTCGTCGTGAGCGGCGCGGGCGCCGTCGTGGCGTTCACGTCGGTGTAGACGGACTCGATCTCGCCGCCGCCGAACTCGACCAGCAGCTGCGCGGCGCGGTGGACGGCGATGGGGCCGAGCACCGTGTCGACGCCGCGCTCGAAGCGGCGCGAGGCCTCAGACGGCAGCTTGTGGCGGCGGGCCGAGCGGGCGACCGTGATCGGGTCGAAGTGCGCACCCTCGAGGAGGATGTTGGCGGTGGTCTCGGACACCTCGGTCGAGGCGCCGCCCATGACGCCGGCGACGCCGATCGCGCGGGCGGCGTGACCGCCCTCGGAGTCGGCGATGACCAGGTCCTCGGCGTCCAGCACGCGGCCGGCGTCATCCAGCGTGACGAGCTTCTCGCCGGGGTTCGCGCGGCGCACGACGATCGGGGCCACGAGGTGGTCCAGGTCGTAGGCGTGCAGCGGCTGCCCCAGCTCGAGCATCACGTAGTTGGTGACGTCGACGGCCAGCGAGATCGGGCGCATGCCGGCCGCTGTGAGGCGGCGCTTCATCCAGCCAGGGGACTCGGCGGCGGGGTCGAAACCGGTGACGCGCAGCGCGGCGAAGCGGTCGCAGCCCACCTTGCCGCGGATGGGCGCGGCGTCCTCGATGAGGATGGGGAAGGCGGAACTCTCTCCGGCATCGGCCACGGCCGTCCCGGCGATCTCCACCCGGCCGGCGGGGTCGGTGAACGGCTGGCCCGTCGAGTGCGAGTACTCGCGGGCGACGCCGCGGATCGAGAACGAGTAGCCCCGGTCAGGGGTCACGTTGATCTCGATGGTCTCCTTGTCGAGGTCCAGCAGCCCGATCGCGTCCATGCCGGGCTCGAGGGCGACGTCGGCAGGGAGGAGGCCGGGCGTGCCGTCGGCGTGACGAAGCACGATGATGCCGTCGTGGTCCTCGCCCAGGCCCAGCTCCTTGGCGGAGCAGATCATGCCGTCCGACCAGTGGCCGTACGTCTTCCTGCCGCCGATGGGGAACGGGCCTGGCAGCACGCCGCCGGGCAGCACGACCACGACGAGGTCACCCTCGACGAAGTTGTGCGCGCCGCAGACGATGCCGCGGCTGGGCGGGTACTCGACCTTGTTGTCGGGCTTGTGGCCGGGGCCGGCGGGGTCGTTGTGCTCGCCCACGTCGACGCGGCAGTAGTTGATGGTCTTGCCGTTGGACTGGGCCTCCTTGACGAGGCTCATCACGCGGCCGACGACGAGCGGGCCGGAGATCTCTCCCCCGTCGATGCCCTCCTCCTCGAGGCCCACCTTGACCAGGGCGGCCGCGACATCGGCTCCGGTGGAGCCGGGGACGAGGGGGACGGACTCCTCGAGCCAGTCGAGAGGAATCTTGGGCATGTCAGATCACCATTCCGAACTGCTGGGAGAAGCGGACGTCGCCCTCCACCATGTCTCGCATGTCCTTGACGCCGTGGCGGAACATGAGCGTGCGCTCGATGCCCATGCCGAAGGCGAAGGCCGTGTACTCATCGGGGTCGATGCCGGCGGCGCGCAGCACGTTGGGGTGCGTCATGCCGCAGCCGCCCCACTCGATCCAGCCGGTGCCGGAGCAGGTGCGGCAGTCGGGGTCGCCGCCGTCGCAGACGAAGCAGCGCAGGTCCATCTCAGCACTGGGCTCCGTGAAGGGGAAGAAGGAGGGGCGCAGGCGGGTACGGGCGTCGGGGCCGAACAGCGAGCGCGCGAAGGCGTCGAGCGTGCCCTTGAGGTGCGCCATCGTGAGGCCCTTGTCGACCGCGAGGCCCTCGATCTGGTGGAAGACCGGGGTGTGGGTCGCGTCGAGCTCGTCGGTGCGGAAGGTCTTACCGGGGCAGACGACGTAGATTCCGCGGCCCTCGTTCGTGAGGGCGTCGCGGCGTGCCAGTGCGGCGCGGACCTGGACGGGGCTGGTGTGCGTGCGCAGGACCAGGCCGGACTCCGGCGGGTCGATGAAGAACGTGTCCTGCATCTCGCGCGCGGGGTGGTCGGGGTCGAAGTTGAGGGCGTCGAAGTTGAACCACTCGGCCTCAAGCTCGGGGCCGTCGGCGACCTCCCAGCCCATCGAGACGAAGGTGTCGCACATCGTCTCCTGGAGGGCCTCAAGGGGGTGGCGTGAGCCGCGCTGCTCGCGGCTGGTGGGGAGGGTGACGTCGACGGCCTCGTCGATCAGGACGCGGGCATCGCGCTCGGCCTCGAGGATGGCGAGCCGGGCGTCGTGAGCGCGGGTGATGGCGGCGCGAGCCTGGCCCATGAGCTTGCCGGCGGTGGGCTTGTCCTCCTTGGCGACGGCGCCGATGCCGCGGTTCGCGAGCGTCAGCGGGGCCTTGTCGCCGGTGTGGGCGAGCCTGGCCTCCTTGAGCTCGTCGAGGGTCTGCGCGGCCTGGTAGGCGTCGGTCGCTGCGGCGACGGCGGCGTCGATGCCCTCGGCATCGAGCGGTGACAGGTCTGTCATGGCGGAAGGTGTCCCCTGTGTTGGTGCTGCGGGTCGTGCTGTGCGGGCGGCGTTCTGCTGCGTGAGTGCTGCCCAGGCGGCCCCGACGAGTCTAGCGACGCCGCAGGGCCGGAGGGCCGTTTCCGGGGCTGAGGCGGGGGCGGTGGTCGCGGGGCGCTGTTCTGACTGCCGTCATGGGGCATGTCTGGCTGCTCGCCGCGGCGCGCGCTGTGAGGCCGGGAGGTCCTCTCCCGGCCTAGATAAACAGGCGTGCGCGCATGGGGCGAGGGTAGCACTGGGGTGTGGTGGGTCTTCGTCCGCTCACGCCTCCCGCCCCCTGCCACCGTGCCCGAATTGCGAGCATTACTCCTGGTAAAGCGCTGAACTGGGGTGTCGAGGTGGAGGCAGTGAATGTCAGACCCCGCTGGTGTACTTGAGTCATGACCGAGGCAGGCGACGTGACGACCGGGGACCGGGCGCGGCTGCGTCGCGCCGCGGTGGCGGTCGTGGCGGAGGGCGCGCGTTGGGAGCCGGGCGACCTCGCCGGCATGTCCTATGCGCAGGCGATGGTCGCACTGGAGGAGGCGTCGGCGGTCAAGCGCCATGCCGACGCGTCGGTGTCCGCGCTCGCCGCGCACGTGAGACGGCTGTCGGAGCGGGTGCCTGGCGGAGATGAGGGGATGGCGCGCAAGGCCGGGTTCTCGTCGGCGACGCAGCTGGTCGCGACGGTGACGGGCTCGACCGAGCAGGAGGCCAAGAAGCTGGCCGATGCCGGTGAGGTCCTCGCGCTCGACGGCGCGTCTGGCTCCGGTCCCGAGCGGCAGGACGCTCACCTGGCGCCGGTGACGGGCCCGCAGCTGCCCGTGCTGGCGGCGGCACTGAGGGCGGGCGAGATCTCGGCCGATGCCGCCGCGATGATCTCCCGCATGGCCCACCGGGTGCACGGCCGGGTGCCGGCGCAGAAGCTGGCGGCAGCGGAGAAGCGGCTGGTGGAGAGAGCGGCTCGACTGTCGTCGACCAGGCTGTCGAGATACGTGAAGTACGTCGAGGCGACGCTCGACCCGGAGAGGCTCGAGCTGGACGAGCGGGCGCGTGAGGATGCGCGGTACCTGCGAATGGTCGACGAGGCCGACGGCATGGTGCGCATCGACGGCAGGCTCGACCCCGTGACGGCGGCGCCGGTGAAGGCCGTGCTCGACGGGATCGTGAAGGCGGCGTTTCGCGCCAAGCGCGAGCGAAAGGACCGCGGTGGGGTGGGAGCCGGGCCGGTCGACGTGCGCAGCGCAGGTCAGATCCGGGCGGACGGGCTCGCGGCGATCGCGCGGCACATGAGCGGCTGCGACGAGGGCAAGGTTCCGGGCACGACCACGCGGATCGTGGTGCGGATGGACTACGACCAGCTCCAGGCGGAGGTCGAGGCCGCAGGCTTCTCGCTCGACGACGTGGCCGGCGACGTGCCCGGCGACGTGCCCAGCGACGGCGCTCGCTCGACCAATGGTCGCGGACACGGCGTTGCGACGATCGAGGGAATCGACCAGCCCGTCACCGCAGGAGCGCTGCGGCGGTTTGCGGCGGATGCCGGGATCATCCCGGCGGTCCTGGGCGGGAAGTCCGAGGTGCTGGACCTCGGTCGCGAGGACCGACTCTTCTCCCCTGCTCAGCGAATCGCGCTGACCGAGCGGGACGGCGGATGCGCCTCGTGCGGAGCCCCGCCCTCCTGGACGGAGGCCCATCACATCAAGTGGTGGGACAAGGATTCAGGCCCGACTGACCTGGACAACGGGCTATTGCTCTGCGTGGCATGCCACAAGCAGATTCATCGGGACAACTGGGGCATACGGATCGTCGAGCACGAGGTCTGGTTCGTGCCTCCGCCGTCGATCGACCCGGAACGCCGGCCACGGCCGGGGCTCACGAGTCAGCGACGTGCGTTCGCGGGGAGAAGTGCGCCCTCATCCGGGGCGCCGCCGAGCGCGGCGTAGGCGTCGGGCTGAGACCGCGGCCGTGCGGGGGCCGGGTCCTAGCCGAACTGCACGGCGAGCGTGTAGGCGATGACGTAGGTGATCGCCGCGCCAGCGAGGGAGTTCGCGATCGGCATCACGTAGCGCAGCCACGTCGGCATCTGGGTGTTCTTCACGAACTGGATGTTCATGAGCACCAGCAGGATCGCGACGACGACGCCGAGAGCGATGCCGGCGTAGGACACGGCACCCGCCATCACGGCGATGATGGGCAGGAACGCGAGGACCTTCATCGGGGTCGGAACAGCGCCGCCCACGTTGAAGACCTCCTCACCGCCCACGACGAGGGTCGCGAAGCCGGGGACGACGCCGCGCTGGCGCACGCTGGCCGTCTTGCCGCCCGCGAGCGGGACGATCCAGGCACCCTTGCGGGTCTCGAGGCGTTCGCCGTTCATCTCCAGGCGATAGCGGATGCCCTCGGCGCCGACGACGTCGATGGGCGCCTTCGCACCGGGAATCGTGAACTGGTTGTCCGCCATGAATGCCTCCTGAGTAACCGCAAGGAGGCTATCAGCGCGCGGTTGCCCTACGTGCCCAGCGCCCTACTTCCCCAACGCCCTACTTCCCCAGTGCCCTGCCGAGCAGCTCCGCTCCGTCGACGCGCGGGCCCGTGAAGAACGGGACCTCCTCGCGCACGTGGCGCCGGGCCCCCGTGGCGCGCAGGTCGCGCATGAGGTCGACGATTCGCGTGAGGTCGTCCGCCTCGAAGGCGAGCAGCCACTCGTAGTCGCCCAGCGCGAAGGACGACACCGTGTTGGCCAGCACGTCGCGGTGGTCCTTGGCCGCGGCGCCGTGCTCGCGCAGGAGCTGACGCCGCTCGTCCTCGGGCAGCAGGTACCAGTCGTAGCTGCGGACGAACGGATAGACGCAGACGTAGCCGCGCGGGGCATCGCCGGCCAGGAACGCGGGTACGTGGCCGCGGTTGAACTCGGCGGCACGGTGAACGCCGGCCGATGACCAGGCCGGCGCGAGCCTCGACCCAGCCGCATCCAGCACCGTCGCGAAGGCCTGCTGGAGCGTCTCGATCTCGGGAGCGTGCCACCAGACGAAGACATCGGCATCGGCCCGCATCCCCGAGACGTCGTACCAGCCGCGGATGGTGAGGCCCTCGATGCTCTCGAGGGTCGCCAGGACCTCGGCCGCGGTGGCGTGCGCATCGCCGGTGCGAGTGGCGCGGAACGCCGAGTACATCGTGTAGTTGATCGAGGAGTTGATCTCCTCGGCGACGGCCGAGTGGTCGACGACAGGTGCCTCGGCGCGGGTCATCGGGCCCCTCCCACTCCGGTCGCGGTCGGAGCCTTGGGACGCCCGATCCCCTCGTTGTTGAAGGTGCGGAAACAGCAGTCGGGCGCGCAGGTCGCCCCCCAGGCGGGAAGGTCGCCGCAGACCGAGGGCTCCGCCGTGCCCATCCGCTCCTTGACGACCTGCACGAGGCCGTCGAGGAAGCGCGGGTGCGTCCCGGCGGTCGCGGCGCGCGCGAAGCCGAGTCCCAGGCGCTCGGCGGTCGCCGTCGCCTCGGTGTCGAGGTCGTAGACGACCTCCATGTGGTCGGAGATGAAGCCGATGGGCGAGAGCACCACGGCCGTCGAGCCAGCCGCAGCCATGGCCTCGAGCTCGTCGTTGACGTCCGGCTCGAGCCAGGGCACGTGCGGGGCGCCCGAGCGCGAGCAAAAGGTCAGCCGCCACGGCAGCTCACGGCCCAGCCGCTCCTCCGCTCCGGCTGCGACGAGCCCGGCAACTTCGAGGTGCTGCTCGGAGTAGGTCGCGGGGCGCGAGGCGCCGGACGCCTTCTCCATCGTGGTCGGGATCGAGTGGGTCACGAAGACCAGATCGGCCTCGGTGCCCTGTTCGCCGAGCGACTCGTAGGCCTCGACGACGGCGTCGATGTTCGCGTCCACGAAGCCCTGGGTGTTGAAGTAGGCGCGGACCTTGTCGATCTGGAGCGGTCCTTCGACCTTCTCCGCTTGAATGCCGATGTCCTCGCGATACTGACGGCAGCCCGAGTAGGACGAGTAGGCGGCCGTGATCACCGTGAGGATGCGGCGCGCGCCGGACTCGGCAAGGTCGCGCAGCGCGTCCTCGGTGTAGGGATCCCAGTTGCGATTGCCGACGACGACCGGCAGGTCGATGCCCTCGGCCAGGAGCGCCTGGGCGAGCGCATCGCGGAGCGCCTCGACCTGGTCGTTGATGGGCGAGCGGCCGCCGAACAGGTAGTAGTGCTCCCCCACCTCCTCGAGGCGGGAGTCGGGGATCCCGCGGCCAGCGGTGACGTTGCGCAGGAAGGGCACGACGTCCTCGGGCACACGGGGCCCGCCGAAGCCTGCGAGGAAGATCGCGTCGTAGTCGCGGCTCGGCTCGGCCGTGGCGTTCGCGGCTGCCGTGGAGGGTGCCTCAGCGATCACGCCGAAGGCTCTGCGCGGACGATCGGTGGCGCTCCGGCCTTCCGCACGTGTGCCGTCGAGCGCGGTATCGGAGGGGGCGGCAGACGTGACGAACGGGTTCAATTTGCGCAGGACCATGGTCCCGAACATATCATCTGATGAACTACTTCATCTGATGATACGGTGGCTCTTCATCGGAGTTCATCTGATGAATTCGATCATGCCATAGTCCCCGTCCCCGAAGGCACCGATGACCACGCTCGCGACGCGCTCGAACGCGCCCTCGACCCGGCCTGCGCCGGTCAGGCGCGCGCTGCGCTGGGCGGTCCCGGCCGGGCTCGCACTGCTCGCGTTCACCGTGATCGTCGCCCTGGGACTCGGAGCCGTGAGGCTGCCTCCCGCCGAGGTGCTGCAGGCGCTGTTCGACCGCTCCGGCTCGGATGCCACGGCCTCCGCGATCGTCTGGTCGATCCGCCTGCCGCGCGTGATCGTGGCCGTCCTCGTCGGCGCGGCGCTGGCCGCTGCCGGCACGGCGATGCAGGCGATCCTCAGGAATCCCCTGGCCGAGCCCGGCGTGACCGGCGTGTCCGCGGGCGCGGCCTTCGGCGCCGTCGTCGGCATCACGGTCGGCCTCGCGAGCTCGCTGCAGTGGGGCGTGCCGATTGCGGCCTTCATCGGCGCCGGCGTGGTCGCCGGCATCCTCAACCTGGTCATGGTGCTGCGCAGGGACGTCGGCACCACCGGGATCATCCTCGTCGGCGTCGCCCTGAACTCCCTGGCAGGAGCCGGAATCGCCGCGCTCATCGCCAATGCGCGGGACGACGCGCTCGCCAGGGGCGCGCTGTTCTGGCTCGCAGGCGACCTCGCCCTGCGCGACTGGTCGCACGTCGCTATCGCGGTGTGCCCGATCGTCGTGGGCACGGCGTACCTGCTGGCCCGCACCCGTGCGCTCGACGTCCTCTCCCTCGGCGCCGATGTCGCCACCACCTCCGGCATCGACGTCCACCGCACACGGCTCATCATCCTGATGGCCGCCTCGCTCGTGACCGGCGCCGCCGTTGCGGTGTCGGGCGTGATCGCGTTCGTGGGCCTCGTCGTGCCGCACGCGGTGCGCCTCATCGTCGGCGCCGCGCACGCGAGGCTGCTGCCGCTGGCGATGCTCGCCGGCGCGATCTTCCTGCTGGTCGCCGACACGATCGCCAGGGCCGGCTTGGGCACCGTCGTGCTGCCCACCGGCGTGGTGAGCGCGCTCGTCGGCGCTCCCGTCTTCCTCGCCCTGTTGCTGAGGAGGCGGGCATGACGAACCTGCGACTCGACTCCGTGAGCGCCATCCGCGCCGGGCGCACGCTCGCCGACTCGCTGACCGCCTCCTTCTCCCCCGGCGCCGTCGTGGGGCTCGCCGGTCCCAACGGCTCCGGCAAGTCGTCGCTGCTCGCCGCGATCGCTCAGCTGGGCGTCGAGCACACAGGGACCGTGACCTTCGGCGACGCCGACCTGGGGCGCCTGCACGCCAGGCAGCGGGCCGGAGTGCTGTCGATGCTCGCGCAGGACACCCACGCACCGGCCGAGCTCACCGTCGACGAACTGGTGGGCATCGGCGCGCACGCTGGACGGAAGGCGAGGCGGGGAAAGTGGGACGGGAAGGTCCGCAGCACTGGAACCCGCAGCACTGGAACCCGCGGCGATGAGGGCGCCACGACGACCGATACCCTCGCGGTCGTCGACCTCGCCCACCTGGCCCACCGCCGCATCGGCACCCTGTCCGGCGGCGAGCTGCAGCTGGTCCAGCTGGCGCGCGTGATCGCACAGGACACACCCGTCGTCGTGCTCGACGAGCCCACCGCGGCCCTCGACCTGGGCCACCAGCACCGCATCGAGCGGATGCTGGCGCGGATGTCCGCGGACGGACGAATCGTACTGATCGCCGTGCACGATCTGTCGCTCGCCCTCAACGCCTGCACGGACCTGATCTTCCTGACGGGCGACGGCAGCGTGCGCGTCGGCCCGCCGCTCAGGGTGCTGACAGGCGACACCACCCACGCCGCGTACGGCGTCCGCACCGAGATCCACACGACCTCGGACGGCCGGCACTTCCTCACCCACCACCACACGCCCAGCCTGCACGGGCAGGCGCGTCGCACCGTCCCCATCACCCCCGAGAACGAGGTAGCACTGTGAGCTTCACCCGTCCCCTTGCCGCCCTTGCGGCCTCCGCCACCGTCCTGCTGGCCTCCGCCTGCGGCGCCACCAGCGTCGCCGCCGAGCCCACTGCGGGGGCGACCGCATCGGCCACTGCCACGGCACAGGCCACGCCCGCGGAGTTCCCCCGCACGGTCGACGTGCCCGGCGGCCGCGACATCGAGGCGACGACCGTCACCGTCGACACGGAGCCCGTGCGCATCGCCGCGCTCAGCTACGAGGCGGCCGAGGTCGTGGCCGCGCTCGGTCTTGCCGACCGCCTGGTGACCGTGCCAGAAGCCGTCACCAACCCGATCCTCACCAACCACCTGGACGAGATGCTCGCGGTCGAGCACACCTCGGCCACCGAGTCGACCACCGACCCTGAGCAGATCCTCGCGCTGCAGCCGGACCTCGTGATCCTGTCCGCGAGGCACGGGCTCGAGGAGGGTGCGGGCGAGGTGCTCGCCGAGGCGGGCGTGCCCGTGCTGGTGTACCCGAACAGCTGGCACACCGTCGACGCGATGATCACCGACATCGAGCTGACCGGCGCCGTCACGGGAGCCGATGCGGCGGCCGCCGATCTTGCCGCGACCATCGAGGCGGGCCTGGTTCCCGTCGCCAATGCCGGGGCCGAGGACGCTCCGCGCGTCCTGATCCTGTCGAACCAGGCTGGCATCCCCTTCGTCACCGCCGGAGCGGCGTTCCCGCTGGAGCTGGTCGCGCTCGCCGGCGGCGATGACGTCTCCGACGAGGCCGGCGCCGCCTTCACCGGACCGATCACCGCCGAGCAGGTGGTCGCAGCCGCGCCCGACGCGATCCTGCTGATCGACATGAATGGCTCCGGCGAGGCGTCGTTCGCGCCGATCATGGCCAACGAGGCCGTCGGCACCACTGCGGCCCTCCAGAACGGCCAGGTGCTCCTGTTGGCCGCGAACGAGACCCAGGCGTTGGGGCTTGCGGGCACGATCGACGGTCTCGCGCAGATCGCCGCGTGGCTCGGGACGGACGCCTAGCGACTCAGACTCGGGAGCAGGCGGCGCATCGGCGCCCGCTCCCCCACGACTTCGCCCGGCCGGCCACCCCCAGTTCCCCTCGATGCCGGTCGGGCGAAGCCCGCGTGAGCGCTCCGGGAGGGCGCCCAGAGCACCGCTCACGACCCCATCCGACCGCGGAGGGCCGGGCCCGATCAGGCCTGGACCTCCGCGGTCGGTTAGTATCCGGGAGGCACATAGGCTCGAGCGATCAGTGGGGGTGAGCGCGTGAACGGCGGTTCCGGCACCGAGCGCGCGCGCACGACGCTGGCGTTCCTGCGCCGCAAGATCTCCTCGGGCGAGTGGCCCGTGAACTCGAAGATCCCGATCGAGCCCGAGCTCGCCGAGGAACTCGAGGTGGGCAAGAGCACCATCCGCGAGGCGGTCCGCTCGCTCGCGAACCTGGGCATGCTCGAGACGCTTCCGGGCCGCGGCACCTTCGTCCGCTCCCGCACTCCCGTGACGTCCGTGCTGATCGAGTACATCGAGGACTACGACGTCGAGGAGCTGCAGTCCGTGCGCCGCGCCCTCGAGATCGAGGCCGCGCAGATGGCGGCCGTGCACCGCACCGACGAGCAGCTCGCCGCGCTGCAGGAGGCCCTCACGAAAGACCTCGAGGAGGACGCGGACTATCCGCGCGACTACGAGCACGGCTATCCCCCGCGCCAATTCCACTTCCTGATCTTCGAGGCCACCGGCTCGCGCCTGCTGCCGGGGCTGTACGCGGGCGTCATGACCGCGCTTCGCAAGGCGATCGACCGCGGCCACGTGGTCTACGGCGCCACCGCGCACACGCGTCACGCCGACCACGAGGCGATCCTCAAGGCCATCGAGAACCGCGACATCGTGGGGGTCGTGCACGCCATGGCGCTGCACGTGGACCGCGACCTGATCGGCGACGGCTCTGGACCCACTCAGCGCGCCGACGAGTTCACGTCGCGCGGCATGGGGCCGGTCGAGAGGTAGTCGCGCCCTAGCTCGGGTGCTGCGCCCGCTGCGCGGTGGCCGAGGCATAGAGGCACACCGACGCCGCCGAGGCGAGGTTGAGGCTCTCCGCCTTGCCGTGGATCGGGATCCTGCCGACCGCGTCGCACAGCTCGAGGGACTCGTCGGTGAGCCCCCACGCCTCGTTGCCGAACACCCAGGCGTGCCTGGAGTCCAGCCGGACCGCGCGGTCGCGGCCCCTGTTGCTCAGATCGATCTCTGACCCGCTGCCGTCGGCGCCGTAGACGGCGAGACCCGCCTCGTGCAGCGCGTCGACCGCCTCGACGAGCGAGACGCCGCGCACGACGGGCAGGTGGAAGAGGCTGCCGACGGTGGACCTGACCACCTTGGGGTTCGTGACGTCCACCGAGTCGTCGGCGACGATCACCGCATCGGCTCCTGCGGCATCGGCCACGCGGATCACCGTGCCCAGATTGCCCGGATCACGCACGTTTGCCAGCACCGCCACGAGCCGTGCGTGGGCCAGTGCGGCGGTGATGTCGGCCTCGGCGTCGTCGACGACGGCCACGAAGCCCTGCGAGTCCGAGCTCAGCGCGTCGATGACCTCAGGCGTCGCGAACCTGAACTGCGGAGGCGTCGAGCCCAGCACATCGGCGACGCGCAGGTCCTCGGTCTCGACGGAGACGAACACGTCGCGGATCCTGTCCCGCGCGAAGGCGACGGCCTCGCGCACGGCCTGGGGACCCTCGACGAGGAACTGCCCTGACTTGCGCCGGGCAGCAGAACGCCCCGCGAGGGCCACGGCCTTCCTGATCCGCTCGGCCTTGGGATTGGCGAGCGGGTCAGTCCGGTCGAGCCCTGCGGGGCGTCCGTGCATGCGAGTGCCTTAGGCAGCCGGGGCGTTGACGTCCTCCGGCAGCGCCTTGCGGGCCACCTCGACGAGCGCGGCGAACGCGGCCTCGTCGTTGACCGCGAGCTCGGCGAGCATGCGGCGGTCCACCTCGATCTCAGCGGCCTTGAGGCCCTGGATGAAGCGGTTGTAGGTCATGCCGTTCGCGCGGGCAGCGGCGTTGACGCGCTGGATCCACAGCTTGCGGAACTCGCCCTTGCGAGCCTTGCGGTCGCGGTAGGCGTAGACGCCGGAGTGGGTGACCTGCTCCTTGGCCTTGCGGTACAGGCGCGAGCGCTGACCACGGTAGCCGGAGGCCTTCTCGAGGGTGCTGCGGCGCTTCTTCTGGGCGTTGACCGCCCGCTTGACGCGTGCCATGTCTGTCTCTCCTTCTTACTCGCCGAGCAGCTTCTTGACGCGCTTGGCGTCCGGGTCCGCCAGCACCGGGGTGCTGTCGACACGGCGCTTGCGCGACGAGGTCTTCTCGTCGAACTTGTGGACGTCGTTCGCCGACTTGTGCGTGACCTTGCCGCTGCCGGTGATCTTGAAGCGCTTCTTGGCGCCCGAGTGGGTCTTGTTCTTCGGCATGATGCCGTTCTCCTTACGTGATGTGTCGGGCCGCATCGCGGCCCTACGTCTCCTGGAGGGCTCTAGCCCTCGGTCTCGGCCTCGGCCTTGGCCTGCTTGGCTGCGCGACGCTCGGCGTCGGCCGCCTTCTTGGCCTCGACCTCACGCTTGCGCTCCTCGCGGGCGTCGGCCTTCTTCTTGAGCGGACCGAGGACGAGCGACATGTTGCGCCCCTCCTGCGTCGGCATGTTCTCGACCACCGAGATGTCCTGGACATCCTCGGCGAGCTTCATCAGCAGGCGGCGGCCCATCTCCGGACGCGACTGCTCGCGGCCGCGGAACATGATGGTGACCTTCACCTTGTCGCCTCCGTTGAGGAAGCGGACGATGTGGCCCTTCTTGGTCTCGTAGTCGTGCTCGTCGATCTTGAGACGGAAGCGCATCTCCTTCAGGTCGGTGTTCGCCTGATTGCGACGCGCCTCGCGTGCCTTGACCGCAGCCTCGTACTTGAACTTGCCGTAGTCCATCAACTTCGCGACGGGCGGCCGAGAATTCGGCGCGACCTCCACGAGATCGAGTTCGGACTCCTGGGCGAGTCGGAGCGCGTCCTCGATGCGGACGATTCCGACCTGCTCGCCGTTGGGCCCGACGAGGCGTACCTCGGGGACTCGAATGCGCTCGTTGATGCGAGGTTCGTTGATAGTGGCTCCTCCTTCAAGAATCCTTAACGTTCGTCCGCCAGGAGAACCCCTGCACACAAAAGGAGGCCACCGAGTCCAAGCAGGCGCAGACGCGCTGCCGGGACCGAGACCCTGGCCCATCACAATGGCCCTAGGGTGGGAGTGGACTCCTCTTGCGTGCCGGAAGGATTCCCCTCCGGCCGGTCGACCATCAAGGATAGCACAGTGGACACTCAGCAGCCCGGAAACGACGACGCATTCGGCGCCTCGGCGGCGCGTGATCTCGCCGAGGTCAACGCCGTGGAACTAATCTCTACCGTAAGCGTTCACCTGCTGAGTGCCGCGGCGCTGCGGTGCGGCCTCTCCGACGATGCTGAGGATGCGAAGGACCTGGACGAGGCCCGCACCATCATCAACGCACTGGCCGCACTGGTGACGGCGGCTGCGCCGGACCTCGGCGACGTGCACGCGCGTGCGCTGCGCGACGGTCTCAGGAGCGTCCAGCTGGCGTTCAGGGAAGCATCGGACTTCCCGGATCCTCGAGGGGAGGGACCGGGCGAGAAGTACACGGGGGCGGTTAGTTGACATCCGGTCAGGACGAGTCAGAGCAGGACAGCGCGCGCCCCGAGGCCGATGAGGCAGTCGCCGCTGGCGATGACGGGGTCGACGACGCGGCCGATGACGCCGCGGCGGCACGTACGGAAGCCGCGGACGAGACGGCAGAGGACCACGCTGGCGCGGACGGCTCCCCCGAGCCCACCGACGAGGTCGAGGTCGCGCAGGATGAGCCGACCGAGGAGGAGCTCTCCGACGACGATCTGCTCATCTCCGACGAGGACGCCGACGAGACGGTCGCCGGCACCCCCACCTTCGAGCCCGAGGCGCTGACCCAGGCGATCAGCACCGCGGCGATCGCGATCGTCGGCCGCCGCAATCGCACGGAGCGCGGCATCTGGATCACCGGCGTCGTGCTGCTGCTGGGCGCGATCGGCGTGCTCGCCTACTACCTGTCCGAGGCGACCGACTCGGCGATCCGCTGGGAGGACCGCTCGGCCGAGCTCAGCGAGATCAACTACGACCTGGGCGGGAACATCGCCGACCTCCAGACGGAGATCTCGAACCTCGAGTCCGACAACCAGGTCTACGCCGATCAGAACAGGGAGCTGCGCGAACGCGTCCTCGAGCTGAGCGACGAGAAGCAGCAGGCCCTCGACACCAACGCCTACTCGGCGCAGCAGGCCGAGCGGCTCGACGGGCTCGTCTCGCAGGGCGTCGTCGCGTCCTCGGCCCTCGCGCGCTGCGTCCAGGAGCAGAACAACCTCGCGGCGATCCTCGAGAACCCCGAGGACTACGACGAGGAGCAGATCGCCGAGTACGCGGACAGCGTCGACGAGCTGTGCGTGGCGGCTCTCGAGTCCTACAACCAGTTCCAGGCGGACGTGGTCGGATGAGCCGTCGCCTGATCGCGCTGGCGGCGGGACTGACGCTCGCCCTGGGCGGGTGCGCGAGCATCCCCGAGGACCCCGACCCGCTGCCCAGCGACTGGATCCCGTCGCCCACCGCCTCCCCCGCGGCCGAGTCGCTCGCGCTGTCGAAGTACGGCTTCGACGCCGCGCAGCGCATGACGGTGCGCGTGCGCTCGATCACGTGCGGCACCGGCGTGACGACGGGATCGGGCTTCGCGATCGACGGCAGCACCTTCGTGACCAACCGTCACGTGATCACCAACGCGGAGACGGTGGAGATCTCGACCTACGACGGCATCACCGTGACGGCGACCGCCGCGTCGAGCACGCAGTTCGCCGACATCGCGATCGTCACCACCGCGGAGCCGTTCGGCGACACGTACGCGTCGCTGGCCACCGACGATCCGGTCGAGGGCGACCTCGTCACCGTCGTGGGCTACCCGCAAGGCGGCAAGCTGTCGACGTCGGCAGGCGTCGTGCTCGGCAGGGTCGCCGACCCGCTCGCCGACCCCAATACCGCTGCGGTCGACACCGTGCTCGCGATCTCCGCGGTGGTGGAGCCTGGCTCCTCGGGCTCGGCCGTCGTCAACGAGAGCGGAGAGGTCGTCGGCGTCGTCTACGCGAAGGCCACCGACGGCAGCGATCAGACCTACATGGTCCCGGTGTCCACCCTCACGACGCTCATCGACGAGCCCGCGCTGCTCAACCCCGTGTCAAGCACGTGCACGGCCGATGCGGACACCTCGACCGGCTCCACGGCGGACGGCGCGAACTAGCGCTCCGCCACGGACCGCGCCTTCGTCCGGTGTCACCGCCGCCGCATACGATGAGCGCGGCGGCGCCCCCACCGCCGGCGGAGGAGAGCACCCATGAGCGAGTCCGGATCCCACGAGCCGATGCCGCGGCAGGAGCCGTCGGAGCCTCCACGACCGCCGTCCCCCGCGCCTGACGTGCAGGCCTCCGACGTTCCTGAGCACGCCGCCCCGCCGCGCCCTCCTGCGCCCGCGCCCGACGCACCCGCGCTCCCCGCCGCATCGGGCGCATCCGCCGCATCCGCCGCATCCGCCGCGACCGGAGCATCGGCCCCGTTCGAGACCGAGCCCGCAGCCGCCCCCTCCCCCGCGCCTGCGCCGCCCCGCCGCGCCGCGCGCGTCGTCAACGCCGTGCTGTGGGTCGTCGCGCTGGTCGTGATCGTCGGCCTCGCTGTCACCGCCGGGTCGATGTACGTCGTGAACAGCCAGTGGACAGCGCAGAACGACGAACTGCGCGAGGAGGCGGAGACGCTCGGCGCCCAAGTCGCCACCCTCACCGCCCAGACCGAGACGCTGCAGGCGCAGCTCGACGAGTCCCACACCACGGTCAACGAGGCGGCGAACGAGGCGGCCTTCGCCCGCGACGACCTCCTCTACCTCGAGGACATCACCGACGCCCTCGCGATCTGCGTCGACGAGTACGAGGAGCTGGTGGGCTACCTCGACCAGTCGTACCTCTACACGGATGCGAGCCTCGCGGCGTACCAGCGCGACGTCGAGGACTACTGCGGCGAGGTCGTGGCCGCATGGGACGAGTACCAGGCGGGCGACGCGTGAGCCGTGCCGTGAACCGCACGGGCGGCGTCCGTGCCCGCGTCGCCGCTCTCGGCATCGCGGTGATCGGCAGGGCGGCGATCGGCAGGGCGGCGATCGGCATCGCGGCGATCGGCGCGTCGGCCGGCTGCGCCGTGCTGCCCTCTCCCGAGCCCCTGCCCGACTCCTTCGTGCCGGAGGCGACGACCTCGGTCGACCCAGGCGCGCTCGCGACGGCGTCCAACGGCTTCACCCTCGCGGAGCAGGCGGCCATCCGCCTGCGAGTCGCGGACTGCACGAGCTTCGGCAACGGCACGGGGTGGATCGTCGGCGAGCACACGGTGGTCACCAACAGTCACGTGATCGAGGGCGCCACCGCGATCGAGCTCACGGCCTACGACGGCACCGAGCTGACGGCCACACGATCGTTCCTCGACCCCACGTCCGACCTCGCGATCGTCGTCGTCGAGGAGGAGCTCGCACCCGTGCTGTCGATCGCCGCGGCCGACCCGTCTGGCACCCTCGACGACGTGGTGGTCGTGGGCTACCCGCGCGCCGAGGAGCTCACCGCCTTCGAGGCGAGCTTCGTGCGCATCGTCGACGACGAGCTGCGCGAGCACCCCGACGACGTCTACCTGCTCAACGGGCACGTGGAGCCGGGCAACTCGGGATCGGCGGTCGTGAACCGGGACGACGGCACCGTGGTGGGAGTGATCTACGCGGGCGACGACGGCGACGCGTCGTGGGCCGTCAGCTGGGAGTCCGTGTCGGACTTCCTCATGAACGAGTCGGGCTGGGAAGTGAACCTCGCTCAGTGCGAGGACTAGCGCCCCGCCTGGATCGAGCGTCGCGACTCAGGCCGTCGCGAGCCTGATCTCGAGGCTGTCGACCCGCTGGGCGACGACCTCCGACGCGGCGAGCGCCTGCTGCGCCGCGGTCGTCACCTCGGTCACCTGCGCGCGCGTCAGCCCAGGCGGCAGCGCGATGACGACGGCGAGCTCCGCGCGACGACCCGGCTCTGCTCCCGCAGCGGAGACACCGGGGACGGCTCCCACGGCATCGGCCACCGCTGCGGCGACATCGGGGGCGACCTCGTCCCCCACGACGGCCGGCGCCCACTCGTGCCCCTGGGCGAGCGCCCACACGGCGGGACGGGGCACGACCACCGCAGGCCCGGCGGGGTCGATCACGAGGGCGGCCCACTGCTCGTCGGCGGCCGCCAGCGCGGCACGGGGCCCCTCGGCGGGGACGGGACGCGCATCGGCCCGCCAGGCGGACATCGTGGCGACGGACGAGAACACCGGAAGGGCAGCGCGGCCGTCAGGAAGCGACACCGCGACCACTCCGGTGGTGCCGATCTCGTCCTGCTCGAGGCCGTGACGGCCGATGAAGCGCTCCTCCCCCGCCGCCAGCACGGGGATCAGCACGCGCGCCTCGGCGAGGGCGCTCACGACGCCGGGAAGCGCAGCGGGGTCGGCCTCGAGGGAGGCGAGCGCCGCCGCGAGGACCGGATCCGCCGAGCCGTCGTCGTCCGCGAACCGCGTCGCGGGGATCTCGGGCACGGCTAGGGGCGGCCCGCGACGTCGAGCGCCTGGGTCAGCGTGAAGTTGCCGTTGTACAGCGCCTTGCCGACGATCGCGCCCTCGACGCCGGTCTCGACCAGCGAGCGCAGCGCGGCGATGTCGTCGAGCGAGCTGATGCCGCCGGAGGCGACGACCGGGGCATCCGTGGACTCGCACACCGCCGTCAGCAGGTCGAGGTTGGGGCCGGTGAGCATCCCGTCCTTGCGCACGTCGGTCACGACGTACCTGGCGCAGCCGGCGTCGTCGAGGCGCTTGAGCACCTCCCACAGGTCGCCGCCGTCCTCGGTCCAGCCGCGCGCCGCGAGCGTGTGGCCGCGCACGTCCAGGCCCACGGCGACCTGGTCGCCGAAGCGTGCGATCGCCGAGGCGGTCCACTCGGGGTTCTCGAGGGCAGCGGTGCCGATGTTGACGCGCGCGCAGCCGGTGGCGAGCGCGGCCTCGAGCGAGGCGTCGTCGCGGATGCCGCCGCTCATCTCGACCTTGACGTCGACGCTGGCGACGACCTCGGCGAGCAGCTTCTCATTCGTGCCTCGCCCGAACGCCCGGTCGAGGTCGACGAGGTGGATCCACTCGGCGCCCTGCGCCACCCAGTCCTGGGCGGCGGCGAGCGGGTCGCCGTAGTCGGTCTCGCTCCCCGCCTCGCCCTGGGTGAGGCGGACGGCCTGGCCGTCGGCGACGTCGACGGCGGGAAGCAGCTCGAGACGGGACACGGTGACTCCTTGTGCTCGTGGCGGGACCGTGCCGTTCTCCTCCGGCGCCGTCCCGATGTGGTTCAGTTCAGGGTCGTTCAGGTCAGGGTAGTGATCCAGTTGCGCAGCAGGCCCAGGCCCGCCTCGCCCGACTTCTCGGGGTGGAACTGGGTGGCGCTCAGCGGGCCGTTCTCGACGGCCGCGACGAAGCGGTCCGAGCCCTCGGGCGTGCCGGCGGTCGACCACGTGACGGCCGGCGGGGTGAGCCTGCCGGTGTCCTCCGTGGTACCCAGCGGGAACTCGCGAGCGGCGTACGAGTGGACGAAGTAGAAGCGCTCGTCCTCGAGTCCGGCGAAGAGGGAG
>JAUIBG010000002.1 GCA_030428165.1 Actinomycetes bacterium
ACTGGAGCCGGGGCCGCGGCACTTGCCCCCCTCTCCCACCCGCGAACGCGAAGGAGTCAGACATGACTGATCAGACCACCCCGGAGCCCGAGGACAACGGCGACGACGTCCTGGGCGAGGCCGAGCGCATCATCAACGATGCCGCCGCCGCGACGGAGGACACCGTCGAGTCCGCGACGGTCGACGCCGACGCCGACGACGTCGCCAAGGACATCGAGGCCGCGCGCCAGGAGGCCGCTGCGCACCTGTCCGACCTGCAGCGACTGCAGGCCGAGTACGTCAACTACCGCAAGCGCGTCGACCGCGACCGCGACCTGGCCTCGACCACGGCGACCGTCAAGGTCGTCGAGGCGCTCATCCCGGTGCTGGACGACATCGCCGGCGCCAGGGAGCACGGCGACCTGGCCGACGGCCCGTTCGCCGCGATCGCCGCCAAGCTCGAGGACTCGCTCGGCCGGTTCGGCTGGGAGTCCTTCGGCGCCAAGGGCGACGTCTTCGACCCGATGATCCACGAGGCGCTCACGTCCATCGTGAGCACCGAGGTGACCGAGCCCACGGTGGAGCAGGTCGCCCAGCCGGGCCACCGCATCGGCGACAAGGTCGTGCGCCCCGCGCGTGTGATCGTCGCGCAGCCGGAGTAGCGTGCGGCGCCCCGCACATCAGACGACAGGAGGAGGTGAATCGTGACGAGCCAGGACTGGCTGACCAAGGACTTCTACAAGACGCTGGGCGTGACCAAGGACGCCGATGACGCCACCATCAAGAAGGCGTACCGCAAGCTCGCGCGCGACCTCCACCCCGACCGCAACCCGGACAACGCGGAGGCGGAGCGGAAGTTCAAGGAGGTCGGCGAGGCCTACGGCGTGCTCTCCGACGCCCAGCAGCGGCAGCAGTACGACGCCGTGCGGGCCATGGGAGCCGGCGGGCCCCGGTTCAGCGCGGGCGGCGCCGGGGGACCCGGCTTCGAGGACGCGTTCGGCGGCGCCTTCGGAGGCGGCTACGGCGGTGGCGGCTTCGGCCGCGGCGGCGCATACGCGTCCACGGGGTCCGGAGGCCCGGGCTTCGAGGACATCCTGTCGAACCTGTTCGGCGGAGGCGTCCCGCGCGGCCCCCAGAAGGGGTCCGATGTCGCGGCGGCCGCCGAGGTGACGTTCCGTCAGGCGGCGTCGGGCGCCACGGTGACGCTCGGACTCTCGACGGGCAAGATCTCCGCCCGCCTGCCGGTGGGCGTCAAGGACGGCCAGAAGATCCGCCTGCGCGGCAAGGGCCGCCCCGGCACCAACGGCGGCGAGGCTGGCGACTTGATCCTCACCGTCCACGTCGCGAAGCACCCGGTGTTCTCGCTCGAGGGGCTCGACATCACGGCCCAGGTGCCGGTGTCGCTGGCCGAGGCGGCGCTGGGCGCCGTCGTCGCCGTGCCCACGATCGACGGCGGGTCCGTGCGCGTCAAGGTGCCGGCCGGCACCCAGTCGGGGACGCGGCTGCGGGTCAAGGGTCGCGGGCTGGTCGACAAGGGCAAGGCCGGCGACATGTACGCCGCAATCACGGTCGCGGTGCCCAAGAAGCTGTCCAAGGAGGCCAAGGCCAAGCTCGAGGAGTTCGCCGAGGTCACCAGCGAGGACCCGCGCGCCGACCTCGAGTCGAAGGCGGCGCAGTAGCGGCGAGTGCACAGGGTGCGCGGCCAGCGCGCACCTAAGGTAGCGACAAGGAAGGGAGGGCCACGATGGAGCAGCCGGACGTCGACGAGCCCGTCTTCCTCATCTCCGCCGCGGCCGAGCTCGCCGGCATGCACGCCCAGACCCTGAGGCAGTACGACCGCCTCGGGTTGGTGATCCCCAAGCGCCGCCCCGGAGGCGGGCGCCGCTACTCCCTGCGCGACGTCGCGACGCTGCGCGAGATCCAGCGCATGAGCCAGGAGGAGGGCATCAACCTCGCAGGCATCAAGCGCATCCTCACGCTGCAGCACCGCGTCGACCGACTCGAGCGCGAGGTCGAGAGGCTGCGCCCCCGAGCCGATGTCGGCTCCCGCGTGTTCGCGTCCGGCCCTTCCGGATCCGTGATCATCGTCGAGCGCGGCCAGCGGGTGGACCGCGACGAGGGCCGCTCGATGGTCGTCTATCGGGGCTGACCGTCACCAGAGTTTTCCGTGCGCGCGTCAGGGGTGCCCCGTAGCCTGGCCGCATGACGACAGAACTCGCGGTCGAGGCCACCGGCCTCGAGAAGGCGTTCAAGAAGACACGCGCCCTGCGCGGGGTCGACCTGGCGATGCCGCGCGGCACGGTGCTCGGCGTGCTCGGGCCCAACGGCGCGGGCAAGACGACAGCCGTCCGCATCCTTGCGACCCTGCTCAGGGCCGATGCCGGGACGGCCCAGGTGGCGGGGTTCGACGTGGCGACGCAGTCGGCGGAGGTGCGCACGCGCATCGGGCTCACCGGCCAGTACGCATCGGTGGACGAGGGCCTCACCGGGCGCGAGAACCTGCTGATGATCGCCCAGCTGCTCAACATGACAGGGCAAGGCTCCAAGGCGAGGGCTGCCGAGCTGCTCGAGTGGTTCGACCTGGCCGACGCTGCCGACCGGCCCGCGCGCACCTACTCCGGCGGCATGAGGCGACGCCTCGACCTCGCCGCCTCCCTCATCGGCCACCCCGAAGTGGTCTTCCTCGACGAGCCCACCACCGGGCTCGACCCCGCCAAGCGCGAGGACATGTGGGACGTGGTCCGCGCGATCGTCGCGCGTGGCACCTCGGTGCTGTTGACGACGCAGTACCTCGAGGAGGCCGATGCGCTGGCCGACGACATCGTGGTCATCAACCACGGCGAGGTCATCGCCCACGACACCGCCGACAACCTCAAGCGCGTGGTCGGCTCCCAGACGCTGCGCGTGCGTCCGTCGGACCTGGCCGATGCCGGGGCCGCCCAGGCGATCCTGGCGGGCGTCGCCGCCGGAGGCGCCGCGGTGGACGAGGTGCGCACCGGGGTGTTCTCGGTGCCCGTGGACGGCGACGCCCAGCTCGAGCAGGCGATCGGGCAGTTCCGCGCTCAGGGCATCGGGGTGACGGAGATGTCGCTGCAGCTGCCCAGCCTCGACGAGGTGTTCTTCACCCTCACAGGCGAGCGGCAGCGAGAGACGTCCGAGGCGAGCGAGGAGGACGCGGCATGACCGCCAGCGTGACGCACGACATCGAGACCCGCTCCGGCGGCCCCGCCGTCGACATGGTCAAGCACTCGTGGGTGCTGGCCAAGCGCTCGCTGCTCAACACGTGGCGCACGCCCGAGAGCCTGATCGACGTGACGATCTCGCCGATCATGTTCATCCTGCTCTTCACCTACATCTTCGGCGGCGCGATCGCGGGCTCGGCGACGGACTACCTGCCGTTCCTGATCCCCGGCATCCTGGGCCAGAACATCGCGTTCGCGGCTGTGGGCATCGGCATCCAGCTGAAGTCCGACATGGAGAAGGGCATCTTCGACCGGTTCCGTGCGCTGCCGATCTCCCGCATCGCTCCCCTGTTCGGCGCGGCGCTGGGCGACGTGGTGCGCTACGTGATCATGATCGCGGTGATCGTGGGCTCGTCGTACGCGATCGGCTACCGGGTCGAGGGGTCCTTCCCGGAGTTCCTGGGCGGCGTCGCACTGTCGATCGTGTTCGCGCTGTCGCTGTCGTGGGCCCCCATGCTGGTGGGCCTTATCGCCCGCTCGGAGCGAGCGGTGCAGGGCATCGTCTTCATGACTCTCTTTCCGCTGACGTTCGCCTCGAACGCCTTCGTTCCACCTGAGACCATGCCCGCCTGGCTCGAGGCCTTCGCGAACGCCAACCCGCTGTCGCACCTCATCTCCGCGCTGCGCGAGCTGTGGAGCGGCGGGGACTGGGGTGAGCCCGTGCTCTGGACCCTCGGGTGGTGCGTGATCTTCACCGTGGTGTTCGCGCCGCTCGCGATCCGCGCCTACGGGCGCCGGGTCTAGCGGACCCTAGAGGGCACGGGCCGCGTCGACCAGGCGCTGAGCCTCGGCCGCGTCGGTGCTGTCGTACGCGGCCTCGCCGGTCGCGGCTCCGGAGCCGAGCGTCACCGGCGCGACGTAGGAGACGGCACCCTTCGCGGAGCCGTGCACGGCGTCGACTCCCGCGGCTGCCAGCGGCGCGACGTGCTCCGCGCGGATCGATCCGCCTGCCATGATCTGGATGGCGCCGCTCGCCGACGACACGAGTGCGGCGAGCTCGTCGACCGCCTCCGGCGCCGTGGGACGCCCTCCTGAGGTCAGGATCCTCGCGACGCCGGTGTCCGCGAGCGCGATCGCGCCGGCCCGCGCCACAGCATGATCGCCGGCCAGCACGTCGAACGCCCGGTGGAACGTGACCTCGGCGCCCGCTGCCGCGACCACCGCGTCGCGCACGAAGCCGAGATCGATCTCACGGCCGTCGAGCGCTCCGATCACCACGCCATCGGCCCCGGCGGCGACGGCGGACTCGATGTCGCCGAGCATGGTCGCGCGCTCGGACGCATCGAACTCAAAGCCGCCCGCACGAGGACGGACGAGCACGTGCACGCCCACGCCAGGGGGGCGGAGGACCTCGACGGCGGAGCGGGTGAAGCCGATCGACGGCGTCAGACCGCCGAGCGCGAGGGCCGAGCAGAGCTCGATGCGATCGGGCCGGACGTCTGAGGCGATCTGGACTCCGCGGGCATCCTGGACAGCGATCTCAACGGCAAGCACGCGGCCAATCGTGGCACAGCCCGGCGGCGCCGGAAGCAGGAGCTAGCGTCCCAGCGAGAGGACGAGCTCGCGTGCGCAGTCGAAGTCCCGCGGCAGCGGCTCGAGCCACACGCGGGGCGGCTGCCGCAGCAGCCTCTCCATGTCGAGCAGCTGCGAGACGGAGATAATCTCCGACTTGAGTCGCGACACGGCGTCGACTCCCTCATCGGGCTCCACCAGCACGGCGAAGTGGCCGTCGCCGAGCCGGGCGATGGAGTGGCCCTCGCCGAAGATGTCAGTGAGGACGTCGCCGACGGCGGCGTTGCGCGCGATGCGCTGCCACGGGTCGACTGCGTCGACGGCCACGTCGACGACGAGCAGGCGGCAGCAGTCCGACGCACGCTCGTTCAGGCGGGCGGCGCGACCGTAGATCTCCTTGAGCCTGCGGACGAGGTAGTCGCGGGAACTGAGGCCGCTCTCGGCATCCGAGCCGGCGCCCACCTGGATCGCTGCCATCGCCTCGGCCCAGCCGTCGCACAGCGCGCGGAGCACGGGCATGGGAGGGGCCTCGATCCCGACCACCCGGTACAGCGCGGTCAGGTCGTCGATCGTCTCGCCGATGCCGACGCCGGCCGTCGCGCGGTTCTCGCCGAGCCGGTAGGCGGCAGGCGACACATCCTGCCGGTCGATGAGCCGCTCGACGGCGGCCTCGTTCGCGCTCGTGAACCAGTCGTCGGGGCGCAGCCAGATGTCTCGCACGCTGGTCTCCCGCCACCGTGCGAGGAGCGCCTCGACGCTGATCGCGTACTGCTGAACTGTGTCCCTCACGACACATGAGAGTGTGCCGTTCACGAATCATGACGCAGTGACGTCATGAATTTCCCAATCGCGTGTCTCATGTGAAAAGAGGCTTTGCAGATGAGTTGCCTCTCACACGTTCGCACGTACCCTTATGGGAGCGTTTTTCATACTCGAGGAGCAGGCTCACGATGGCACAGGGCACTGTCGGCGCCTGGACGGAATCGTCCAGCGACGCCGAGCTGATCGCTGGCGTGCGCGCTGGCGACCGCGCCGCCTTCGGCATGCTCTACGAGCGGCACGCGGCGGCGGCGCGCAAGGTCGCCCGCCAGTACACGAACTCCGAGGCCGATGCCGAGGACGTGGTCTCGGAGTCCTTCTCCCGCATCCTGCGCGCGCTCGGCAACGGCGACGGCCCCGACCTCGCGTTCCGCGCCTACCTGTTCACGATCGTCCGCCGCACCGGACTGAACCTCATCAACGCGGCCCACCGCACGAGGCCGAGCGACGACGAGACGGAGATCGAGCAGGCCATGGGCGCCGCGGACTCCTCCGACGTCACGACGATGGAGGGCTTCGAGCAGACTCTCGTCGCCGGCGCCTTCGAGTCCCTCCCCGAGCGCTGGCGCGCCGTGCTCTGGTACACCGAGGTCGAGAAGAAGACGCCGCGCGAGATCGCCCCTCTGCTCGGACTGAGCGCCAACGGCGTGTCCGCGCTCGCCTACCGCGCGCGCGAGGCGCTGCGCCAGGCCTACCTGCAGCAGCACCTCCACACCTCGACTGAGGCCAGCTGCCGGGAGGCGAACGAGCAGCTCGGCGCCTACGTCCGCGGCGGTCTCAGCAAGCGCGAGAACGCCCGCGTGCAGGCGCACGTCGACGGCTGCGAGCGCTGCGCGCTCGTCGTCGCCGAGCTGCGCGACGTCAACCACGGCCTGCGGGCGGTCATCGCCCCGCTCTACCTGGGACTCATCGGCGTCGGCGCACTCGCGGCCGGCCTGCCCATCGGCGGCGGGATCGTGCTCGGCGCTGTCGCGGGCGGGACCGCGACGGGAGCGGCCACTGGCGTGGCGGCCAAGGGCGCCGCCGTCGGATCCGGCGCCGCGTCTGGTGCCTCCGGCTCGAGCAGCGCGGGCGGCGGTGCGGGAGCCGCGGGCGGCGCTGCCACCGCCGGAGCAGGCGGCATCGCGATCCCCGCCGGCATCGCCGCGGGTGTCGCAGCGATCGGACTCGTGTCTGCGGCGGCCTTCGGCATCCTGCCGCTGCCGTGGGACGCCCCCGAGACCGTCGTCGCGGCGGAGGACGCCGCGCCGGTCGAGCAGCCCGCCTCCCAGGGCTCCGGGACCTCGGGCCAGACGGACGAGCCGGCGGAGGACTCCGAGCCCGCCGACGAGACGCCCGATGAGCCCGCGGAGGACATCGCGCCAGCACCCGTCCAGGATGAGACTCCGGCGCCCGATACTCAGAG
Organism: Actinomycetes bacterium; assembly: GCA_030428165.1. Classification (GTDB taxonomy): domain Bacteria; phylum Actinomycetota; class Actinomycetes; order Actinomycetales; family Demequinaceae; genus Demequina. The sequence goes on from JAUIBG010000002.1 coordinate 6,958, forward strand.
GACTGGCGGCAGCACGTCGACGACGGGCACCGACCAGGGAACGACGGAGCCGGGCACCACTGATCCCGGCCCGACCGACCCAGGCCCGACCGACCCGGGGCCCACCGATCCCGGCCCGACCGATCCTGAGCCGCCGGTGACGGAGCCCGCCGCGATCGACCTGACGATGGCGACCACGGCCTCCTGGACCGCGGACCTCATCGTTCTGGACGCCGCGGACCCGGTCATCGACCTCACCCTCGAGAACAGCGGCGAGGCGACCGCGACCGACCTCATCGCGACGATCGCGCTCCCTGCGGGCCTCGAGATCGCCCCGCCGGCGGCGGTGGTGCCCGCGGGCGCCGGCGCCGGTGACCACGCGGCCGTCGCGTCGCTGTTCCGCTACCTCGCGACGAGCGAGTTCGATGCGGGCGAGTGGACCTGCGTCGCGGACGATGCGACGACGGCCTCCTGCACAGCCCCCGAGGTTCTCGCCGGAGGAGCCACGACGCTGAGCCTGCCCGTCGTCGACATCGCTGGTGCCGCAACCCTCGCGCCCGACGCCTTCACGTCGATCACCGTCGAGCTCCATGGCGAGATCGTGGGCAGCGTGTCGCTCCCCACCGCATTCCAGACCGGCACCACCGAGACCCTGCCCACCACCGTCGCCGCCGTGGGCCACTACGACGTCGCCCAGGCTGGCTCGACGCTGCTCGCACCCGACGGCTGCGTCATCGCGCCGCCCCGCACCGCCTGCGACGACCTCGACGGCTCTCCCTGGATCAACAACGGGGCCAACGACTACGACCCGACGCCGCTGACCGTCGACGCCACGACCGTGGTCTCCGCCTCGACCGATCTCGTGATTCCCGAGGGTGCCCGCATCGAGTCGGCTGTCCTCGAGTGGTCGGCGAACACCGACGAGACTGGCTTCTCGGGAGCGCTCGACACGGCGAGGGTGATGAGCCCGGGCGCCGTGGAGTGGACCGCGGTGGGCGCCGGGACGGACTACCCCGCCACGACGGTGTCGTTCGACGCCAAGAAGGGCGGCGGCATCCACGAGGTCTACAACACCCGCGTCGACATCACCTCGCTGGTGGCGGAGCACGGCGGCGGCAGCTGGTCAGTCGCCGACATCGCGCTCGGTGTGCTCGACTCCGGGGCCACAGGATGGGGCAGCTGGGCCGGCTTCTCGATCACGGTCGTCTACGAGGACGAGTCGCTGCCGGTGTCCAGGGTGCTGCTCTATGAGGGCACGCTCCAGACGGAGTCCATGAGCGCGAGCAACGGCAAGGCGCCCGTCTACCAGTTCGGCACAGCGCGCGACGCGCAGGTCGAGGTCTTCCTCACTGCCTGGGACGGCGACTATCAGGCCAACGGCAACGGCGGCGACTCCGTCCTGCTCGACGGCCAGCAGCTGGTGCCGGTGCGCTGGGACGGCACGGCGCCGGCGCACGCCACCGGGCTCGGGCCGGACGGATACTGCGGGAGCGGGCAGGCCTGCACGTGGGCGGGCGACGCGACGTCGTCGGCGGCCTTGGGCTCCTGGTTCGCCAACAACCTGGGCGTGGATGCGCACCCGTTCGAGCCGGCATCGGTCACGGCCGGAGCGCACACGCTCATCCCCGAGGTGTCGGGAAGCGACCGCTACATCGCCGGCACGATGGCCGTGCTGATCACGCCCGACGTCGACTAGTCGGGGATGCGGGCGACCGTCCACGGTCGCACCACGAGCCACAGCGACGCCGCGGCGACCACGTGGACGGCGATCATGACGCCGGCCATCGAGACGATCGAGATGCCGAGCATGCCGACCACGGGCGAGATGATGCCGGCCAGGCCGAAGTTCATCGCGCCGAGCAGCGAGGCAGCCGTGCCCGCCTCGGAGCCATGGTTGATGAGCGCCGTGACCTGGACGGCGGGGAACGCCATGCCGCTGGCGGCCGTGAAGGTGAAGAGCGGGATCAGGAGACCGGCGAGGCCCCATCCCAGAAGCGCGCCCGCCATCATGACGATCGCGCTCGTGGAGGCGATGAACAGCGCGGTCGCGAGCACCCAGGCGGGGGCGATCCTGCGCATCAGGCGCGACGACAGCTGCACCATCGTCGCGACGCCGATCGAGTTGATGCCGAACACGAGCCCGTACTGCTGCGCGCTCATCGCGAACTGGTCCTGCAGCAGGAACGACGACGCCGAGAGGTAAGCGAAGAGTGCCGCGAAGTTCATGCCGCCGACGATCGCGACGCCGACGAAGACGCGGTCGGTCAGCAGTGCGCGATAGCGGCTGGCGACCGAGGCGTGCTTCATGCGGGCGCGACGCTCCGCCGGCAGCGTCTCGATGATGAGGAAGGCCGCGGTGACGGTGACGATGACGCCGTAGGCAGCGAGCACGTAGAAGATGCCGCGCCAGTCCATCACCTGGAGGAGCTGGGAGCCGATCACCGGCGCAAGCACCGGGGCGAGGCTCGTGACGAGCGCGAGGTTGGCCAGCATGCGCACCAGGCGCTGGCCGCCGAACAGGTCTCGCACCATCGCCATCGCCACGACACCGCCGCCCGCGGCGCCGATGCCCTGCAGGATGCGGCCGGCCATCACGAGCTCGATGGTCGGGGCCGAGGCGACCAGCAGCGAGGCCAGGACGTGCACGGCCGTGGCGACCAGCAGCGGCACACGCCGCCCGACCTTGTCGCTCAGCGGGCCCACTAGCAGCTGGCCGAGTCCGAAGCCCACGGTGGTCGCGGTGAGCGTCAGCTGGATCATCGCGTCCGAAGTCGCGAGCTCCGCGCCGATCACCGGGAAGGCTGGCAGGTACAGGTCGATCGTGAAGGGGCCGAGGCCCACGAGCGCGCCGAGCACCAGGATGTACGTGAGCCGCGCCTTGCGGTCGAGGGTGTCACCGTAGTTCTCGGTGACGCTCGGGGCGGCGATGGGTGCTGCGGTGGCGGTCGCGGTGGTCGTGGCAGTCTCCTTCGGGGCAGGCCCGGCCAAGCAGGACTGCGCCTGCCAACCAGTGGGGATCACGGCTATTGTAGCCGCGAATTCGTAACGTTTCGAGAGGGCGTCCGTATTCCCTCGGCCGATGCTGGGGCCGGTGAAGTGCCGAGGCGTCAGCGCATGGCGGGATCGGGCGACCAGTCCACGTCGATCTGCCGGGCCGTGCGGCGTGCGAGGTCCTCACCCAGCAGGCGATGGACCAGGTGGAGTCCCATGTGGACGCCAGAGATCAGACCGGCGGAGGTGACGACGTCACCGTCGTCGACCCAGCGGACGCCGGCGCCGACGTCGGTGACCCCGGCATCGGCCAGGAGCCCCAGGTCCTCCCAGTGCGTGGTCGCGGGGCGGTCGCCGAGCACCCCGGCACGGGCGAGCAGCACCGAGCCGGTGCAGACCGAGGTGACGAGCGGGCCGCCCGACGTGAGCGCTCGGATGGCGTCCGCCGTGGCGCCGTCGGCCATCACCGCGTCGAGGTCGATCGTGCCGGGGACGACCACGATGTCGGCGCCGTCCGCCGCGTCGACGGGCGCGAGGCCCGTGACGGTCATGCCCCCGTAGGCCCTGGCATCGGCTCCGACCGGGCTCACCAGCTCGACGGAGACGGGGTTTGCCTGGCCGTCGCGCTCGAGCAGGCGCCCGGCCGTCAGCAGCACCTCGTATGGCCCGCCGACGTCGAGCAGGTCGAAGCCGTCGAACAGCAGGATGGCGACGCGGATCTGATCTCCCATGCGGCGAGTGTAGGACCCACCGGATCGCCAACGAGTTGCGCAATGTGGAACAACACGTACGGTCCTAGAGCCTGCGGCCGTACCGAATGTTCCACTTGTGGCGCCGGGGGTGGGGCGGCTGGCCGAATAGACCGCTGGTCGAAACGGCGGGTGGCCGTGGCCAGGCTCACGGCGAATCCGCCTCCTGCACGTATGTGCACCCCAGGTGCGGAGATCGGGCCCGCTCCCGCACACCGAGTGCACATAGCGCAGAGCGAGGGCATGAGGTGCGCCGGCGATCCCCGGCAAGCCCGGGGCGAGGGCCACCAAGCGGTCGGCGCGGGAGACGACAAAGCGCGGCCCGCGCATCGGACAGAGGGGATCAAGCCTGACCGCCCCGGTTGGCCGATGCGCGGGCCGCGCTTCGCTGAGGTGTCTACTCCGACCGCTTGGTGGCCTGAGCGTTGACCTCGTAGGAGGTGTTCTGCTGCTCGAAGAAGTTCACGAGCTGCAGGGTGTCGTTCGCAGTCGCCATCCACTTGGCGGGGTTCGCGACGTTGTACTCGGGCTCGAAGCCCAGCTCCTCGAGGCGGCGGTCGGTGAGGTACTTGACGTACTGGTTCACGTAGTCCGAGTTGAGGCCCAGGATGCCGCGGGGGAACATGTCGCGGTTGTACTGCTCCTCCATCTCGACGGCCTGGAGGATCATGCCGCGGATCTCGTCGGCGAACTCCGGGTCCTGCAGGTCCTCGTTCTCCTCGAGCACCGTGAGGATCAGGTTGATGCCGAACTGCAGGTGCAGCGACTCGTCGCGGATGATCCAGTCCATCAGCGAGCCGAAGTTGCGCAGCATGTTCCGCTGGCGGAAGCTCAGCGCCACCATGAAGCCCGAGTAGAACCAGATGCCCTCGAGGATGATGTTGTAGGCGATGAGGTTCCGGATGAAGTCCTTCTTGCCCTCGGTCGTCGAGATGTCGAGGGTGTCCTCCGTCATGCGCTTGATGAAGGCGGACTCGAACTCCTCCTTGCGCGCCATCGACGGCACCTCGACGTGAGCCGAGTAGGCCTTCTCACGGTCGATCGGGAACGTCTCGAGGATGTACTCGAACGTCATCGTGTGGTTGGCCTCCTCCCACATCTGCTTCGCGAGGTAGAGGTGCGCCTCGGGAGCGTTGATGTAGGGGTACACGCCGAACGCGAGCGCCTTGTTGACCAGCAGCTCGTTGGGGTTGAAGTACGAGATGAGGTGCAGCAGCGCGTGCTTCTCGTCGTCCGTCATGCGCTTGAAGTCCGCGAGGTCCTCGCCGAGCTGGATCTCGTTGGGGAACCACGTGTTCGCGACGGCCTGGTCGTACAGGTCCATTGCCCACTGGTAGGTCACGGGCTTGAGCAGCAGCCCGTCCTGAATTCCGGAGCCGAGGATGGCCATGGTGGATCTACTCCCTGATGAAACGTGTGTGAAGGGTGGTCAGTGTCGGGCTACTGGCACGACTCGCACTGGAGTCGCTCCATGGGGTCGACCGGGCACGCGACCCCGTCGACCATGTCGGTGTCGTCACCGGCCACGGTAAGCATGGACACGCCCTCCGGCGCAAGCGCGGGCTGGTGCTCGACGATGGGCTCGTGCTCGACCGGAGCCGATGCCTCGACCACCGGGGTGGGCAGGGACGCCGGCGGCAGCTCGGGCTGCTGCGTGGGCGGCACCGCGAAGGCCTTCGACGCGACGTCCGTGAGGACCGTGCTGGGCGCGGTCGCGATGGCGATCGTCGCGGCGGCCGGCTCGGCGACGGCCTCGGGGGCCTCGACGACCGGGGTCGCGGCGGTCACAGCGCCGAAGCCCTTCCTGGCAGGAGCCGCGGCAGGCGCCGTGGTCTGAGCCTGAGGGGCCGCGTTCAGCGGCACCGAGGCGCCCTCGACGATCTCCGCGACCTCACCGGTGGTGATGGGCGCCTCGACCGCGGCCTCAGCGACCGGGGCCGCCGCGGCATCGGCCGACTTCTTGACGCCGCCGAAGCCCTTGCGCGCACCGCCGAAGCCCTTGCGGGCGGGACCCGCGGCGGCGCCGGTCTTGGCACGGCCCGACGCGGAGCCGGTCTTGTTGATGTTCTCCGTCTTGTTGACGCGCACCGTCGACTGCTCGGCGGTGTGACGCGGCTTCATGTGGAGGTAGTACGTCGTCTTGACGCCCTTCTCCCATGCGGCGGCGTAGAGCTCCATCATGTTGTCGACGTCGCGGTCGGCCAGGTAGATGTTGCGGCTGATCGCCTGGTCGATCCACTTCTGGGCGCGGGCCGCGACCTCGACGAAGGCGATCGGGCTCAGCTGGAACGAGGTCTTGTAGACCTCGACCAGGTGCTCGGGAACGCCCTCGACCTGGCTCAGGTCGCCCTGGGCCTGCAGCAGCTGGTCCTTGACGTCCTCCCACATGCCCAGGTCCTGGAGGTCCTTGACCAGGTTGCGGTTGACCTCGAGGAACTTTCCGCTCGAGGTGTTGCGCGAGAAGATCTGCGAGAACTGCGGGTCGAAGCCGGGCGTGGTGCCGGCGACGAGACCGATCGAGGCGGTGGGCGCGACGGCCATCAGCGTGGCGTTGCGGATGCCGCCCGCCACCTTCTCGCGCATCGCGTCCCAGTCCTGACGGGTGGTGCGGTCCACGTCGATCGCGAGGCCGCGGTCGGCCTCGGTCTCGGCGATGGTGTCGAACGGCACCTTGCCCTGCGACCAGCCGGAGCCGGCGAAGTTGTTGTAGGAGCCGCGCTCACGGGCGAGGTCCGCCGAGGCGTCGATCGCGTGGTAGCTGACGAACTCGACGATCTCGTCGATGAGGTCGTAGGCCTCCTGCGACTCGTAGGCGAGTCCCATCTTCTCCGTGATGTCGGTGAAGCCCATGACGCCAAGGCCGATCGCGCGGTTCTCGGAGTTCGCGAACTCCGACTCCGGCACCGACGACAGCGTGATGTCGACCAGGTTGTCGAGCTGGCGCACGGCGAGGCGCGTCGAGTCCTTCATGCGGTCCCAGTCGATCTTGCCGTCCTTGAAGTGGGCCGGCAGGTTGATCGACGCCAGGTTGCAGACCGCGATGTTGTCGCGGTCCTGCGGCAGGCAGATCTCGGTGCAGAGGTTCGACAGGTGGATGGTGCCGGTGTTGGTGTTCAGGGCACGGTTGTTGATCGTGTCCTTCCACGTGAGCCAGGGGTGCGAGGTGGTCTGCAGCGTCACGAGGATCTGCTTGTACTGCTCGCGGGCGCGCATCTTCTGGAAGGCGCGCATCTTGCCCTCGCCCGCCAGCTGCACGTACTCGGCATAGCGCGCCGAGAAGGCGGAGCCGGTGAGCTCGACCAGGTCGGGGGTCTCGGCCGGGTCGAAGAGGTACCAGTCCTGGTCGTCGCGGACGCGCTTCATGAACTCGTCGGAGATCCACACCGCAGTGTTGGCCGTGCGGGTGCGGCGGTACGGGTCGCCGGAGTTCTGGCGCAGGTCGAGGAACTGGTGGAAGTCGAGGTGCCAGTTCTCCATGTAGAAGGCCAGCGCACCGAACTTCTTGCCGCCACGCGACACGGCGCGGAGCGTCGAGTCGATGGTGTGCATGAAGGGGATGGGGCCGGTCGAGGTGGTGTTGTTCGACTTGATGGGCGAGCCCTCGGAGCGGAGCTTGGTCACCGACAGGCCGATGCCGCCCGTGCCCTTGGTCAACCACATGACGTCGCGCACCGACTTGGCGATGTGCTCGATGTCGTCCTCCATCTGCATGACGAAGCAGTTGGAGAGCTGGGGGTACGAGGTGCCGGCGTTCACCAGCGTCGAGCCGGCGGGCAGGTAGTCGAGGGTCGAGATCTTGTTGTAGAACTCGATCGCGTGCTTGGTCGGATCCGCCTCGTTGAGGGACAGGCCCATGGCGACGCGCATCCAGAAGTACTGGGGGACCTCGAGCGGCTTCCGGTGGCGGTCGGTGATCATGTAGCGGTTGCGCATGGTCACGGTGCCGATGTAGCGCATCAGGTCGTCACGGGTGTGGTCGAGCACCGCGGCGAGGGCGTCGAGGTCGAAGTGCGACTCGAGGCGGGTGTCGAGCAGGCCCTCCTCGACGGCGTCGCGGATGTAGCCAGGGAAGCGCGCCTGGTGGAGCAGCGAGAGCTCGAGGTCGGTGTCGTAGCCGCCGAGTACGCGCTTGTAGATGACCTTGCGCAGCAGGCGGGCAGCGATGATGTCGAAGTCCGGGTCGTCCTTGACGTTCTGCACGGCGACGTTGATCGCGGCCTCGTCGAGCTGCTCGGTGGTGATGCCGTCGAACAGCGTGATCGCCAGCTCCGACGCCACCTGCGTGACCTTGGAGATGCGGTCCTCGAGGCCGTCGGCGGCGCGCTCGATCGCCTTGTTGATCATGTCGGCGTTGTACGGCTCCTTGGTGCCGTCGCGCTTGGTGACACGGATGCCCTGGACCGGGATGGATCCAGTGGTGACCGGTGCTGCCTCGACCTCTGACGCGTTCTCAGTGACGGTCATGCTTCCCCCTAGGTGTGACAAGAAAATGCAAAGTCTGCACGGGCGGAGTCGTGGGGACCGGGCCCGATTTGGTTCCACGAGAGTAACGCCCAGAACGTCAAACTACAACCGTGTAACACCAAGATATTGGGTTGATTTGAGTTATCCACCACTAGATGTAGTGGTCGGTGCACGACACGCCTACGTATCCACAGATCGACGGCGTGTCCTCCACAGGATGTCCACCGGCGAGGTGGAGACTCTGCGGCCTCCAACCACCTTCCCACCGGGGTCTGACACGGACTCGGAACCGGCATCGGCCCCGCCGCACCGCTGCAGTTCGCGGTCAGCCGTGAAGCGGGAGGACCCACAAACGGTCAGGTTTGTCCGCTTCGCGTCCCACATCCCGGACAAACCGGACCGCTACTGGTGCGAGAAGCGGCAGCACGCGAGCGCATTGCAGCGCGTGGGTGCAGATGCGCATCACCTCGGCGCACGAAATCGTCAGATGGCGTTGCGGCCCCACGGCAGACTCGGGGTAGGTGTCGATTCGGTGCGCCGAAGCGCACGGGGCAGGCAGGCGGGGCAGGCAAGCGGGGCATGCGCGGCCCGGAGGCGCGCGCGAGAACTATCCGACGGGCTAGACCACGCCGTACAGGCGGTCGCCGGCGTCGCCCAGGCCCGGCACGATGAAGCCCACCTCGTTGAGGCGGTCGTCGACCCGCGCCACGACGACGCTGACCTCGGCCCTGTCGCCCACGGCATCGGTCACGTTGTCGATGCCCTCGGGCGCCGCGAGCAGGCACACGCACGTCACGTCGGTGGCCCCGCGCTCCAGCACGTACTCGATCGCCGCGATCAGCGATCCGCCGGTGGCGAGCATCGGGTCGACGATGAACACCTGGCGGCCGGTGAGGTCCTCGGGCAGGCGGTTCGCATACGTGATCGCCTCGAGCGTCTCCTCGTCGCGCTTCAGTCCGAGGAAGCCCACCTCGGCGCTCGGCAGCACGCGCGTCATGCCGTCGAGCATGCCCAGGCCGGCACGCAGGATCGGCACGATGATCGGGGCCGGGTCGGCGATGCGGGTGCCGGTCGTGGTGGTGAGCGGCGTCTCGACCTCGCACTGCTCCACACGCACGTGGCGGGTGGCCTCGTAGGCCAGCAGCGTGACGAGCTCGTCGACGAGCTGGCGGAAGATCGGCGATGGCGTGTTCTTGTCCCGCAGCACGGTGACCTTGTGGTCGATGAGCGGGTGGTCGGCAACGTGCAGGCGCATAGCACCACCGTAGTCGGGCAGGGCCGCTCCCGGTAGCGTGAGCGCCATGACGACATGGGCGGGCGAGGGCATCTGGGAGCAGCCGATGCTGCGCGCCCTCGCGCTCGCCCGTGCGGCTGGCGACGCGGGCGACGTGCCGGTCGGCGCGGTGGTCGTCGGGCCCGACGGGACCGTGGTGGGCGAGGGCGCGAATGAGCGCGAGGCGTCCCACGACCCCACCTCCCACGCCGAGGTGGTCGCGCTGCGCGCCGCGGCATCGGCGCTGGGCCGCTGGCGGCTCGACGACTGCACCCTGGTCGTCACCCTCGAGCCCTGCCTGATGTGCGCGGGCGCGCTGCTGCAGGCCAGGATGCCGCGCCTCGTGCTGGGCGCGTGGGACGAGAAGGCCGGCGCATGCGGCTCGGTGTGGGACGTCGTGAGGGACGCTCGCCTCTTCCGTCCCGTCGAGGTGATCGCTGGCATCGAGGCGCAGGCGTGCGCCGACGTCCTCACCGACTTCTTCGACGACAGGCGGTAGCCGGCCCGTGGCCGATGCCGGGGCCGGTCCCGCTCGCGACGCCGCCTAGGACTGGCGCAGGATGCGGGGCGCCACGATGTCGGCGAAGGTCGCGCTGCCGCCCTGCACCCACTCCCCCGCGAGCGCGCGGGCGGCGAGCAACACCGAGCGCGCCGCCGGAGCCCTCAGCTCCTCGTCGAGGGTCTCGATGTCGGCAACCTTCGCGGCGCCCACGATGCGGCGCGCCATCTTGGCCGACGCGAACAGAATCGACTCCCGGCGCCACGTCTCGAGCCTGAGCGCGACGAACTCCTCGCCCCAGACCCGCGGGTCGACGGGGGACGCGGCACGGGCGGCGAAGTCCTCGGCGAACGCGTTCCAGGTGATGTCCGCGAGGTTCAGGGCCCAGGCCGCCTTCTCGGCGTTGCCGAGCGCGGTGGCGCGCGCCGCCGCGAAGGCGTAGTTGGCGAACGCGGCGCCCAGGTCGAACGCGACAGGGCCGTAGAACGCGAACTCCGAGTCGAACACCTTGACCGAGTCAGCCGCCTGGCCATCCTCGCTGCGGACCATCACGCTGCCGGTGTGGAGGTCGCCGTGGATCAGCGCCTCCGCCTGCGTCATGAACTTCCACTTGGCGTCGCCCATAGCGCGCGCGAACACGGGGTCGGCGGCCAGGTCCGCCGCGTCGACCTCGTTCGCGGGCAGCACGACGTTGCGGCCGGCGTCCACGACGGGCTCGGTGAAGACCAGGTCCTCGGTGATGGTGCACAGGTCGGGGTTGACCGCCTCGGCCAGGGCCGCCGCCTGCTCGCCCCTGTCCATGCCCAGCACCGACGTGCCGAACGCGACCGCGGCGACGTAGCGGCCCACGACCTCGGCGGCGCCGTCCGCATAGACGCCCGAGTTGAGGGCGCCGCGCCACACCTGGTGGTCGCTGAGGTCCTCGAGCGCGAGGATGTAGCGCTCCGGGTCGAAGTCGATCAGCTCGACGACCAGCTCGGGCACGAGCGCGTGGTGAGCCGAGAGCGAGCCGGCCTCGCGAGCGGCGCGCTCCGGCGTCATCGGCCACCCCTCACCCGTCATGCGCACGTACGGCAGCGCCTGCTTCAGCACCAGACCGCGGCCGTCGGCGTCCTTGAGGATGAACACCAGGTTGAGGTTGCCGTCGCCGATCTCGTCCACCGAGACCAGCCGGTCGGCGTCGATGCGCGCCGAGAGCGTCGGGTTGCCGCGGACGTAGCCCGCGATGTTGTCGTTCGTGAGGAACTCGTAGGTGGCGCTGGACATCGTCGTCCTTCCTTGGATCGGTGGGAGAGTATCGGGTCGCTAGGTCGCTGGGACGTAGCGGTTCTTGTGGCGCGAGACCGTGTAGGACAGCAGCAGCGCGACGATCAGCACGAGGCCCTTCGCGGTGTCCTGGTGGTAGTACTGGGTGCCCATCATCGTCATGCCGGTCAGCACGATCGAGATCAGCAGGGCTCCGAGCAGGGTGCCCCAGGCGTTCGGCTTGCCGATGCCCAGCACCGAGGTTCCGACCAGCGCGACGGCGACCGCCTCGAGGAGGCTCGAGCTTCCGGCGGAGACGTCGCCCTGGCCGATGCGGGAGACCAGGATGATGCCGCCGATCGAGGCGAACACGGCGGAGACGACATACGCGAGGCCGTGGTGCAGCTTCACCTTCACGCCGGCGAGGCGGGCGGCCTCGGGGTTCGCGCCGATCGCGTAGAGCTTGCGGCCCCACGAGGTGCGGCTCAGGACGAACCAGCTCGCCACGACCAGCACCATCATGATGATGACGGGATACGGGATGCCGAACAGGGTGCCGCGGTCGATCTGCAGGAACCAGTCGTCGAACTTGCCCGGCGCCGTCGAGCCGTCGGGCAGCACCATGCCGGACGACACCGACTGGCCGAACACGGGGATGAGCTTCACTCCCTGGATCACGAACATCATGCCGAGCGTCGCGAGCAGGTCGGGGATCTTGAACACCACGATCAGCACGGCGTTCATCACGCCGACGATGACGCCGCCGATGAGGACGACGCTCACCGCGGTGGTGCCAGTGAGGTTGTAGAACACCATCGTCATGGCGGCGAGCTGGACGCTCAGGCCGGCCGTCGAGCCGATCGAGAGGTCAAGGCCGCCGACGACCATGGAGAACGTCACTCCGAGGCCGAGGATCGCCGTCACCGACGCGTACTTCAGCATCGACAGCACGGAGGCGGAGGTGGCGAAGGCCGGCTCCGTGACCGCGAAGAAGATGAAGAGCGCGACCGTGACGACGATGAAGCCGTACTTGACGATCAGATCCCTCACCCGATCGAGCGTCGTGATCTCTGCCTGCGTAGACACTTATGCCACCTCCGACATGCTTGTGATGATCTGGTCATCGTCGATTTCGTCTGCGTACGCGTCGAGGCGGACCTCGCCCTCGACGAGCACGATCACTCGGTCCGCGACCTGCCTGAGCTCGTCGACGTCGCTGAGCATCACGACGACACACGCGCCGTCGGCCGCCTGGCTCCTCGCCTTCAGCGACAGCTCCGTGCGCGCGCCGATGTCGACGCCGCGGAAGGGCTCGTCGAGGATCAGCACCCGGGGTCCGGCAGCCATCCAGCGCGCGACCACGACCTTCTGCTGATTGCCTCCCGACAGTGCGTCCACGGGCTGGTTTGGCCCGGTCGCGACCACGCCGAAGTCCTCGATCGCCGTGGCCGATGCGGCCCGCTCGGCGCCGCCCGCCATCACGCCCAGGCGCGCGAAGCGGCTGAGGAACGGCACGGTCAGCGTGCGTGTGATGGACCAGCCGGGGAACATCGCCTCGTGGGCGCGGTCCTCCGGCACGAGGAACACGCCGGCGTCGACGGCCGTGCTCGGGTGACGCGGCGCGAACGGCTTGCCGTCGAGCGTGAACGTGCCCGCCTCGAGGCGGTTCGCGCCGAACACGGCCTGGGCGAGCTCGGTCTTGCCTGCGCCGATGAGGCCGATGATGGCCGTCACCTCGCCGTACCTGAAGTCCATGTCGACGAGCGCCGAGTCGTCGAGGATGCGGGCGCCGGAGATGCTGAGCGCGGTTCCCTCGCCCCGCTGGACCTGCAGCGCGCTCTCCTCCTCGAGCGCCTCGCGGCCGAGCATGGCGCCGATCGCGACGCCCAGGTCGAACGGCGCCGCCTGCTCGTCGACGACCTTGCCGTCGCGCAGCACCACGACGGTGTCGGCGAGCTGGCGGATCTCGGACAGGCGGTGGGACACGTAGAGGATCGCGACGCCGGCGTCGCGCAGCTGCTCGACGAGGGCGAAGAGCCTCTCGGCCTCGGAGGCCGAGAGCGTCGAGGTGGGCTCGTCGAGGACGAGCACCTTGGGGCGGTGCACCAGCGCGCGGGCGAGCAGCAGCAGCTGGCAGTCGGCGATGCCGAGGTGGAAGACGTCCTGCTTGAGGATCGAGTCGTCCCAGTCGAGGTCGAGGGTGGAGGCGATGGTGCGGGCGCGCGGCATCAGGCGCCGCAGCGAGCTGACGGCGGGGAACTCGCCGCGCGCGATCTCCTCGAAGACGAGGTTCTCCGCGACGGTCAGCCCGGGGACGATCGAGTCGTCGATGCGCTGGTGGACCGTCTGGATGCCGTGCTTGGACGCGTCGGAGGGAGACTCGATCTCGACCTCGTCGCCGTCGACCCTGACGGTGCCGCCCTGGGCGGAGTAGACGCCGGAGAGCACCTTGATGAGGGTCGACTTCCCTGCGCCGTTGGCGCCGAGCAGCGCCGTGACCGAGCCGGGGCGCAGCTTGAGGTCGACTCCCTTGAGCACCTGGTTCGCTCCGAACGCGATGGTGATCGAGTCGAGCTCGAGTGCCCAGTTCTCATCCGTGGTCGTCGTCACGTCAGTCCTTCCCACGTCGTCGTGGTTGCCATCAGGGGGGTGTCGGGCCCCGCGTGGGGACGCGGGGCCCGACGGGGTGGTGCCTAGAAGGTGACCGAGGGGATCCAGTCCGCCGAGGAGACATCGGAGATGTTCAGCTCGGGGATGGACGACCGCAGGTCCTCCATGTTCGTGATGCCATTCTCAAGGAGCATGTCACGGGTGATGAGCACCGGCGGGAAGTCGACGGTCATGCCGTCCAGCTCGCCCGCCATGTGGAGTGCGAGGGTGCGGACGACCGCGGCGCCGATGGCGTTCGGGTCGGTCGCTCCGGTCGCCATCCACTGGCTGTCGTCCGCGATCATCAGCTCGATGTCGGCGGTCGAGATGTCGGCGCCGTAGACCAGGACGTCCTCGGTGCCGGCGACCTGCTCGAGGCCGGACAGCGTGCCCTTCGTGAACTCGTCGTACGGCGCGTAGATCGCGACGACGGACGGGTTCGAGGTGACGGCGGAGGTCACCATCGGCGCGGTGTCGGTGGCCGTGGAGTTGGTGAACGATCCGGTCTTGAACAGCTCGTTCCAGCCGTTGGCAGCGGTGTACTCGTTCCACACCACGTCGCGGCGGTCGAGCGGCGCGATGCCGGCGACGTTCACGTAGCCCACGTCGACTCCCTCGCCGACGTCGGCGAGCATCTGGTCGAGCACCAGCGACGCCATCAGGGCGTCGGACTGCTGCGTCTGGACGGCGTCGGGAGCGCACTCCTGGATGACGACGTCGTAGATGATGACGGCGATGCCCGCCTCCAGCGCGTCGTTGACGCCGGTGCACAGGGTGTCGGGGAGTCCGTGGCGGACGATGATGGCGTCAACGCCCGAGGCGATGGCCTGCTCGAGCTGCGTCGCCTGGGTGGCGTTGTCGCCCTGGGCGTCGTAGACGTCGAGCGTCATGCCGAGGGCCTCGGCCTGCTGCCTCGTGCCGTTGAGGTACTGCTGGAAGTAGTCGCCCTGGCCGGACTGCTGGACGATGGCGACCGAGACCTCGCCGTCGAACGGTGCGGGTGCAGCCGCCGTGGTCTCGCCGACCGACGAGGTCTCCTCAGGTGCGGAGCTCTCCTCGGGGGTGCTGGTGGACTGGGTGCATGCGGTCATCGCGAGCACCGCCGCGGTGGTCACCGCGATCATGGTGGGTACCTTGCGCTTCATTGCGTCGATCCTCCGTGTGATGTGCTGATCCCGCCCTAGCGCGAGATCAGGTCCTTCAGCGGCTCCGGCGACGATGATGCCGCAGGCTCCGCGATCCCCTTCTCCGTGACGACCGCCGACACCAGGTCGCCCGGGGTGACGTCAAAGGCGGGGTTGAATGTGGTGACGCCCTCCGGCGCCACCACAGCGCCGCCAAAGGAGTGGACCTCCTCAGCCGGCCGTTCCTCGATGACGATGTCGTTCCCGTCCGCGGTGTCGAGGTCCACCGTGGTCCAGGGCGCCGCCACCACGAACGGGATCCCGGCGCGCTGGCACGCGAGTGCCAGGGCGACGGAGCCGATCTTGTTGGCGGTGTCGCCGTTCGCGGCAATGCGATCGGCGCCGATGATGGCGACGTCCACCAGCCCGCGGAGGATGGTGCTCGATGCGGCACCGTCCACCTCGATGGCGTGGGGGATCTCGTCGCGGGTGAGCTCCCAGCTGGTCAGCCGGCTGCCCTGCAGCAGCGGACGGGTCTCGTCCGCGTACACATAGTCGAGCGCTCCGCGCTCGTGAAGCTCGTGGATGATGCCGTAGGCCGTGCCCCACGCCGTGGTCGCGAGGGCCCCGGTGTTGCAGTGGGTGACGACCCTGACCTTCTCCTTGCCCGTGCGGGCCAGGATCCAGTCGGCGCCCAGGCGGGACAGCTCCCGGTTGGCGGCCTCGTCCTCGGCCACGAGCTCGAGCGCCGCAGCGAGCACCGCCTCGACGCCCTCGGACACGTGGGCCGATGCGCGGTCCGCCCCGACGGCGAGGTTGACGGCGGTGGGCCTGGCGTCGCGGATCCTCAGGATCTGCGCGGCGAGCTCATCGTCGGACCAGCCCTCGGCAGCCGCCTGGTTCATCGCGACCACCACGCCGAGCGCGCCGGTGGCGCCGAGGGCGGGGGCGCCGCGGACGGCGAGCGAGAGCACCGCGTCGACGAGAGCGTCGACGGTGGTGATCTCGAGATACGTCTCGACGGCGGGAAGCGCCGTCTGGTCGATCAGCCTGATGTGGGGTGTGGGCGACTCGCGCCATTCGATTGCTCGTACCACCGCTGCTCCATTGCATCCTGGCTCGCCGTACACCGTCGTACAGGTCATCGCCAACGACGCTCACGCTAGAAGTTGTCTGACAACTCTGTCAACTCTGTATATCGAATCGTGACTATTGGGCTTGCTGTTGTCGGCCAGAAGCGGAGACACTACAGTTCACACACCGCAGAGATGGGGGCACGACGTGGGCACTGGCACCACACTCGTCACACAGGTCGTCGCCGACCTCAGGGACATGCTCGCGAGCGACGAGTACCCGCCGGGCTCGCGGCTCCCCTCAGAGACCAGCCTCGCCGAGAAGCACGGCGTCTCGCGCCCGACGGTGCGCACCGCGATCAAGGAGCTCGAGGCCCAGGGCCTCGTCCGCACCAAGCAGGGCGCCGGCACCTTCGTCGCGGAGCGCGCGACCATCACCGCAGGCCTCGAGCGGCTCGACTCGATCTCCGACTCGATCCGCGCCCAGGGCCACGAGCCGGGCATGATCTACAAGGCGCGCGTCGTGCGTCCGCTGCTGCCCGATGAGGCCACCTACCTGGAGCGGGACTCGAATTCGCTCGCACTTGAGATCCGACGTTCCATCCTCTCGGACGGCAAGGTCGTCGCCTACTCCTACGACCTCATGCCCATGGAGATCTACGGAGAGGACAAGGATCCGCAGGAGCTCACCGGCTCCCTGTTCGAGTACCTCCGCACCGTGGCCGGCATGGTCCCGCGCTACGCGGTGGCCAGGGTGCACGCCGTGTCGTCGTCGAGCGTGGGCTGGGATCACGAGCCAGGGCAGGGCGACCTGTACCTGCTGCTCGATCAGGTGCACTACGACGCGGGCCACGAGGCGCTGCTGTACTCCCGCACGTACTTCATCGAGGGACGCTACGAGTTCTCGATGGTGCGCTCCGGCTAGCGCCGTGTTGCGCGGCTTGAAACGTTCGCTGTAACTTGTCAGACAAGTAAGACAGCAGTCCTCAGCGAATGTCAGGGAGAGCCATGTCCGCAGACGCCACCGAGCAGCAGCTCCGCGAGCAGATCGTCGAGATTGGCCGCCGCATGTGGGAGCGGGAGTACGTCGCGGCCAACGACGGCAACGTCTCGGTCCGCCTGCCCGACGGCAACGTCCTGTGCACCCCCACCTTCGTCAGCAAGGGGACCATGACCCCGGAGTCGCTCCCGATCGTCACACTCGAAGGCGCGGTGGTCTCCCAGGGCGACGGCCCCGGCCCCAGCTCCGAGATCCTCATGCACCTGCGCTGCTACATCGAGGACCCCAGCGTTGTCGCCGTGGTGCACGCCCACCCCGCCACCGCCACCGCCTTCGCGATCCGCGGCGAGGGGCTCCACGGCGCGTTGATGCCCGAGGTCGTGGTCGTCCTTGGCGACGTGCCGCTCGCACCGTTCGCCGTGCCGTCGACGCAGGAGATGCCGGACTCGGTCGCCCCCTTCGTGAAGGGCAACCGCGCGTGCCTGCTGGAGCACCACGGCGCCCTGTCGTGGTCGTCCGTCTCCCTCGAGGACGCGTACCTCACCATGGAGCGCGTGGAGCACGTCGCGAAGATCACCGCGATCGCACGCGGCCTGGGTGGGGAGCGCGAGATCGCCCCTGCCGACATGGAGCGCATGCGCGCAAGGTTCGGTCTCTAGCCGGCGGGACCCGCGGCCCGGCGGGCGCCGACGTTTTGGCGCCTGAGGGACGAGCGGGTACGATATCCCGTTGGTAGCGTGTCCGAGCGGCCTAAGGAGCACGCCTCGAAAGCGTGTGTGGGGGCAACTCCACCGTGGGTTCAAATCCCACCGCTACCGCTCTCGGAAGCCCCCGCGTTTCCCCTGATAATTCGGGGAATGCGGGGGCTTTCCTCATGTCTCGCCGGCGCCCTCGGCCCCGTCATCCCACCTGGTGCCGCCCAGGTCGCCACGGAGCGTGCCGGTGAACTCGTCCACCGCCGCCCCCACCGTCGGCGCGACCCGGTCGGGCGCGAAGCGCTCGGCCACCCCATGGCGGCGCAGCACGTCCAGCACCGGATCCTTGAGCTCCGCGAGCACGAGCGTGATCCCGTTCGCGTGGAGGTAGTCGTCGAGCTCGACGAGGGCGTCGACGGCGGTCGAGTCGATGTCGGTGATGGGCTCGGCTGCGAGGATCACCGCACGGGTGTCGGGGCCGGCGTCCTCGACCCTGCGCCTCACCCAGGTGCCGAACTCCGCCGCGTTCGCGAAGAACAGCGGGGCGTCGAAGCGCACGATCACCAGGCCGGGGATGGGCTCGGCGTGCTCCGCGTGGCGCGAGAGGTCGTGGTAGCCGCGCATGCCGGGCACCCTGCCCAGCTGGGCGCGGTACGGCCGGCGCGCGTGCTCGACGAACGCCAGCAGCGACAGCGCGAGGGCGATCACGATGCCCTCCAGCACCCCGACCACCAGCACGCCGACGAGCGCCGCGAGCCCCACCAGCGCATCGGCCCTGTCGACCCTCCACAGGCGCACCTGCGTCCTGACGTCGATGAGCGTCAGCACCGCGGCGATGACGACGGCGGCGAGCACCGCATCGGGCAGGAAGGCGGTGAGCCCCGGCAGGGCGAGGACGAAGAGCAGCACCAGTGCGGCGCCCACGATCCCCGTGAGCTGGGTGCGTGAGCCTGCGGCCTCAGCCACCGGCGTGCGCGACGACGATGCGGAGATCGGGAAGCCGCCCAGGGCGCCGGATGCGATGTTCGCGAGACCCATGCCGCGCAGCTCGTCGCTGCCGTCCACCTCCTCGCCGCGCCGTGCGGCGAGCGAGCGCGACAGCACCGCAGTGTCGGTGAAGGCGACCAGCGCGATGCCTGCCGCCGGCGCCAGCAGCGCCAGCACATCGGCCCAGGCCAGGCCGGTCAGCGCGGGGGCCGGGAGTCCCTGCGGGAGGGCGCCGACCACTGGCATGCTCTGCTCGAGGCCGAGCGCCCACGTGGCGACCGTGCCGAGCACCACCACGACGAGGACTCCTGGCACCCGGCTGCGCAGCCGGCGCATCACCAGGATCGTGGCGAGCGAGACGACGCCGAGCGCCGCCGCCGCTGGCACGAGATCGCCGGCGACGACCGCCGTGGCGACCTCGGCGAGGCGGCCCCAGGGCGCATCGGCCGTCGTCGCGACTCCGAGCAGCGCGGGCAGCTGGGCGGCGATGACGACCAGCGCGATGGCATTGAGGTAGCCCACGCGCACCGGCTTGGACAGCAGCTCCGTGACGACGCCGAGGCGCAGCAGCCCTGCGATGACCATGAAGACGCCGACGAGGATCGCCAGGAGGCCCGCGAGTGCGACCGCACGGTCGGGGTCGCCGTGAGCCAGGGGGAGGATGGTCGCCGCGATGATGGGCGCGAGCGCCGAGTCGGGACCGAGCACCAGGATGCGCGAGGGGCCGAACACCGCGTACGCGAGGAGCGGCACGATCGTCGCGTAGAGGCCGGTGACGGGAGGCAGGCCGGCAACCGTGGCGTAGCCCATGCCGGCGGGGATCAGCAGGGCGGTGAGGACCAGCCCCGAGCGCAGGTCCGGCCACAGCCACGCGCGGCGGTAGCCCGCTGCCGTGGCGACTCCGGGGAGCCACCGCGAGATCACTGACGACGCCATCGTCGGCCTCCTAGGTCCATCCTCCCGCAGCGCGCGGGCGATGGACAGGGCCGAGCGGCCTATCCGGCTACGACTCCGGGCTCGGCGTGGGCGAGGCGGTCGCGAGCGGGTTGTCGGGCAGCTCGCGCGGAGCCGGCACCGTCGACACGAGGTTCACCGGCAGGCATTCGCCCGATGCGGTCAGCTCGATGTCGGCCATCGCGCTCACATCTGCGGCGGAGACGAGCGTCTCCTCGGGGTTGTACGCGTCGCCGAGCACCAGGTCGACCGTCGCGTCCGCGCGGTTGTCGAGGACGAGAGCGGCGCCCTCGAAGTGGCGGTCGAGCGTGTACGCGGCCAGGAGGCCCTGGGCGCCGTAGTGGATCTCGACCGCGACCTCCTCGTCCACGCTCGAGGTCGTCCAGTTGACCGCGCCGACGGTGACGAAGCCGCGCCCATCGAGGATGTCCTCGACGCCGCCGGCGAGCCCGTTGACGTCGGAGGCGTTGTTGACGCGGACCACGACGGTGTCGGCGGACGCCGCGAAGGCGCCGTCTGGCGGGCAGGCGAGGCTGACGTCGTCGACGTTCACGCCACCCTCGGGGGTGACGAGCGGTGCGGAGAAGGGGCCGTCGACCTGACCGTTGTAGACGGCAACCGAGAAGATCGCAGCAGCGCCGAGCCCGATGACGAGGACTCCGAAGATGGCGATCTGCCTCTCGCGCCGCGAGCGGCGGACCTCACGACGAGGACGGCCGGGGCGGCTCGATGGCGTCTCGCTCACAGAACCGTCCTCGTCATAGGGCCACGGGTGGCGGAGGATGGGGGATTCGAACCCCCGAGGGCTTGCACCCAACACGCGTTCCAGGCGTGCGCCATAGGCCGCTAGGCGAATCCTCCAGGAGCACACATGGTACCCGAGTGACACGGGGGACCGCGAACCCGCGCGAACGGGGGCCGATGCCGGGTACGATGGACGCCGGCCCTCCACGTGGCGCCACCTCGCCCAACTCCCCCAGGTCGGAAACGAAGCAAGGGTAAGCGGGCTCTGGCGGGTGCGTGGAGGGTCCTCTCATGTCCCCATCCGCGCGTGCCGCGTCGGTCCCTCGGGCTAGGCTCGCTCCCGTGACCACAGCGCTCTACCGCCGGTACCGGCCGGACACCTTCGCCGACGTCGTCGGGCAGGAGCACGTCACCGCGCCGCTGATGCAGGCGCTGCGCTCCGACAAGGTCGGTCACGCGTACCTCTTCTCGGGCCCTCGCGGCTGCGGCAAGACCACCTCGGCCCGCATCCTGGCGCGCTGCCTCAACTGCGAGCAGGGGCCCACGGACACTCCCTGCGGCACCTGCGACAGCTGCGTCGAGCTGGCGCGCGGCGGCCCCGGCAGCGTCGACGTGGTCGAGATCGACGCCGCGTCGCACAATGGCGTGGACGACGCCCGCGACCTGCGCGAGCGCGCGGCCTTCGCCCCGGCGCGCGACCGCTTCAAGATCTTCATCCTGGACGAGGCGCACATGGTGACGCCGCAGGGCTTCAACGCCCTGCTCAAGCTCGTCGAGGAGCCGCCGCCGCACATCCGCTTCGTGTTCGCGACCACCGAGCCCGACAAGGTCATCGGCACCATCCGTTCGCGCACGCACCACTACCCGTTCAGGCTCGTGGCCCCGCCGGTGCTGAACGACTTCCTCGGCACCATCTGCGAGTCCGAGGGCGTCCAGGTCGCCTCCGGCGTGCTGCCGCTGGTGGTCCGCGCCGGCGGAGGATCGGTGCGCGACTCGCTCTCCGTCCTCGACCAGTTGATCGCCGGCTCGGACGGCGAGGTCACCTACGAGGGCGCGATCGCGCTGCTGGGCTTCACCGACGCGACTCTGCTGGATGACGCCGTGTCCGCGCTCGCGGCAGCCGACGGCGCGAGCCTCTTCGACGTCATCGACCGCGTGGTCTCCAGCGGCCATGAGCCACGCAGGTTCGTCGAGGACCTCCTGGAGCGCCTGCGCGACATCGTCATCGTCGCCGCCTCCCGCGGCGCCGGCGTCGGCGCGCTGGGCGAGCTTCCCGAGGACCAGCGCGAGCGCCTGGTGGACCAGGCCAGGGGCCTGGGTCTGCAGCGGGCGTCGAGCTCGGCCGATCTGGTCAACGACGCGCTGTCGTCGATGGTGGGCGCCACGTCGCCCCGACTCCACCTCGAGCTGCTGTGCGCTCGCCTGCTCGCCCAGGGACCGGCGGCGCCGATGCCGGCAGCGGCGCCCGCCGAGCGCCCCGTCGTCGCCGCTGCGCCTGCTGCAGCCGCGCCTGCTGCGGCCGCGCCGTCCCGTGCACCCGAGCCCGCACCGGTGACTGCACCCGCGGCCGCGCCGGACGCGGTCCCCGCCGGCGAACCGACCGACGCCCCGGCTCCGCAGTCCTCGCAGGACGCAGCGCCGGAGCCCGAGGCCACGCAATCGCCGGAGCCCGAGCCCGTCACCGCCGCGCCAGCCGCCGCCAGCAGCGGCTCGGACGGCTCCGACTCTGAGCTGGTGCGCAGGCGCTGGCGCGAGGTGCTCGGCACCCTCGAGCGCCGCCGTGTCACGTGGGCGATGGTGAGCCAGAGCGCCCAGGTGCTGAGCGTCGAGGAGGGCGTGCTCACGCTCGGCTTCGACAATCCCGCCCTCGCCGGACGCTTCGACGGCGGCGACCACGCGGAGAACGTCGCCCTCGCCGTGCGCGAGACGCTGGGCCTCAAGGTGCGCGTCGTCGGCACCACGGGACCGGCGGCGAACTCTGCCGCGGCGGCAGCCGCCCCGGCATCGGCTCCGGCCGCGGCCGCTCCCGCCGTCTACGCCGCGAGCGCACCCGTCGAGCCCGAGCCGCCGGAACCGGAGGACGAGCACCTCGAGGACATCTCCGAGGACGACGCCGCCGCGCCCGACGAGGCCCTGTCGGGCTCGGACATCGTCGCACGCGAGCTCGGCGGCGTCATCATCGAGGACTAGCCGAATCCGCGCGGGCCGTGAGCCTGCAGGGCTCGTGCCCACGCGCCGCCTACGCTTGAGCCCATGTACGACGGCGCTGTTCAGGACCTGATCGACGAGCTGGGAGCCCTCCCCGGCATCGGCCCCAAGAGCGCGCAGCGCATCGCCTTCTACCTGCTGGGCGCAGACGCGGTCGACGTGAAGCGCCTCGCCGACGCCATCACCACGGTGAAGGAGCGCGTGCGCTTCTGCGCGACGTGCGGCAACGTCGCCGAGTCGGAGACCTGCCGCATCTGCGCCGACGAGCGCCGCGACCGCTCGCTGCTGTGCGTGGTCGAGGAGCCCAAGGACGTCGCCGCGATCGAGCGCACCAGGGAGTACCGCGGCCGGTACCACGTGCTGGGCGGCGCGATCGATCCCATGAACGCCGTCGGTCCCGACGACCTGCGGATACGCGAGCTGATGTCGCGCCTCGCGGACGACGAGATCACCGAGGTGATCATCGCGACCGACCCCAACATCGAGGGCGAGGCGACGGCGACGTACCTGAGCCGCATGCTGAGCGGCGTGGGCGTCGCGGTGTCGCGCCTGGCCTCGGGGCTCCCCGTGGGCGGCGACCTCGAGTACGCCGACGAGGTGACGCTGGGCCGCGCCCTCGAGGGGCGCCGCACCCTCTCCTAGCCTGCCGCCCCGCTACGCGACTCGGGTGCCGGAGATCAGCTTCCCGTAGGGCACCTTCACACGGCGGATCGCGATCAGCACCGATCCCGCGGCCAACAGCGTGTGGAAGCCGATGCCCCACGGCCACACCGCCGAGAGCTCCTGGAGCTCCTCGGCCCGCTGCAGCTCCTCCGGGAGCGCCTCGGTGTCGCCGTAGTTGTAGTAGCACCAGTTCTGGAACTCGGCGGGACCGAGCCTGGCCTCGCGCACGGCGTACTTGATCGACCCGAGCATCGTCTGGTCGTCGTAGAAGTTGCGGTCGAAGTCATCCTCGGCGGGGGCCGCATCGGCCACGATCACGAACGGGTTGGCGGCGAGCAGCCACCACACGTACTCGGTGTGCGGCTCCTCCCACGTCTCCTCGCGCCATTCGCAGTCCTCGATCGACGGCTCGCCCTCGGCCCAGTCGTAGTCGTAGGACACGTCGTAGATGCGCGTGGTCGTCGGCTGGATCGACAGCGCCGTGCCGAGCCCGAAGAAGACCAGGGTGAGCACCGCGAGGGTCGCGACCGCGAGATACGTCAGGACCGCCGATGCCGCGGTCCCGGCGAGGGACGCGGACAGCCCCATGCCGATGGCGCAGATGACGAGCAGCTCGAAGGCCAGCACCAGCACGGTCACCACGGCGGTCCAGAACGGCGCGTGGGAGACGACGGCGCCGATGACGATGAACGGCAGGGCGACCGTGAGGAACGCGAGCGACGCGAGCCACGCGGCGAGCAGCTTGCCCAGCACGATGGTCGTCGCCGAGAGCGTCGTGGCCTGCAGCGGCGCGAGCGTGCCGTCCTTGCGGTCGCCGTTGATCGAGGTCGCGGTCAGCGTCGGCGAGACGAGCAGGCCCATGAACAGGACGAAGAAGACGACCGTGCCGAAGATGACGCCGTAGTCATCGCCACCGAACATCTGCCCGTTCACGGCGAACGCCAGCAGCAGGGTGAAGATGCCGACGAGCGATCCGAACGCGATCAGCGCGGCGATCCACTTGCCCGAGCGCACCCTGAGGCGCAGCTCGAGAGCGGCGACCAGCCAGACGCCGCCCATCGTGGCCCTGGCGCGGGAGGTCCGGGCCTGCGTCGCGGTGCTCATCGCTGCTCCCCCTCGAGGCTCAGATAGGTCGACTCGAGCGCGGAGCCCACGGGGGCGAGGGCGGCGACGGCCACCCCTGCCGCGACCAGCTCGGCGTTCAGCGCGGCGGCGTCGGCGGCATCGGCCACCTCGACGATCGCGCCGGCCTCGGTCGTCTCCCAGGCGCGTGTCTGGGCCGCGAGCGCCTTCTGCAGCGCCGCGGCGTCGAGCCCGATGACGGAGTAGCGCCGCCTGGCCCGCTCGAGGTGCTCGGACGCCTCGGTGCCGCGCGTGGAGCCGGCGAACATGAAGACGGCGTCGTCGACCATTTCGTCGAGCTCGGCGAGCACGTGCGAGGAGATGAGGATGGCCTTGCCCTCGGCGGCGAGCTCGCGCAGCACGGTGCGCAGCTCGGCCCGGGCGCGGGGGTCGAGGCCGGAGGCGGGCTCGTCCAGGATCAGCACCGCGGGGTCGTGGACGATCGCCCTCGCGAGCGACAGCCGCTGCTTCTGGCCGCGGGACAGGACGCGCGCGGGTCGCGAGGCGAACTCGGCGAGCTGGAACCTGGTGAGGAGCTCGAACGCCCTCGCGCGGGCATCGGTCGCCTTGATCCCGTACGCCCTGGCGAACGTCGTGACCACCTCGAGACACGTGAGCGAGTCCCAGGTGCCCAGGGTGTCCGGCATCCAGCCCACGCGCGTGCGGGCCTTCACCGGGGAGCGCCTCATGTTCGCGCCGCCCACGGTGATCGTGCCGGCGTCGGGGGCGAGCAGCCCCGCGAGCATCAGCATCAGTGTGGTCTTGCCAGCGCCGTTCGGGCCGATGAGGGCGGTCACCTGTCCCGGCGCGATCGCCAGGTCGGCTGACACCACGGCCTGCACCGTCCCGAAGGCGCGGCGGACGCCGGTCGCCGTCAGTGCGGCATCGGCCGGATCCGCCGCTGCGGGCTCATCCACGACATCCATATCGCTCACAACGCTGAGGATACGTCGCGGGTTGGGTCGGCGGGAGGTGAGGGCGCGACGACGCGCCGAGGACAGGCTGCCTGCACTCTCAGGCGGCTCTCGGGAACCCCTCAGATTCGCTTCCTACGGTGGTTCGCGACACCACTCATCGACACGCAGCAGACAGACAAGGACGCGGTACCCATGACTTCCACTCCCCGATCACCCCGGCGCAGGATCGTCGCGGCGGCGCTGCCGCTGGCCGCGGCTCTCGCGATCACGCTGAGCGCGTGCTCCACCGACACGACCGACGACGTCGCGACCTCGAGCAGTGCCGTCGAGGAGACGACCACCGAGGCCACGACGGACTCCGTCGCGGAGACCTCGTACGAGGTCGACTCCTCCGAGACCATCGACGTCGGCTCGGCTGCGCTGATCTCCATCACGCGCGGTGGCACCTACACGCTGACCGGCTCCGGCACGGGCAGCGTGGTCGTCGACACCGAGGAGGACGTCGTTCTGATCCTCGACGGCGTGTCCATCGTGAGCGAGACCGGCGCCGCGATCGTCGTGCAGAACGCGAACAACGTCTACATCGAGCTGGCCGACGGCAGCGACAACTACCTCGAGGACGCCTCGACCCGCAGCGACGAGGAGATCGACGGCACGCTCTACTCCGCCGACGACCTCATCTTCAGCGGCAGCGGCACGCTGACCGTGGTCGCGAACTACGCCGACGGCATCGTCAGCAATGACGACCTCACCATCGAGTCCGGCACCTACGTGGTGACCGCAGCCGACGAGGGCATCAAGGGCCGCGACTCGATCGAGGTCCTGGGCGGCGCGATCGACATCACCGCGGGCGGCGACGGCCTCAAGAGCACCAACGACGAGGAGGCCGAGCGCGGGTACGTCTACATCGCCGACGGCACCATCACGATCGACTCGGGCGACGACGCCATCAAGGCGGCCTCGTGGATCACCGTCGACGGCGGCACGATCGACGTCACCGACTCCTACGAGGGGCTCGAGGCGCAGACCATCACCGTGAACGATGGTGACATCACCATCTACGCCTCGGACGACGGCGTGAACGCGGTGAACAACGGCGGCGCCTACACGGGCGAGGTGCTGATCGAGGTCAACGGAGGCACGATGGACGTCACCGTCGGCAGCGGCGACACCGACGCGTTCGACTCGAACGGCGACCTCACCGTCACCGGCGGCACGATCACCGTCACCGCCCCGACCTCCTCGTTCGACTACGACGGCACCGGCAGCTACACCGGCGGCACCCTGATCGTGAACGGCCAGCAGCTCAGCTCGCTGCCCACCGGGATGGGCGGCGGCGGCGGCATGGGCGGCGGCCCGGGCGGACGCGGCTAGCAGCCCCTCCCGTGGCGGGACGGCGGCCTCCATTGCCGTCCCGCCATGGGAACCCGCCGCGCGCACTAGACTGTTGCGGGCGCGCGTACGGGCGCGCACGGAAATCAGCTAGCTGTCGTGGAGTCCTGCGCATGCCTCTCGTGGTGCAGAAGTACGGCGGATCGTCGGTGCACGATGCCGCCGCCATCAAGCGCGTCGCCGCTCGCATCGTGGCGACCAAGAAGGCGGGCAACGACGTCGTCGTCGCCGTCAGCGCGATGGGCGACACGACGGACGAGCTGATCGACCTCGCCAACGCGGTCACCAGCGCCCCGCACCCCCGCGAGATGGACATCCTCCTGACCGCGGGCGAGCGCATCTCGATGGCGATCCTCGCGATGGCCATCCGCGAGCTGGGTGTGGGCGCCCAGTCGTTCACCGGGCCCCAGGCGGGCGTCATCACGACCGCCCACCACGGCAGCGCCCGCATCATCGACGTCGCCCCGTCCCGCGTCCAGAAGGCCGTGGCCGATGGCGATGTCGCCATCGTGGCCGGCTTCCAGGGCGTGAACGTCGACAACCAGGACGTCACCACCCTGGGCCGCGGCGGCTCAGACACCACCGCGGTCGCGCTCGCCGCCGCGCTGGGCGCCGACGTGTGCGAGATCTACACCGACGTCGACGGGGTCTTCTCCGCCGACCCGCGCATCGTCCCGGCCGCACGCAAGCTCGACCGCGTCAGCTACGAGGAGATGCTGGACTTCGCCGCCTCGGGCGCCAAGGTCCTCATGCCCCGCTGCGTCGAGTACGCGCGCCGCTACAACGTCCCCATCCACGTCCGCTCCTCGTTCAGCTACCTCGAGGGCACCTGGGTCGTCGCCGACCAGGAAGAAGGAGACACCATGGAAGAGCCGATCATCGCCGGAGTCGCCTCGGACCGCTCCGAGGCCAAGATCACGGTCATCGGAGTCCCGGACGTCCCGGGCTCGGCCGCGCGCCTGTTCGAGGCCGTCGCCAATTCGGGCGCCAACATCGACATGATCGTCCAGAACGTCTCGGCCACGGCCACCGGCGTCACCGACATCTCGTTCACGCTGCCCACCGGATCCGTTGACGCCGCGCACCTCGCCATCGAGGAGGACCGCGACGCGATCGGCTACGAGAAGCTCGTGGTGGACGACACCATCGGCAAGATCTCGCTCATCGGCGCCGGCATGAAGTCGTCGTCCGGCGTAAGCGCCAAGTTCTTCGCCGCCCTGCGCGACTCGGGCATCAACATCGAGATGATCTCCACCTCGGACATCCGCATCTCGGTCGTGACCCGCTCCGAGGCGCTCGACGACGCGGTGCGCGCCGTGCACACCGCGTTCGGACTCGACTCGAGCGACGGCGAGGCCGTCGTGTACGGAGGTACAGGACGATGACCACCATCGCGATCGTGGGCGCCACCGGCCAGGTGGGCCGCGTCATGCGCCAGCTCGTCGCCGAGCGCTTCCCCGAGGCCGATGTGCGCCTCTTCGCCTCCGCGCGCTCCGCGGGCTCGACCATCGAGCACGCCGGCCGCGAGATCGTGGTCGAGGACGTCGCGTCCGGCGACTACGCCGGCATCGACATCGCCATCTTCTCCGCGGGCGGCGGACCCTCCAAGGAGTACGCCCCGAAGTTCGCCGCGGCCGGGGCCGTCGTGGTCGACAACTCGAGCGCCTGGCGCATGGACCCCGAGGTCCCGCTGGTCGTCTCGGAGGTCAACCCCGAGGCGCTGAACGACATCCCGAAGGGCATCGTCGCCAACCCGAACTGCACCACCATGGCCGCCATGCCGACCCTGAAGGCGCTGCACGAGGAGGCCGGGCTGACCCGCCTCATCGTCTCGACCTACCAGGCGGTCTCCGGCTCCGGCCTCGCCGGCGTCGAGGAGCTCTACGGCCAGGCCGAGGCGGTCCTCCCCGAGGCCCGCTCGCTCACCCACGGCTCCGACGCGGTGACCTACCCCGAGCCGAACGTGTACGTCGAGCCCATCGCGTTCAACGCGCTGCCGTTCGCCGGCGACCTGGTCGACGATGGCTCGAACGAGACCGTCGAGGAGCGCAAGCTGCGTGACGAGTCGCAGAAGATCCTCGGGCTCCCCGACCTGCTGGTGTCCGGAACGTGCGTCCGCGTCCCCGTGTTCTCCGGGCACTCGCTGTCAGTGAACGCGGAGTTCGCCTCTCCGATCACCCCGGAGCGCGCCTACGAGATCCTTAGCCGTGCCGAGGGCGTCGAGGTCGACGAGATCCCCACGCCGCTCAAGGGCGCGGGCAAGGACGGCACCTTCGTGGGGCGTATCAGGCAGGACCCTGGCGTCCCCGACGGCCGCGGCCTCGCGCTGTTCATCGTGGGAGACAACCTGCGCAAGGGCGCGGCGCTGAACGCCGTCGAGCTCGCGCAGCTGCTCGCCGCGAAGCTGGGCTAGCCGCCGCGGTCACCGCGCCACCCCGGCGCCACCACGGCACCATCGCCGCGATCCTGCCACCGGGCTTGGTGGAACATCTCGCACGGAAATCTCGAGCATTTCCATACAGGACGTTCCACTTTTCCGGTGGGGTCAGGGGACAGTGAGGCGGGCGCCGCGCGGGTCTCGCAGCCGCCGCGGTCACCGCTCCAGCGCGACCGCCGTCCACGACAGGGGCGGCAGCGTCACGGTGAGCGTGGCCGATGCCGGATCGAGCTCCGCAGGCACATCGCCCCGGGGCGTCACCCGCTCCGGCTGCTCGCGCGTGTTCTGCGCGAACGGGTCCTCGTCGTGGATCGACACCACCTCGGCGACCCTCGCCAGGCCCAGCCCGTCGAGTGCGACCTCGACCCGCATCGGCTCCGACACGGACCGGTTCACCAGGAAGACCGCGGCGCGGCCCGCACTCGCGTCGTACGTCGCGACCGCATCCACGAGCGGCACGTCCCCGAAGCGCTCGTTGGCGTAGCTGCCCGCATCGATCGAGGGCCGCAGCACCTCTCCCTGGGCGAGCCTGCTGGTCGTCGCGAAGGGGTGGAAGGTGGTCTGCCTCCAGGCGGGGCCGCCAGGCTCGGTCATGATCGGGGCGATCACGTTGACGAGCTGGGCGAGGCTTGCTGACTGCACCCGGTCGCTGCGTCGCAGCAGCGTGATGAGCAGCGACCCCACGACCACCGCATCGGCCACGGTGTAGACGTCCTCGAGCAGGCGGGGCGCGACCGGCCAGCCGTCCTCGATCTTCCCCTCGGCCTCGTACTCGTCCAGAAGCCAGACGTTCCACTCGTCGAAGGAGATCTGGATGCGCTTCTCGCTCCCACGCGCCAGCGCGACCTCATCGGCCGCCTTCACCACCTCGTCGATGAAGTAGTCCATGTCCAGCGAGGAGGCGAGGAACGTCTCGAGGTCGCCGCCGCGGATCTGGTAGTAGGCGTGGCAGGAGACGTAGTCGACGTGGTCGAACGCCTTCTCGAGCACGGTGCGCTCCCACGCGCCGAACGTCGGCATCTGCGAGCTCGACGACCCGCACGCCACCAGCTCGAGCGACGGGTCGACCATCTTCATGGCCGCGGCGGTCTGCGCCGCGATCGACCCGTACTCCTCGGCGCTGCGGTGGCCCACCTGCCACGGCCCGTCCATCTCGTTGCCCAGGCACCACATCCTGATGCCGTGCGGCTCCGCGGTGCCGTTCTGGATCCTGAG
Organism: Actinomycetes bacterium; assembly: GCA_030428165.1. GTDB lineage: Bacteria > Actinomycetota > Actinomycetes > Actinomycetales > Demequinaceae > Demequina. The sequence goes on from JAUIBG010000002.1 coordinate 37,338, forward strand.
ATCCGACCAGGCGGTCCCGCCGGGGTGGTTGGCGTACTCCAGGACGTCGAGCGCCTCGGCGACGCCGCGCGTGCCGAGGTTCACCGCGAGCATCAGCTCGTGCCCGGTGCGGCGGCACCACCGTGCGAACTCGTCGAGCCCCACCTCGTTCGTCTCGGTCGAGTGCCACGCGAGGTCCAGCCGGGTGGGGCGGTCCTCGACGGGGCCGATGCCGTCCTCCCACTTGTAGCCGGAGACGAAGTTGCCGCCTGGGTACCTGATGGTCGAGGTGCCGAGCTCACGCACCAGGTCCATCACGTCGCCGCGGAAGCCGTCCTCGTCGGCGGTCGGATGGCCGGGCTCGTGGATGCCGCCGTAGACGCATCGGCCCAGGTGCTCGACGAACGAGCCGAAGGTGCGCCGCCGCACCGGGCCCACCGCTGCGGCGGCGGTGAAGGCGACTCGTGCATCGGTCATGGGTGACTCCTCGTGCTCAGGCGCTCGCGCGCTCGACGATGTGGAAGGGCGCCTCCACGCGCCGCGCCGGCCCGGACTCGCCCTCGATCCGCTCGACCAGCATGTCGACGGCGGTCTGTGCGAGCACGTGCCTCGAGGGGTCGGCAGTGGTCAGCGGAGGGGAGGCGAACGGCGCCTCGTCGATGTCGTCGAAGCCGATGACGGAGACGTCTCCCGGCACGTCCAGGCCCGCGTGTGCCAGGGCGGAGATCGCGCCGAGCGCGAGGGAGTCGTTGAAGCCGACGACGCCGTCGAACTCCACGCCGGCGTCGATGAGCGCCTCGATCGCCTGCCGTCCCGAGCCGATGCGCCACAGCCCCGCGGGCACGAGCAGTTCCGGCGCCGCCGCCAGCCCTGCGTCCTCGAGACCACCCCGGTAGCCGTCGAGCCTGAGCCTGGCACCGGAGGGGGCGTCGGTCTCCCGCTCGGCGCCGAGCGCGACGATCCTGGTCCGCCCCCTGGCGGCGAGGTAGCCAACGGCGGCGGCGGCCGCGGCCTCGTGGGCCATGGTGACGAAGTCGCATCCCTCGGCGGCGATCTCGTCGCCGATCAGCACCGTCGGGTAGCGCAGCTCCGTCACCTCGCCCGAGGTCCGCGCGAGCCCGACCGCGTGCATGATGAGCCCGTCGACCTGCGGGCCGCGATCGCCCGCGAGGTAGGCGAGCTCCCGCTGGGGATCGGCCCCCGTCATCTCGATCGAGACGTGGAGGCCGTGGTGCTCGGCGCGCACGACGACGTCCTCGGCGAGCTGCGCGAAGTACGGCTGCGCGAGCTCCGGCACCACCAGCGAGATCGCCCCGGTCCTGCCGAGGCGCAGCCCGCGGGCCGAGGCGTTGACCTTGTAGTCGAGCGCCTCGACCGATGCGGCAATGCGCGCGCGCATCGCGTCCGACATGAACGGGTAGTCGTTGAGGTAGTTCGAGACCGACTTGATCGAGACGCCGGCATGCCTGGCGACGTCCGCGATGGTGACGGCCACGAGTCCTCCCGCTGCTAGTCGACGCTCAGGATCGCGGCCTCGCCCGCGGCCACCTGGAGCTCGGTCGAGCCTACCGAGACGGTCGCGTCCTCATCCGAGTGGTTGAGCAGGAACAGCTTCCCGCCGCGCACGACCGCCTCGAGCCTGGGCTCATCAGTGGCGACCAGGGGGGTGACGCCGGCGTCGGCGAGAAGCGCGTCCGCGATGGCACCCATCAGTTCGCCCTCGGGCTGCGTGGCGATGTACCAGGCGGGGGCCTCGCCACTACGACGAGTGATGGCCGGGCCGCCCGCGGCGATGCCCTCGGTGAAGGTGGCCTTGACCTCCGCATCGGTGGCGTGGACGATCTCGCTCCAGCCGCTTGCGGTACCGGACAGCTCGCCCGCGATCGTCGTCGTGGGCGCGCCCGCCGGAGCGTTCTCGAACTGGTCGGGGAACGCGTACGGCGCGAACTCCTCCACGCGGACGCCGAGCAGGTCCTGCCAGGACCCGAGGTACCCGCCGTCGACCACGCCGAGCGTGTCGTTGAGAATCGCCGACTGGTACGTCACCGCCACTGTCGCTCCCGCGGCGTTGGCCTCGGCGACCGCGGCGAGGGCCGCATCGGTCACCACCTGGAGCGTGGGCACGACGACGAGGTCGTAGCCGGAGAGATCTGCGCCTGGACGCGCGAAGTCGACCGTCACGTGCTTCTCCCACAGCGCGCGGTACCAGGCGAAGACCGTCCTGCGGTAGTCGAGCTGCGCCGGGTTCGCGGCCTGACGCAGGGCCCACCACGAATCCCAGTCGAGCACGATCGCGACCTTCGCCTCGACCTCGGTGCCCATCACATCGGCGAGGCCGGCGAGCTCGGCTCCCATGGCCTCGACGCGACGGAACACCCTGGTGTTCTCGCCGCCGTGCGGCACCATCCCGGAGTGGAACTTCTCAGCGCCGCGGTTGGACTGACGCCACTGGAAGTGCATGAGGCCGTCCGAGCCGCGCGCCACGGACTGCAGCGAGACCAGGCGGTACTGGGAGTCGGACTTGGGGGCGTTGCGCGTGCGCCAGTTGACGGCGGACGTCGCCTGCTCCATGAGCATCCAGGGCTTGCCGCCGCCCAGGGAGCGCATGAGGTCGCGGTGCATCGCGGCGACGATGACCGAGCTCTCGTCTGCCGGGTCCGGGTAGAAGTCGTCGGAGACGAAGTCGACCTGCTCCGCCCACTTCCAGTAGTCGAGCGGCTCGAAGAGGCCCATGAAGTTCGTGGTGATGGGGGCGTTGGAGCCTGCGCGGATGACCTCGACCTCCATGCGGTGCAGATCGAGCAGCGCGTCGGAGCTGAAGCGGTCGAAGTCGAGCAGTTGCGTCGGGTTCGGGAAGCTGGGCATCGCCCGCGGAGGCAGGACCTCGTCGAAGGAGCCGTAGCGCTGCGACCAGAAGGCCGTGCCCCAGGCGTCGTTGAGGGCGGCGATCGTGCCGTACTTCTCCTGCAGCCATGCGCGGAACGCCACTGCGGACTCGTCGGAGTAGCAGCGCGAGACATGGCAGCCGTACTCGTTGTTGGTGTGCCAGGCGACGACGGCGGGGTGGTGGCCGTAGCGCGCGACGAGCTTCTCGACCAGGCGCTTGGCGTACCGGCGGTACGTCGCCGAGCTGGGGCTGTAGTGCTGGCGGCTGCCGACGCCGAGCGTGACGCCGTCGGCGGTCACGGGAAGGATGTCGGGGTGCGCGAGCGCGAGCCACGGCGGCGGCGAGGCGGTCGCGGTGGCGAGGTCCACGCCGATGCCGACCGCGTGCAGCTTCTCGATGATCGCGTCGAGCCACTCGAAGTCGAACTCGCCGTCCGCGGTCTCGAGATGGGCCCACGAGAAGACGCCCACCGTTGCGACGGTCACTCCCGCCTTCTGCATGAGCCGGATGTCGTCGTCCCAGACCTCCCTGGGCCACTGCTCAGGGTTGTAGTCGCCGCCGAACCATGGCGCTCGAGGGATCATCGCGTGTCTCCTTTGACGTGGGCGGCGCGGCTTGCGCATCGGCCCTTCCGAGCCAGCCCGTTCTACATCGTTGTAGAACGAGCGTAGATCAGGACGGTTCGGGATGCAATCGGCGCTCGACGGCGAGGACGCCAGCGCGAGCGGGCCTGATCCCACCCGTCCCCGACGTCCGCCCCCTCGCCATCCCCTCGCCATCCCCTCGCCATCCCGTACGTCTGCCCCCTCGCCATCCCATCGGGCTCCCCACAAGTGGAACGTGCTGCCTGAGAATCGCGTGGATTCGCAGGCGCCGTGTTCCACTAGCGCCGAGGCATCGACCGGGCAACGGCCGACAGCACCAGGTCACGACATCGGCGGGGATGGTCTCGCAAGTCTGAGAACCCAAATCGGAGGGTGACGTAACCAGCGGCGGCGAGCTCCGCATCTCGGTGGCGGTCGCGACGAATGCCGGCGAGGCGTTCGTGATCCTTGCGACCGTCGAACTCGACGACGACGCGCGCCTCGCGATGGCACATGTCCGCGCGACGTGTGGAGCTGCCTGTATCGATCGGAACCTGGAAGTCGAACTCGCCGAACCGCGGACCGGTGAAGACTCGGTGCCTCGCAAAGGACTCCAGCCACGACTCGCTCCCGGAGGCCGAATCGGACACCAGCGCTTCCAGCATGCGACGCGCAGGAACACGCGGCCGTTCGACGAGTTCACGCTCTATCGCCGTGACGCTGGCGCACCTCTCCCACATGGCTCGGTAGTAGAGGTCCGCACGGCCTGCTGGCTGCGCCGTGCTCCACGCATCGATGAGAGCGGCCGCGGGCTTGGCGACCCGCGCGCCGCCCAGCCAGTCCGCGGGCGGCAGCCGGCGACGGCGGAGCACCCGCACGCCCTCACGCTCCCTGACTCGATGGTCCCGCCCCACCGCGATGACAACCGGACCGGACGCGCTCCATCCGCTGCAGTGCACCGCAAGCGCCGTCTCGCCCGTGACCACTGCCCCAGGCAGCCACAGCATCACGGCGCCCGCCACTACACGGGCGTGAGAGGCGTGACGAGTTCCACAGAAGGCTCCGGGCGCCAAGCGGACGAGCTCACCGGACCTGCGTGCCGCGTCGAACTGATACCGAGACCACCGCGCATGCAGTTCCGCTCGGGAGTAGGCGATTGGAAAGGCATCGACGTAGTCGACCAAGGATCTGTATCCGGTGGCATCGGGGAGCGCTCGCACGAGTCGATCGTGCGTGCTGCGCCTGAAGCCCGCTGGCGAGTGACGCGGAACTGTGGAGAACGCTTGTGTCCACGGCGCGATGTGGAACGTCCTGCTTGGAGATCGCAGCAAAACACGGGCAAGGGGTACCACTTGGGGGTGGGGGGCGGATGGCGGGGAGGGCGAGGCGGGGTCGGGCCGGACGGGCGAGCGCCGGGGCCGGGTCCGGGTCAGGGGCCGATGGTGGAGTCGGTTAGGACGCCTGCGCCAGCGGATCCGCGAGCAGCGGGCGCAGCGCGAGCTCCGCGACGCCCACCAGGACACGGTCGTCGCCCAGCTGGGCGGGCACCACGCGCACCTCGTCGGCCATCGGCGCGAACGCATGGCCCTGCAGCGAGGCAGCGATCTCCTCGCCCCGAGCCTCGAGCAGATCGGCGAGGAAGCCACCGAGCACCACGCTGGACGGGTTGAAGGCCGACACCACGTTGCCCATGCCGCGGCCCAGGTATGAGGCCTGCCGATCGAGCTCCGCGTCCAGCGTCCCCGCGTCGGCAGCTGCCTGCTGGCGCTGCATGTTGACCTCGGTCTCGAGGCAGCCGGTGCGGCCGCAGTGGCACACCTCACCGCCGGGGTTGACGAGCGTGTGGCCGAACTCGCCGGCGAAGCCGTCCGCGCCCACCAGCACGCTGCCGTCGACGACGGCCCCGCCGCCGATTCCGGAGGCGGACCCGTTGAAGTACAGCAGGTCGGAGACTCCGCGACCGGCGCCGAAGATGCTCTCCGCGACCACCGACGCACGGGCGTCGTTGCGGACCACGGTGGGGACCTGGAAGGCCTCGGCCGCCGCATCGGCCAGGTCGACGTCGTGCCATTTCAGGTGCGGCGCCCGGACCACCAGGCCGTCCGCCGTGCGCACCAGGCCGGGCACGGCGATGCCGGCGGCGAGCAGGCGCAGCCCGGGATGCTCGTCCGCGAGCGCGCGCCACATGTCGGCGGCGATCGCGAGCGCGGCCTCGGGCTCGGGGGGCGCGCTCAGCTCGCGGCGGTCGTGGGCGATGACCCTGCCGCCCAGGCCGACGAGACCCACCTCGACCGCGTCGATGTCGGGGTTCACCGCGAGCACGGCCACGTCGGCGGCTGGCCTGACGACGGGGCTGGGGCGTCCCGCGCCGGTCACCTCGGGCTCGTCCTCGAACACGAGGCCGGCGGTCGCAAGGTCGGCGACCAGCGTGCCGACGGTCGAGCGGTTGAGCCCGGTGAGGCGGGTCAGCTCGGCGCGCGAGGCGCCGCCGGAGTGGTGGACCAGGCTCACCAGGGTGGACAGATTGTGCTGGCGCGTGCCCTCGTTGCGCGTGCCGCGGCCCGCGGTGAGCGGCGGTCGCTGCGCGGACACTGCTGCCTCCTTGTCACGGCCTGGCGGGGCGTCCCTGCCGGCCTGTTGCCTGCGAGGACGATACCGGACGCGGTCCGGGGAAGCCCTGGCGGCATCGGCCGTGGAGCCTGACCCGCCTGGGCCTTCCGTCACGCGTTGACATCGCCCCCTCTCGCTAATATGTTGTAGCCATCAACGAAATCCGTCAATGACGGTCAAGGACGATCGGAGCGCCGCCATGGCATTCACCCCCACCCCCGCCGACAAGTTCACGTTCGGACTGTGGACCATCGGCTGGAACGCCGCCGACCCGTTCGGCTCCGCCACCCGCGGCCCGCTCGACGCGGTCGAGGCCATCCACAAGCTCAGCGAGCTGGGCGCCTACGGCATGACCTTCCACGACGACGACCTGTTCCCGTTCGGCTGCTCGGACGCCGAGCGCACCGCCGCGATCGAGGCCCTCAAGAAGGCGTGCGACGAGACTGGCATGGTCATCCCGATGATCACCACCAACACGTTCTCCCACCCCGTGTTCAAGGACGGCGGCGTCACCTCGAACGACCGCGCCGTGCGCCGCTTCACGATCCGCAAGATCCTGCGCAACATCGATCTGGCCGCCGAGCTGGGCGCGAAGACGTTCGTGATGTGGGGCGGCCGTGAGGGCGCCGAGTACGACTTCTCCAAGGACATCCGCGTGGCCCTCGAGCGCTACCGCGAGGCCGCCAACCTGTTCGGCGACTACGTCCTCGAGAAGGGCTACGACCTCAAGTTCGCGATCGAGCCCAAGCCCAACGAGCCCCGCGGCGACATCCTGCTGCCCACGGTGGGCCACGCGATGGCCTTCATCGAGACCCTCGACCACCCCGAGCTGGTGGGCCTCAACCCCGAGGTGGGCCACGAGCAGATGGCGGGCCTCAACTTCACCGCCGGCATCGCGCAGGCGCTGTACCAGGGCAAGCTCTTCCACATCGACCTCAACGGCCAGCGCGGCATCAAGTACGACCAGGACATGGTGTTCGGCCACGGCGACCTCATCAACGCCTTCTCGCTCGTCGACCTGCTCGAGAACGGCGGCCCCGACGGCGGCCAGTCCTACACGGGCCCGCGCCACTTCGACTACAAGCCCTCGCGCACCGAGGACATCACCGGAGTCTGGGAGTCCGCGAAGGCGAACATGCGCATGTACCTGATCCTCAAGGAGCGCGCCGCGGCCTTCCGCGCCGACCCTGAGGTCCAGGAGGCCCTCACCGCCGCCAAGAACGACCAGCTCGCGCAGACCACCCTGGGCGCCGGAGAGACCACCGCCGACCTGCTCGCTGACACCTCCTCGTACGAGGACTTCGACCCCGAGGTCTACTACGACGGCGAGGGCTTCGGCTACGTCCGCATCCAGCAGCTGGCCGTCGAGCACCTCATGGGCGCGCGCGGCTAGTCGCCGCAGATCGCCGCTGAGAGGCTCCCCGCGATGACACTGGTGGCCGGGGTCGACTCGTCGACCCAGTCGGTGAAGGTGCTGGTCTGCGACGCCGCGACGGGTGAGGTGGTGCGCTCAGGGCGCGCCGCCCACCCCGACGGCACGTCCGTCCCCCCGGACGCCTGGTGGGCGGCGTTGCAGACCGCCATCGCCGAGGCGGGCGGCCTGGCCGATGTGGCGGCCGTGTCCGTGGGCGGCCAGCAGCACGGCATGGTCGCGCTCGACGCGGACGGTCGCGTCGTGCGCGACGCCCTGCTGTGGAACGACACCAGGTCGGCGGGCGCCGCCAGGGACCTCATCACCGAGTTCGGGGCCGATGCACTGGTCGCCAGGACGGGCCTGGTTCCGGTCGCGTCGTTCACCTCCACCAAGCTGCGGTGGCTGCGCGACGCGGAGCCCGAGAACGCGGCTCGCGTCGCCGCCGTCGCGCTCCCGCACGACTGGCTGAGCTGGCGCCTCATGGGCTACGGCCCCGCGGACTCCTCCCCGCTGGGACCCGACCTCGATGCGCTCACGACCGACCGGTCCGATGCCTCAGGCACCGGCTACTGGTCGCCGGCCACGGGCGAGTACGACCGCGAGCTGCTCGTGGCCGCGCTCGGCCACGATGCCGTCCTCCCCCGCGTGCTCGGCCCCGTCGAGTCCGCAGGGGTGGTGCACGGCACGGACTGCCTGGTGGGCCCCGGCATGGGCGACAACGCCGGCGCCGCCCTCGGGCTGGGCGCGCGCGAGGGCGACGGCGTCATCTCGATCGGCACCTCGGGCACGGCGTTCGGAGTGACCCCGGTCCCCGCCACCGACCCGAGCGGCACGGTCGCCGGCTTCGCGGATGCCTCTGGCGAGTTCCTCCCGCTGATCGCCACCCTCAACGCCGCGCGCGTGCTCGACTCGATCGCGCGCGTCCTGGGCGTCGACCACGCAGCGCTTGCGGAGCTCGCGCTCGAGGCCCAGCCCGGCGCCGGCGGGGCCGTGCTGGTGCCCTACTTCGAGGGCGAGCGCACCCCCAACCTGCCCGACGCCACCGCGACGCTCTCCGGCCTCACCATCGCCTCCACGACCCGCGAGAACCTCGCCAGGGCAGCGTTCGAGGGCATGCTGTGCGCGCTCGCCGACGGCCTCGACGCGGTCCGCGCGGTGGGCCTCGTGCCCTCGCGCGTGCTGATCGTCGGAGGCGCGGCGCAGTCCGCCGCAGTGCAGCGGGTGGCCGCCCAGGTCTTCGACGTGCCCGTCGTCGTGCCGGAGCCGGGCGAGTACGTCGCCCGCGGCGCCGCCGTCCAGGCCGCCTGGACGCTCACCGGCACCCGGCCCGACTGGCCGCTGGCGGTCGCGGGCGAGCCCGCCGTGGACACGCGTCCCGAGATCCGCGCCGCCTACGCAACGGCCGCGGCCGCCTACAAGTAAAACTCCAGGTAAACGCGCACTCAACCGACACATCGGCCGTCTACACTCGCGTCAGGCGACATGGAGGTCCGATGGAGAGCGAGCTCACCGCACCCGTCATGCTCACGGGAGCGCGCGGACGGCTGAACCCCGACGCGGTCGGGTGGGCGCGCACGCCGCTGATCGACACCGCGGGGATCGACGGCCGCCGCTCGTGGGGCCGCAACAAGCGGTGGGAGTACTGGAACGTCATGACGCCGCGCCACGTGCTGGCGCTCACGGTGGCGTCGCTCGACTACGCGGCGCTGGCCGAGGCGTGGGTCCTCGACCGGGAAACCGAGCGGGTGGTCGCCTCCTCGGAGACGCTGCTGCCCTCGCGACACGTCGAGCTCCCCGCCACGCTCGGCGACGGACCCGCGCGTGCGCGCATGGGGAAGCTGAGCATCGACATCGACCCCCACAGCCCGGGCGACCCGACGCGGGGCACGCGGCTGCGGGCGTCCATCCCCGGAGCGTCCTTCGACGTCACCGTCGAGAGGGAGGCCTCGCACGAGTGCCTCGCCGTCGTGGTGCCGTTCAACCGCCGCCGGTTCCAGTACACGGTGAAGGACGTCGCCCTGCGAGCGCACGGCACGCTCACCCTCGGCGGCGACCCGATCGAGCTCCCCGGCGACGCCTCCTGGGCGACGATGGACCACGGCCGCGGACGCTGGCCCTACGACGTGACGTGGAACTGGGGCGCAGGGGCCGGCGTCGCCGGGCACCACGTGATCGGGATCCAGGTGGGCGGCAAGTGGACCGACGGGATCGGCGTCACCGAGAACGGCATCCTCATCGACGGACGCCTGCACAAGATCTCGGAGGAGCTGGCGTGGTCCTACTCACGGGATGACGTCATGGCGCCGTGGCGGGTGCGCGGCGGAGGGCTTGACCTCGAGTTCGCGCCGTTCTACGACCGGGTCGCCAGGACGGACTTCGCCGTCATCTCGTCGTCGACCGACCAGTGCTTCGGCCATTGGAGCGGGAGCTTCCGCATGAAGGGCGGGCAGACCGTCAGGTTCACCGGCATCCCAGGGTGGACCGAGCACGTGCACCAGCGGTGGTGACCGCGGCGTATCCACGACGCCCATGGCGACGGCTCGCGTACCTCGGCTCACTCGCCTAGCCTCGGTAGACATGTCTGTCCCCGGCACGACCCTGGCTCACTCGGCAGCGCGCCTCTCGGGCGCCTTCGCGGCCGTGGTGATGGCGTTGCTCGTGGCGATCCTCGCGGCGACGCCCGCGTCCGCGCACACCGCGCTCGACACCACCGATCCCGCCGACGGCTCCACCGCCTCCGGCCCGGTCGACCGCGTGGAGCTGACCTTCACGCTTCCCGTCACGGTGCTGGGTGACGGCGCCGTGATCGAGGGCCCCGACGGGCCCGTGGCCGCCCAGGTCACGCAGGAGCAAGAGGGCGTCCTTCTCGTCGCCACTCCCGACGAGCCCCTGACCGATGGCTCCTACACCGTGAGCTGGACCGTCGCCGCGCAGGATGGTCACCCGCTCGACGGCACCTTCGCATTCGACGTCACCGACGCGCCGCCGGAGCCGAGCGCCTCGCCGACGCCCAGCGTCGCCCCGTCCTCCACGCCGGCGTCGAGCGCCACCACGTCACCCATGGCCTCCATGAGCCCGTCGCCTATGCCGTCCTCGATGGAGGACGGCGAGCACTCCGACGACGCGACGCTCGCGACCGTCCTCGCCAGAGCCGGTAGCGCGATCGCGCTGTGGGCGCTCCTCGTCGCCGCTGGCGCACTCGCCTTCGCCGCGTTCGCGGTGCGCGGCACCGACCGCGACGACCTCGCGCTCATCCTCGCCGGCGTGCGATGGTGCGGAGCCGTGCTGCTCGGCGGGCTCGCACTGCGCGTGGTCGGACGCTCGGCGATGATCGCCGGAGGCTCCCTGGCCGATGGCCTGGCTCCCGACGCGCTGAGCGACGCCCTGGCGGGAAGTTTCGCCTGGGTGGTCGGCCTCCAGGCCGCCGGCGGCGTGCTGATCGCGCTGGGCGCCTGGCGCTCGACGGGAGCGTCCCTGGTGGCGATCCTCGGGGTGCTGCTAGCGGGCGCCGGCCACGTACTCGGCGGCCACAGCAACACGATCGAGCCCCGCTGGCTCGTGCTGACCGCGGACATCGCCCACCTCGTCGCCGCCGCCATCTGGGTGGGCGGGGTCGCGACGCTCGCGCGCGTCCTGCGGCACCGCCGCCGCGACGGGAGGCCGCTCGACGCCGCGAGACTGGGCGCACGCTTCGGCGTCGTCGCCGCAGGCGCCTTCGTCGTGGTGGGAGCAGCGGGGGTCGCGCTCACCT
>JAUIBG010000111.1 GCA_030428165.1 Actinomycetes bacterium
GCCGCGCTACCAGCGCGGCGACGACTCGAGGGTGACGCTCGGCTACCGCGCGATCAACTCGGGCATGACCCTCGCCGTGAGCATGGAGCACCGGCTCACGGGCGCCGAGGACTACGACCAGCAGACGGAGATCGACGGCGACTACGCCAAGCACGTCTTCCGCACGCACGCGCAGGCGGGCCAGACCGTGTCGCTCACCAAGCTCGTCAGCTACCACTCGTCGAGCCAGGTGCCCGCCCGGGAGCTCGCGGACCGGTGCCACCGCACCCTGGACCGCGCCAGGGACGAGGGCATCGAGCGCCAGTTCCGCGAGCAGAGCGAGTGGCTCGAGTCGTTCTGGGACCGCTCGGACGTCGAGGTCGGCGCCGACGATGCGACGCAGCAGGCGATCCGCTTCAACCTGTTCCACCTCGCGCAGGCCGCGGCGCGCGCCGAGCGCAACGGCATCCCAGCGAAGGGCGTCACCGCGGCGGGCTACGACGGCCACTACTTCTGGGACACCGAGATCTACGTGGTGCCCTTCTTCGTCTACACGTCGCCCCACATCGCGAGGAATGCCCTGAGATTCCGCTACACGATGCTCCCCGCGGCGCGCCAGCGCGCGGCCGAGCTCGCGCAGCGCGGCGCGCTGTTCCCGTGGCGCACGATCAATGGTGAGGAGGCCTCGGCCTACTACGCCGCAGGCACCGCGCAGTATCACATCGACGCGGACATCGCGTATGCCGTGAGCAAGTATGTGAAGGCCACGGGCGACGAGGAGTTCCTGGCCCGCGAGGGCATCGACATCCTCGTCGAGACGGCGAGGATGTGGGCGGACCTGGGCTTCTGGCGCGGTGACGGCCCCGACAAGTCCTTCCGGATCCACGGCGTGACGGGCCCGGACGAGTACACGACTGTCGTGAACGACAACGTCTACACGAACGTGATGGCGCGCTACAACCTCCGCGCCGCCGTCCGCGGCGTCGAGAACCTCGAGCGCAGGTGGCCCGAGGAGCACGCCAGGATGGTGGCGCGGCTCGGCCTCGAGGAGCACGAGCTCGAGGAGTGGAGCAGCGCCGCCGACCACATGGCGGTGCTGTGGGACGAGACGCTCGGAATCCACCCCCAGGACGCGCTGTTCGACCAGCGGGAGCTGTGGGACCTGGAGAACACGCCGGCTGAGAAGCGGCCCCTCCTCCTGCACTTCCACCCGCTCGTCATCTACCGCTTCCAGGTCCTCAAGCAGGCCGATGTCGTGATGGCGCTGTTCCTCCAGGGCAACGAGTTCTCCGACGAGGAGAAGCGCGCCGACTTCGAGTACTACGACCCGATCACCACGGGGGACTCGACGTTGTCGGCGGTGGTGCAGTCGATCATCGCGGCCGAGGTGGGCTATCACGAGCTCGCCTACGACTACTTCCTCGCCGGCCTCTTCGTCGACCTCGCCAACCTCCACCACAACACGTCGGACGGCATGCATATCGCCTCGACCGGCGGCGTGTGGGCGGCACTTGTCAACGGCTTCGCCGGCATGCGCGAGTACGACGGAGTGGTGCAGTTCGACCCACGCCTGCCCGTCGTGTGGGAGCACATGACCTTCAAGATCACGGTGCGCCACACCAGGCTGCGCGTCACGCTCCGCCACGACTCGATCGAGTTCCAGGTCGAGGAGGGCGGCGGCGTCAGCCTCGAGGTGCGCGGCGAGCGGGTGACGGTGTCGGGCGAGAGCCCGGTGACGGTGCCGCTCGACGGCCAGGGACCCCGGATCGCGGGCGCTCCCGACCCGCACGCCTTCCACGGCACCGTCCGCGACGACGGCACGGTGATGACCGCGTCCATCCCCAGCATGATCGACGACGAGGAGATCCCCACCTAGGGGTCCCACGCTCACGATGAGACGGGTACGCGAGTTCCTCGGGGGAGCGGGCCTGCTCTGGCGCGGCCTGCGCACCGTGGCCTCCTCTCCACGACTGTTCCTGCTAGGCCTGACGCCAGGAGCGGTCGTGGGTGCCCTCATTGTCGTCGGCCTGGCCTTCGTCGTCCGCTATGTCGAGCCCACGGGCCGGATCATGGCGGGCTGGATCGTCAGCGAGTCGAACGGCTGGTACGAGGCTCTCAGCATCGCGTTCTCGTTCGTCGTGCTCGCCGGGTCGGTTGCTGTCGTGATGATGACGTTCACGACCCTGACGCTGTTCGTGGGCCAGCCGTTCTTCGAGGCGATCTCGCGCCACGTCGACGTCCGCCTCGGACTGGGAATCACCGAGGAGTCGCGGCCGTGGTGGGCGGATGCTCGCAGGGCGGTCGTCGACGGAGCGCGAGCGGTCGCGCTCTCGATCGTGCTCTCGCTCGCGATGTTCGCGCTGGGATTCATCCCGCTCGTCGGCCCGGTGAGCGCCTTCGTCATCGGGGCGTTCCTGGGAGGAAGGCTCGTCACCATGGAGCTGAGCGGCTACCCACTCAGCCGCTCCGACGTGCTCACGTGGCGGGAGCGCAGCACGGTGCTCAAGGCGCTCGGACCCCGTGCCTGGGGCTTCGGGGCGATGGTGTTCGCCGCCTTCACGGTGCCGTTGGGCGCCGTGATCATGATGCCAGCTGCCAGCGCCGGGGCGACTCTCCTGGTACGCGGGCCGATGCTGGCCGAGCGTCGCACCGTGGCGGCCCCGGCATCGGCCCCGGAGGAGGTCGAGGCGCCTGGCGACTCGCTCCGGCAGGAGCACGCGGAGCCCTGACGGCGTCGCTAGGCTGACCGCGTGGAGACGGCGGACGAGGACATCACCCCCAGGAGCGAGCGCTCGAGCGAGGTGTGGACGATCCCGAACGCCATCTCGATAGTGCGGCTCGCGCTGATCGTGGTGTTCGCCGTCGCATTCGCCCAGCGCGAGGACCTCGTGGCCCTGATCGCGCTCGTCCTCGCCGGCATCAGCGACTTCCTCGACGGCTTCCTCGCGCGCCGCTGGAATCAGGTGACCGAGCTCGGGCGCCTGCTCGATCCCGCAGCCGACCGCCTCCTGACCCTCGCCGTCGTCGTGACGTTCCTGGTGCGCGGGATCCTGCCGTGGCCGGTCTTCGCCGCGATCCTGCTCAGGGACATCGTCGTCGCGGTGGCGCTCGTGGTGGGCCGCCGCCGAGGGAACGAGCCGCCGCAGGTCACGTACGTCGGCAAGGCGGCGACCGCGACCCTCTACGTGCTCTTCCCGCTCGCCTACGTCACGCACGAGTGGTTCCCCGCGTGGTGGGGCCTCGTGATCGCGGCATTCGTGGCCGCGATCGGGCTCTACTGGTGGTCGGCTGTCGGGTATGTGAGGGTCGCCACGGCGACGTCACAGGACACGGCAGGCGGTGGTGCTGACGCGGACTCCGTGGAACCGTAGGATGGTCGCAATCGATCCAGGGAGGACAGTGGCATGACCGACGAGACGCCCGCCGAGCGCACGATGTCGTTCGAGTCGTACATCCCCCCGGTGGACGAGTCAGGCTCGCACCGGCTGTCGACGCAGGACCGCGCCGCAATCGACGCCCTCCAGCCCGACTGCGCCCTGCTGATCGTCCACCACGGGCCCAACCTGGGCGCCCGCTTCCTCCTCGACGTCGACGTGACGACGGCAGGTCGCTCGGTGGACTGCGACATCTTCCTCGACGACGTGACGGTCAGCCGTGAGCACGCGCGCTTCGAGCGCCGCACCGGCGGATTCGCGGTCGTGGACTCGAAGTCGCTCAACGGCACCTACGTCAACCGCCAGTCGATCACCGAGCACGACCTCGCCGAGGGCGACGAGGTGCAGATCGGCAAGTACCGCATGACGTACTACCCGGCGCCCCAGGCGTCGTGACCTCGCTGCCCGACTTCGGAGCCGGAAGTGCCGGCGCGGCAGACGCGCCGGGGGAGTCGTGGCCCCAGGGGCTGTCCCACGAGCCGCTGCTGCGTGTCAGCGACGTCCTCGCGGCTCTCAGCAACGAGTTTCCCGGACTCTCCAGCTCGAAGCTGAGGTTCCTGGACTCCCAGGGTCTCGTCTGCCCCGAGCGCACCGCCTCCGGGTACCGCCACTACTCGGCCGCCGACGTCGAGCGGATGCGCTTCGTGCTGCGCCAGCAGCGGGACCACTTCAGGCCGCTCTCGGTGATCGCGGAGGACCTCGCGGCACTCGACGACGGCCGCATGCGGCTGCCCGTGCTGCCGCGGGCCGCCGCCCAGCAGCAGCGCGCCTACCTGACCGCAGACGAGGTGTCCCGCGCCTCGGGCGTCGACCGTGACCGTATCTCCGAGCTCGAGTCCGCCGGCCTGATCGCCATGCGCATGCCTGGCAAGTATCCCGCCGGCGCTGTCGCAGTCGTCACCGCGGCAGCCGCCTACATCGATGCCGGCGGCGACGTGCGCTCGGCCCGTGCACTGGCGCGAGCAGTCGACCGCGAGAGGGACGTGGCGGGCGAGGGACGCGCCGAGTCGGCGATCGCCCTGTTCGCCGCGCTGCTGCGCGCCGACGCGCCCACATCGCGGCGCGTCGGTGATTGACCGGCCCCCGCGGTGCCCCTAACGTTGAAGTACGAGTTGAAGGAGGGACGACCGTGAGCGACGACCCGCGTGAGGACTGGCGCCAGCAGGGTGTCCTGTTCGACGACGGCATCGCCCCCTCCGAGGATGAGGCCGGCTACCGCGGCCCCACCGCGTGCAAGGCGGCCGGCATCACCTACCGACAGCTCGACTACTGGGCCAGGACCGGGCTCGTCGAGCCCACCGTGCGCGCCGCGACCGGCTCGGGAACGCAGCGGCTCTACGGCTTCCGCGACATCCTCGTGCTGCGCGTCGTCAAGCGCCTGCTCGACTCCGGAGTCTCGCTCCAGCAGATCCGCACCGCCGTCGAGACGCTGCGCGAGCGCGGCGTCGACGACCTGTCCGAGGTGACGCTGATGTCGGACGGCGCGTCCGTCTACATGTGCACCTCCGACGACGAGGTCATCGACCTCGTCCAGGGCGGCCAGGGCGTGTTCGGCATCGCGCTTGGCAAGGTGTGGAGGGAGCTCGAGGGCTCGCTCGCCAGCCTGCCGTCCGACCGCGGTGTCTCCGAGGACGCGGTCGTCGACGAGCTCGCGGAGCGCAGGGCGCGCCGCACGAACGCCAGCTAGCATCGCGAACGCCGCTCCACACCTTCCTGTTCCTTCGCGTCGCGTCGCGAACGCGCGACGATTCGGTACGCTCTTTGCGTGCCTTTTGCCACGTCCTTAGGTCCCGATTGCTCGCAGACCTGGCAGGATAGGCACACCGACCTCTAAGGGGAGTGCATGTTCAAGAAAGTCCTCGTTGCCAACCGCGCCGAGATCGCCGTCCGCGCCTTCCGTGCGGCGTACGAGCTCGGCGCCAAGACGGTTGCCGTGTTCCCCCATGAGGACCGCATGTCGGAGCACCGCCTGAAGGCCGATGAGGCCTACCAGATCGGCGAGGAGGGCCACCCCGTCAAGGCGTACCTCGACGTGGAGGAGATGATCCGCGTCGCGAGGAAGTCGGGTGCCGACGCGGTCTACCCGGGCTACGGGTTCCTCAGCGAGAACGTCGAGTTCGCGCGCCGCTGTCGCGAGGTCGGCCTCACGTTCGTCGGCCCGCCTCCTGAGGTGCTCGCGAAGGCCGGTGACAAGGTCGAGGCGCTCAAGGCGGCGCGCGCCGCCGGCGTTCCCGTGCTGGACTCATCCGAGCCCTCGAAGGACCCCGAGGCGCTGATCGCCCGTGCCGACGAGATCGGCTACCCGGTCTTCGTCAAGGCCGTCGCCGGCGGCGGCGGACGCGGCATGCGCCGCGTCGAGAAGCGCGAAGACCTGCCCGACGCTCTCGCAGCCGCGATGCGCGAGGCCGAGAACGCCTTCGGCGACCCCACCGTGTTCCTCGAGCAGGCCGTCATCGCCCCGCGCCACATCGAGGTGCAGATCCTCGCGGACGCCGAGGGCAACGTGGTTCATCTCTACGAGCGCGACTGCTCCGTGCAGCGCCGCCACCAGAAGGTGGTGGAGATCGCACCAGCGCCTGCGCTCGATCCCGAGATCCGCGACGCGCTGTGCCGCGACGCGGTGAAGTTCGCCAAGGCCATTGGCTACGTCAATGCAGGCACGGTGGAGTTCCTCGTCGACACGGCGGGGGAGAGGGCCGGCCAGCACGTGTTCATCGAGATGAACCCGCGCATCCAGGTCGAGCACACGGTGACCGAGGAGGTCACCGACATCGACATCGTGTCGACCCAGCTGATGATCGCCGAGGGGCTCAGCCTGCCGGCCATCGGCATCCACCAGGAGGACGTGCGCGTCAACGGCTTCGCCATCCAGACGCGCATCACCACCGAGGACCCCACCAACGGCTTCCTGCCCGACACCGGCCGCATCGTGGCGTACCGCTCGCCCGGCGGCGCCGGCGTGCGCCTCGACGGCGCCACCGGAATGGCCGGTCACTCCGTCACGGGTCACTTCGACTCGATGCTGGTGAAGCTGACCTGCCGCGGCACCACGTTCGACTCGGCGCGGAGCCGCGCCCTGCGCGCGCTAGCCGAGTTCCGCATCCGCGGAGTGACCACCAACATCCGCTTTCTGCAGCAGGTGCTGTCGCACCCGACGTTCCGCGCCGGCGGAGTGACCACCGGGTTCATCGACGCCCACCCCGAGCTGCTCGACGTCAAGGAGTCCAAGCAGCGCTCCACGAAGCTGCTGACGTTCCTGGGCGAGCGCACGGTGAACCGCCCTCACGGACTGCCGCCTGGCGCCGCGTTCTACCCGGACCAGAAGCTGCCCGACATCGACCTCGATCACACGGTCCCGCCGGGCACGCGTCAGCAGCTGCTCGAGCTGGGTCCAGAGGGCTTCGCCCAGGCTCTGCGCGACCGCACCTCGCTGGCCGTCACCGAGACCACGATGCGCGACGCGCACCAGTCGCTCCTGGCGACCCGTGTCCGCACCTTCGACCTGCTCAAGGCGGCCGGGCACGTCTCCCACGTCACCCCGCAGCTGTTCTCGATGGAGTGCTGGGGCGGCGCGACCTACGACGTCGCCATGCGATTCCTCAGCGAGGACCCGTGGCTGCGCCTCGAGAAGCTGCGCGCCGCGATGCCCAACATCGCACTGCAGATGCTGCTGCGCGGCCGCAACACGGTCGGATACACGCCGTACCCCGACGACGTCGCGAGGGCGTTCGTCGAAGAGGCGGCGATGACCGGCATCGACATCTTCCGCATCTTCGACGCGCTCAACGACGTCGAGCAGATGCGCCCCGCGATCGAGGCCGTGAGGGAGACGGGCACCGCGGTCGCGGAGGCCACGCTCTGCTACACGTCCAACATGATCGACCCCGAGGAGTCGCTCTACACGCTGGACTACTACCTCCAGCTGGCCGACGAGCTCGTCGGCGCCGGAGCGCACATCCTCGCGATCAAGGACATGGCGGGCCTCCTGCGTCCCGCGGCCGCGTATCAACTCGTCAGCGAGCTGCGCGCCCGCTTCGACGTGCCGGTGCACCTGCACACCCACGACACCGCGGGCGGACAGATCGCCACGCTGCTCGCCGCTGCGGAGGCCGGCGTCGACGCGGTCGACGTCGCCAGCGCCGCGATGGCGGGCACGACGTCCCAGCCGCCGATGAGCGCGCTCGTCGCCGCGCTCGAGCACACCGAGCGCGACACCGGCATCTCCCTCAAGGCGGCCCAGGACATGGAGCCGTACTGGGAGGCAGTCCGCAAGCTGTACGCGCCGTTCGAGTCCGGCCTACCCGGCCCGACAGGGCGCGTCTACCAGCACGAGATCCCCGGTGGCCAGCTGTCGAACCTGCGCCAGCAGGCCATCTCGCTGGGCCTTGCCGACCGCTTCGAGGCGATCGAGGACATGTACGCCGCAGCGGACAAGATTCTCGGCCACCTCGTGAAGGTGACGCCGTCGTCCAAGGTGGTGGGCGACCTTGCCCTCCACCTCGTCGCAAACGGCGCCGACCCCGCCGAGTTCGAGGCGAACCCTGGTGCGTTCGACCTGCCCGACTCCGTCATCGGCTTCCTCAAGGGCGAGCTTGGCGACCCGCCTGGCGGCTGGCCCGAGCCGTTCCGCACCAAGGCCCTCGAGGGACGCACCTACGAGCCCTCGCTGCCCGAGCTGTCCGACGAGGACCGGGCAATCCTCGAGGTTCCCGGCGTCGAGCGACGCCGCAAGCTGGACGACCTGCTGT
>JAUIBG010000112.1 GCA_030428165.1 Actinomycetes bacterium
AGCGTCGTGCCGTAGCACTCGGCCAGCGCGGGCACGTCATCGGTCGAGAAGCACGACCGGGTTGTTCCTTCCGTGAGCATCATCGCTCCTTCGGTTCCGGGGTTCCTCTCAGTGTGCGCCTCGCTCATCAGGGTGGCAATGCCTGCCCCGGCATCGGTCCGGACCTCATGGATCCGGCGCTGGCCCCGACCTCGTTGCCCAGCACGCCCCATTTGCGAGGCTTTGCGACCCATTGGTCGCCCAGTGCGGACATTCCGGACTCCCGTGCGCGCTGCTGGTACTCCTGTGCCGATCGGCTTGACGCGAGGACCGAGCCCGGCAGTGCGGGCGCGGCGCGATGATCGGTCGCGCATGGGATGCAGCGACACTCGAGTTCGCAGTGGAGTACCACCAGGACGCCTACGAGTCCGATATGTCAGCAGTCAGCGCCCAATGGGATGCAGAACCTCGCGAATCGGACAAGGTGGGAAGGTGCGGGGGAAGGTCCGGGGGAAGGCGCGCGGGCACTGCGGGTGGGGGAACGCATGTGCGGTTAGACTGATGCCACAGGCATCGACCCGGCCATCACCGGAGAGCCTGCGGAAGAAACCCGGACCTGACATCAGGTAGGGGGAGTAGAACCGCACGGGCAGCCCGTCACAGCGGCGTCCTCGTGGCAGCGAGGGCATGAGAGGCACCGGCAACGGTGCAAGCGGGGTGGTACCGCGCTGAACGGCCTCCGGCCGGGCGGCGTCCTCGCGTCAGGCACGCACGCGACGCAAGGACCCCGAGGGCATGACCGACTCCCGCTATCCGCTCCACCGCGACGACCAGCCCGTCCCGGCCTCCCCGAGCTTCCCCGCGCTCGAGCGCGAGGTGCTCGCGTACTGGGAGGCCGACGGCACCTTCCAGGCGTCGATCGACAACCGCGAGGGCGCCGAGGAGTTCGTCTTCTACGACGGCCCGCCGTTCGCCAACGGCCTGCCCCACTACGGCCACCTGCTCACCGGCTACGCCAAGGACGTCGTGCCGCGCTACGAGACGATGCGCGGCAAGAAGGTGGACCGCAGGTTCGGCTGGGACACCCACGGCCTGCCGGCTGAGCTCGAGGCCGAGCGCGTCCTGGGCATCACGGACAAGTCCCAGATCGAGGAGATGGGCATCGCGGCGTTCAACGACGCGTGCAAGACCTCGGTGCTCAAGTACACCAAGGAGTGGGAGGAGTACGTCACCAGGCAGGCGCGCTGGGTCGACTTCGAGAACGACTACAAGACGCTCGACGTCACCTTCATGGAGTCGGTGATCTGGGCCTTCAAGTCGCTGTACGACAAGGGCCTCGCGTACGAGGGCTTCAGGGTGCTCCCGTACTGCTGGCGCGACGAGACGCCGCTGTCCAACCACGAGCTGCGGATGGACGACGACGTCTACAAGTCGCGTCAGGACCCCGCGCTGAGCATCGTGATGCCTCTGATCGACCTGCCCGCAGCGGCGCCCGCGGTGCTGACCGATGCCGCGATCGTCATCTGGACCACCACGCCGTGGACGCTGCCCAGCAACCTCGCCGCGGCAGTCGGCCCCGACGTCGAGTACTCCGTCGTGCGCCCGTCCGAGGGCGACTTCGCCGGGCGGAAGCTGATCCTGGCCACGGCGCTGGTCGGGAAGTACGCCCGCGAGCTGGGCGAGGAGCCCGAGTTGGTCGGCACCGTCGTCGGCGCCGAGCTCGAGGGGCTGCGCTACGAGCCGCCGTTCCCGTACTTCGTGGGCAACGAGAACGCCCACCAGATCGCCACCGGCGACTTCGTCACCACCGAGGACGGCACCGGCATCGTCCACATGGCCCCCTACGGTGAGGACGACCTCCTGGTGCTCGGCCGTCTGGGCATCGCGCCCGTGGAGGCCGTCGACTCCAAGGGTCGCTTCACGTCGCTCGTGCCCGACTACGCCGGCGTGCAGGTCTTCGAGGCGAACAAGCAGATCATCGTCGACCTCAAGGAGGACGGCAGGGTCCTGCGCCACGAGACCTACGAGCACAGCTACCCGCACTGCTGGCGCTGCGACAACCCGCTCATCTACAAGCCGGTGAGCTCGTGGTTCGTGCGGGTCACGGACTACCGCGACCGCATGGTCGAGCTCAACGAGCAGATCACCTGGGTGCCTGACCACATCAAGCACGGCCAGTTCGGCAAGTGGCTCGAGGGCGCGCGCGACTGGTCCGTCAGCCGCAACCGCTACTTCGGCACGCCGATCCCCGTGTGGGTGAGCGACAGCCCCGAGTACCCGCGCGTCGACGTGTACGGCTCGCTCGCCGAGCTCGAGGCGGACTTCGGGACCATGCCGCTGGACGAGAAGGGCGAGCCCAACCTGCACCGCCCGTTCATCGACGAGCTGACGCGCAGGAACCCCGACGACCCGACCGGGCAGTCGACGATGCGCCGCATCCCCGACGTGCTGGACGTGTGGTTCGACTCGGGCTCGATGCCGTTCGCCCAGGTGCATTACCCGTTCGAGAACCGGGAGTGGTTCGACAGCCACAACCCCGCCGACTTCATCGTCGAGTACATCGGTCAGACGCGCGGCTGGTTCTACGTGATGCACGCGCTGTCGACCGCGCTGTTCGACCGACCGGCGTTCACCACCTGCATCAGCCACGGCATCGTGCTGGGCGACGACGGCACCAAGATGTCCAAGTCGCGCCGCAACTACCCGGACGTCAACGAGGTCTTCGACCGCGACGGCTCGGATGCGATGCGCTGGTTCCTGATGAGCTCGCCCATCCTGCGCGGCGGCAACCTCATCGTCACCGATGAGGGCATCCGCGAGGGCGTGCGCGAGGTGATGCTGCCGCTGTGGTCGACCTACTACTTCTTCACCCTCTACGCCAACGCCGCGGGCGACGGCTACAGGGCGCGCCTGATCGAGGACGAGGACGTCGCCGACCTGCCGGTGATGGACCGCTACATCCTCGCCAAGACGTACGAGGTGGTCGACGCGGTTGCCACCCTGATGGACAGCTTCGACATCCCCGACGCCTCGACCGTGCTCGCGGGCTTCATGGACCTGCTCACCAACTGGTACGTGCGCACCCAGCGCGACCGGTTCTGGGAGGAGGACCTGCGGGCCTTCGACACGCTGTATACCGTGCTGGAGGCCGTGGTGCGCGCCGCGGCGCCGCTGATCCCGCTCGAGACCGAGGAGGTCTACCGCGGACTCACCGGCAGGCGCTCGGTCCACCTCGAGGACTTCCCCGAGCCCAGCGAGGCCTGGGTCGACTCGTCGCTCGGCGAGGCGATGGACAAGGTGCGCGAGGTCGTCTCCGCGGCGCATGCCGTGCGCAAGGCGGCCAAGATGCGCGTGCGCCAGCCGCTGCGCTCGCTGACCGTCGCCGTGCCCGGCGAGCTCGGCGGGCCAGAGGCGCTGCGCGAGTACGCGGACCTCATCGCCTCCGAGCTCAACGTGAAGTCCGTGCTGCGCACGACCGTCGATGAGTTCACCGCGGCGCACCCCGTCGAGCAGCGCCTCACGGTCAACGCCCGCGCGGCCGGACCGCGCATCGGCAGGGACGTGCAGGCGGCGATCAAGGGCTCGAAGACGGGCGACTGGTCGGTGGCCGACGGCGTGGTCACCTCCGGCGGCATCGCGCTCGTCGAGGGTGAGTACGACCTGACGACGGTCATCGGCGGAGGGGCCGATGCGGCCGCGGCCGTGTTGCCCACCGGCGGCTTCGTGCTGCTCGACACCGAGCTGACGGAGGAGCTGGAGGCCGAGGGCTACGCGAGGGACCTCATCCGCGCGATCCAGGACACGCGCAAGGCCGAGGGCCTCGACGTGTCGGACCGCATCGTGCTCACGCTGACGGTGCCCGCCGAGCGGGTCGCAGCGGTCGAGACGCACCGCGGCCTCATCTCGTCCGAGGTGCTGGCCGAGGAGCTCAGCGTCACGGCAGGGGAGCAGGCGGTGACGGTCGCGCGGGTCTAGGAGCTCGCCGCCACGTGCACGGTGACGCCGCGCTCCTCGAGCGCGCGCACGTGCGCGGGCTCCACCCCGGCGTCGACCACCACGTCGGTGAACTCGTCGACCTCGCACAGCTGGTGCAGCGCGCCCTGGCCGAACTTGGTGTGGTCGAGCAGCAGCACCCGGCGCTGTGAGACCGAGATCATGGCGCGCTTCGCCGCGACCACGCGCTGATCCTGGTGGTACAGCGTGCCGTCCAGGATCGATGAGGTCGAGGTGAAGAGCACGTCCGCGTACAGGCCCTTGATGGCTGTCTCGCACACCATCCCTAGGAAGGCGGCGTAGCCGGAGACGTACTGGCCTCCCAGGCCGATCGTCGTGATGTCGTGCATGCCAGCGAGCTCGTTGAGCGCGGGCAGGAAATTGGTGATCACGGTCATCGAGCCGCGGTCCTCGAGCAGGGGCACGAGTGCGAGCGCCGTCGTCGAGTCGTCGATCAGCACGACGTCGCCCTCGGAGGCGAACTCGATCGCGGCGCGCGCGATCGCCAGCTTCTCGGTGGCGGCGTGGGCGGAGCGGAACGCGAGGTCGCTCTCGAACTGCGTCGAGCGCTGGGCCGAGGCGCCTCCGCGCACCTTGCGCAGCGTGCCGAGCCGCTGAAGCTCGTCGAGATCGCGGTGCACCGTCATGCGGCTCACGCCCAACTGCTCGGCGAGGTCGTCGACGTGCATGAACCCGTGCTCCCGCGTGGCCTGGGTGATGTACTCCAGGCGCGCGGTCTTGGCCGGGCGCCGCGCAGCGCTGGCGGCGTCGCCTTCCGGAGCCGGGTCCACGCGGCTACCTCCGTCTCGTCGGGTCTGGCGCCGGGGCGCCACCGCCCCATCGTGGCCGATGCCGGGCCGCTCTCCACGGTGGAAACACCGCACAGGGGGCAGTCCGCCATCGGGGGCGGATCGTCGTGCCCAATGTTACAGATTGGGATGAATCGAGCAAGAGGTGGGTGGTCGACGGCTCTCGACGTGCGCATCGCTGCTCCACGGCGGGTTGTCATCTCGCGCGACAGTGCTCGGCGCCACACAAAATCCTCCGCATGTCGGGTTTGACAGCCGCTGAGACGAATGTGGTACAAAACGTTACGTCGAGTGACAATAATGTGACGAAATGAGTCATCACGTTCGAAGGAGAACAGCTGATGCACGAGCCAGGGCCTGTCGAGGGCACCCCCTCGCACCGCCGCCTCAGTCCTGCGAGCGCCGCGCTGCTCGAGCGCGCGGTCGAGGCCTCCCGCACGCTGGGATCCGATCCCTCGCTGGTGCTCCATGGCGGCGGCAACACATCGATCAAGCTGCCCTGGACGGACGTCGACGGCACGGACGTCGACGCGATCTTCGTCAAGGGCTCTGGTGCCGACCTCGCTGACATCACCGCGGCCGGGTTCACGCCCATGCGACTCGATCTGCTCCGGCGACTCCTGCCGCCCACGGAGCTCGACCCCGACGACCTTCCCGACCAGCTCGCGTGCGCGGTCCTGGACTCCGGGGCGCCGAGCGCCTCGGTCGAGACCCTGGTGCACGTCGCCCTGCCGCACGCCTGCGTCTGGCACTCCCACGCCGACGCCCTCCTCGCGCTCACGAACACGACGAACGGAGAGGGGAGGGTGCGCGAGTCGCTCGGCGAGCGCGTCCTGGTGATCGAGTACGCGATGCCGGGCCCCGAGCTGGGCGCCGCCGTGGCGCGTGCGTGGGCCGATGCCGCTGACCGTCACGACACCCTCGAGGGCATCGTCGTGCTGCAGCACGGACTCTTCACGTTCGGCGACACCCCCGAGCAGGCGCTCGAGAGGCACCACGACATCGTGGCGGCCGTCTCGACGGCTCTGCCGGAAGGTCTGGCGGCCGATGCCGCCGAGCTCGCCGAGGTCGATCCCGTCGCGATCGCGCAACTGCGCAGCGCGATCAGCGACCGGGCCGGCATGCCCGTCGTGATGCGCCGCGAGGCGTCGGGTGCGGCTGCAGCCGCCGTCGGAAGCTCGCGGCTCGTCGAGGCGATGCGCCGCGGTCCCGTGACCCCCGACCACGCCAACTGGACCGGCCCCGAGCCGATGGTCGGGAGGGACCTCGACGCCTACGGCGCGCGTCTGGCGCACCGCCGCAACGCCAGCGCGCGGGGCGGCGTCGCATCGGGCACGGCCGCCGACGAGGACTGGCCCAAGGTCGTGCTCGACCGCGACTGGGGCGTGCTCACCGCGGGCCGTACCGCGAAGGAGTCCGTGAAGGCGTGGGACATCACGCGCCACACGATCGCGACCGCCTCGATCGCGGAGGCGCTCGGCGGATACGCGCCTGCGGCCCCTGCGCATTGCGACATGCTCAGGCTCTGGGCGCCCCAGGCGGCCAAGAAGACCAGGGCCACCGCCGAGGCGCCCCTGCGCGGACGCGTCGCGCTCGTCACGGGAGCCGCATCCGGCATCGGCCGCGCGTGCGCGGAGGCACTGCTCGACGCGGGTGCCTGCGTGGTCGGCTGGGACCTGTCCGACTCGGTCGCTGCGACCTTCGACGGTCCTGAATGGCTGGGCCTGCAGGTCGACGTCACCGACGCCTACGCGCAGCGTGCCGCGATCGCCGCGGGTGTCGACGCCTTCGGCGGCATCGACATTGTCGTCGTCAGCGCCGGCATCTTCCCGACCGCCCAGCACCTCACCGACCTCGATCCCGGCATGTGGCGCAAGACCATGGCCGTCAACGTGGACGCGGTGGCCATCCTCTACGGCCTCGTCCAGCCCTTCCTCGCCCTGGCGCCAGGCGGCGGCAACGTCGTCGTGATCGCCTCCAAGAACGTCGCGGCCCCCGGGCCCGGCGCGGCGGCCTACTCGTCCTCCAAGGCGGCGCTGACGCAGCTCTCACGCGTCGCCGCGCTGGAGTGGGCCCCCGCCGGGATCCGGGTCAACATGGTCCACCCCGATGCGGTCTTCGACACCGCGCTGTGGACGCCGGAGCTCCTCGAGAAGAGGGCCAGGCACTACGGCATGACCGTCGACGAGTACAAGCGCCGCAACCTCCTCAGCACCGAGGTCACGTCGAAGCACGTGGGCCGCATGGTGTGCGCGATGGCGGACGGCACCTTCGCGTCGACGACGGGTGCCCAGGTGCCCATCGACGGCGGCAACGAGCGGGTCATCTAGGCCCCGACGAGATCAAGGAAGAAGGACACATGGAATCCGCATCGATGATCGGGGCCTCCTACCGCAACGGCGACTGGGGCCCGGCGTACCTGATCCAGGGGCCCAGCAGCGACATCGGCGTCCTGCGCATGCGCGACGGCGACCAGATGGACAACCACATCCACGAGCACTGCGACGAGAGCTTCATCGTGCTCGAGGGCGAGTGCACGCTGTGGATCGACTGCGCCGGCAGCACCACGCTCCGCCCCGGAGACGTCGTCCGCTGCGAGCCGGGCGAGATGCACTACCTCGTCAACGAGTCCGGAGCGGACTTCCGGATGGTCTTCATCAAGTCCCCTGCCAGCCCCGGCGACACCATCAAGATCCCGTGGGTCCCGGGCGAGCCGGTGCCCGCCTTCCCCGGCACCGACCACTAGCCACACCACTCGAGTACAAGGAGAAACCCTCATGGCCGACCTCGACGGCAACATCAACGCCAAGGACTACGGGCTCGACCGCCCGCAGGAGAACCACGGCTTCCACATCAAGGGCAGCGGCCAGCTGGACTTCGGCATGCAGCACCGCCTGTCCCGCATCTTCCAGGACGACGGGCACACCACGATGCTCGCGTTCGACCACGGCTACTTCCAGGGCCCCACCAGGGGCCTTGAGCGCGTCGACCTCAACATCGTGCCGCTCGCGCCGTACGCCGATGCGCTCATGGCCACGCGCGGCATCTTCCGCTCCGCGGTGCCCTCGTCGAGCTCCAACGCGCTCGTCCTGCGCGCGTCTGGCGGCCCCTCGATCCTCAAGGAGCTCTCGGACGAGCGCCTCGCGATGGACATCGAGGACGCCGTGAGGATCGACGCCGCGGCAGTCGCGGTGCAGGTCTTCATCGGCGGCGAGGGGGAGACCCAGTCGATCCTCAACCTCAACACCCTCATCAACGACGGGCTCAGGGTCGGCATGCCGGTGCTGGGCGTGACCGCGGTGGGCAAGGAGCTCACGCGCGACTCGCGCTACCTGGGGCTCGCGACGCGCATGATCGCCGAGTTCGGC
>JAUIBG010000113.1 GCA_030428165.1 Actinomycetes bacterium
TCAGCTCGGTGTCGAATACCGGCAGCCAGGCGTGGTCGTCTTCGACGGCACGACGTCCTCGGCGTGCGGCACGGCGTCGGGCGCGACCGGACCGTTCTACTGCCCCACCGACCAGACGATCTACCTCGACACGACCTTCTTCGCCTCGCTGTACGAGTTCGGCTACGAGGCTGGGCCCACGGCTGAGGTGTACGTCGTCGCGCACGAGTACGCGCACCACATCGAGAACCTCATGGGCGTGTTCAACGTCGCGGACCGCACCACCACCGGCGCGGACTCCGACACGGTCAGGGTCGAGCTGATGGCGGACTGCCTCGCCGGCGACTGGCTCGGGGACGCCTCGACCACGATCGACCCCGACACGGGCCAGACCTTCCTCGCCCCGATCACCTCCGACCAGCTCGACAACGCCCTGGCGGCCGCGGAGTCGATCGGCGACGACCGCATCCAGGAGACGATCCAGGGCGAGGCGCAGCCTCACACCTTCACGCACGGCACATCCGAGCAGCGTCGCAGCGCCGTGGTGCACGGATACGAGAACGGGCCGGCGGCCTGCGACCTCTTCGGGGTGCTGGGCCTCTAGACGGCCGCCTGGCGGCTCTCAGCGGGCGCTGGTGGCGCGCGGCGGGAGCGCCGTGGTGAACGCCACGCACCGCCCGATCCACTCCCGCAGGGCGCCGTCGGTGGCCACGGCATCGGCGCGGACGCGGAGCCACCCCGGCATCGGCCGACCGCCGCCCATCACCATGTGATCGGCCGTGGAGCCGTCCGCGTAGCGCGCCGCTGCCTCGGGACCGACCCTCGCGAGCAGGTCGCCGTCCCCCATCAGCGCGACGGCCATGTTGCCCTCGATGAGGTACGCGACGCCGCCGAACATGCGACGCGACTCCGCGTCGACCACTGAGCCGAGGGTGCGCGCGATGCGCTCCTCGAGGCCGCCGTCAGCCGTCATGCGGTCAGGATGTCACGCCGCGACTCCGTGCGCCAGGGACTGCGGTCAGGCGCTCACCAGATCCGCGATCGCGCGGGTCGTGCGCCAGTTCCGGACCGTCATCCGC
The DNA here is from genome assembly GCA_030428165.1 of Actinomycetes bacterium. Lineage (GTDB taxonomy): Bacteria > Actinomycetota > Actinomycetes > Actinomycetales > Demequinaceae > Demequina. The sequence goes on from JAUIBG010000113.1 coordinate 1,059, forward strand.
GCGTACTGCGGCGTCGAGGCCAGCTTGGGAAGGTAGCTCTTGGTCGCCTGCGCAGAGATGCGACGGAAGTACAGCACCCTGTCGCCCTGCCACACCTCGTCGATGCCGTCGCGCGCGGAGACTGCGGAGGCAGCCTCATCGACGGACAGGTCGGGCGCCAGGAACACGACGTCGTGGCGATAGGTCCCGTCGTCCTCGCCGAACCCGTCGGGGGCTCCGTCAACGGTCGCCAGCACATCGGCTCCCGACACTGCGACGACCACCGTCGAGACGTCGAAGGACTCCTCGAGCACCCCGGCAACGGCATCGGCCACCTCGGCGGGAGCCAGCACCGTGTCGACCACGACGTTGCCCGACTGGATGTAGGTGCGCGCGCCGGCCAAGCCGACGTCGGCCAGAGCCGCCCGCAGCCCGGCCATCGGGACCTTGTTGCGCCCGCCGACGTTGATGCCGCGGATCAGCGCGACGACGGCGGGCATCCGAGGCTCCGGACTAGACGTTGAATCCGAGCGCGTGCAGCTGCTCGCGACCCTCGGCGGTGATCTTGTCGGGGCCCCACGGCGGCATCCACACCCAGTTGATGCGGAAGCCCGTGACGAGGCCGTCCAGCACCTGGCCGGCCTGGTCCTCGATCACGTCGGTCAGCGGGCACGCGGCCGAGGTGAGCGTCATGTCGATCACCGCATGCGAGTTCTCGTCGATCGCGACGCCGTAGACGAGTCCGAGGTCGACGACGTTGATGCCGAGCTCGGGGTCGATGACGTCGCGGAGCGCCTCCTCGACATCGGCGGCGTTGGTGGGGGTCGGGGTCGCCATTGCTGTCCTCCTTGCGAAACTGTCTACGACTGGGCCTTGGCGAGCGCATCGCGCAGCGCCGACCATCCCAGCATGGCGCACTTGATGCGCGCCGGGTACTTGCCCACTCCGACGAACGCGTTCGCGTCGCCCAGCAGGTCCTCGAGGTGCTCGTCGTCCAGGGGCTCGCCGCGCGAGTGCATGAGCTCCCTGAACGCGTCGAACGCCTCCTCGAACGTGTCGATGTCCGTGTCGGCGAGGATCTCGGTCATCGCCGAGACCGACGCCTGGGAGATCGAGCAGCCCGCGCCGTCCCACGACAGCGAGTCGATGTGCTCGCCGTTCAGCCCGACGCGCAGGGTCACCTCGTCTCCGCAGGTCGTGTTGACCTGGTGCGACTCGCCGATCCGGCGCGACTGGGCGTCCACGAGGCCCTTGCCCCTGCCCTGCTTCGCGTGGTCCATGATGACCTGCTGGTACATCTGCTCGAGGTCGCTCATCAGCTCACTCCAAAGAACGGTCGGACGGCGGCCAGCGCCTCGACGAATGCGCGCGCGTCATCCTCGGTGTTGTACACATGGGTGCTGGCGCGGGTCGAGCCGGTCAGGCCGAAGTGCTTGTGCAGCGGGTGGTTGCAGTGGTGGCCGACGCGCACGGCGATGCCGCGGTCGTCGAGCACCTGGCCCACATCGTGGGTGTGCACGCCCTCGACGGCGACCGCTGCGATGCCGATCAGGTCGCGGTCTCCCCCATCGACGGGGCCGAGCAGGCGCACGCCCTCAAGCTCGGCGGCGCCGGCGCGCATGATCGCGCCGAGCTCGCGCTCGTGCTGCGCGACGTTCTCCATGCCGATGGCCTCGAGGTACTCCACCGCAGCGGCCATGCCGACCGCCTGCGCGACGGGCTGGGTGCCGGACTCGAAGCGCTGCGGCGCGTCCAGCCACGTGGTCTGCTCCATCGTCACGGTCGCGACCGAGCCGCCTCCGAAGACGGCGGGCGGCAGCGTCTCGAGCATCTCGGCCCGGCCGTAGAGGGCGCCGATGCCGGTCGGCCCGAGCATCTTGTGCCCGGAGAACGCGGCGAAGTCGACACCCAGGGCGTGGAGGTCGACCGGCATGTGGGGCACGGACTGGCAGGCGTCGAGCACCGTGATCGCGCCGACGTGCTTCGCGCGCGCCACGATCGGCTCCACGGGCGTGACCAGTCCCGTCACGTTCGACACGTGCGTGAACGCGACGACCTTGGCCCGGTCCGTGATGACGGTGTCGAGGTTGTCGAGATCGACGCGGCCCTCGCCGTCGATCGGGATCCAGGTGAGCGTCGCGCCGGTGATGGCCGCGAGCTGCTGCCACGGCACGAGGTTCGCGTGGTGCTCCGTCGCGGTGACGACGATCTCGTCGCCGGGGCCGATGCGGTAGCGGGCCGCGGCCTCGCCGCCGATGCCGGCGCTCGCGTGCGCGATGCCCGTCGCCACCGTGTTGAGGGCGTAGGTCGCGTTCTCGGTCCAGACGATCTCGCCGGACTGAGCACCGACGAAGCGCGCGACGGTGGCGCGAGCATCCTCGAAAGCCGCGGTGGACTCCTCCGCGAGCAGGTGCGCGCCGCGCTGCACCGCACCATTGGTGGTGCGGTAGAACGCGTCGACCGCCTCGATCACGGCGGTGGGCTTCTGAGCCGTCGCTGCCGAGTCGAGGTAGATCAACGGCTTCCCGTTCCTGACCTCGCGGGCCAGGATCGGGAAGTCGTCGCGAATCTGCTCAGGGGTGATCACGCGGAGGCCAGGAACCTGTCGTAGCCCTCGGCCTCGAGGCGCTCGGCGAGCTCGGGGCCGCCCTCCTCGGCGATCTTGCCGTCGACGAAGACGTGCACGAAGTCGGGGGTGATGTAGTTCAGGATGCGCGTGTAGTGCGTGATCAGCATGACGCCGAGCCCGGTGTTCTCCTTGACGCGGTTCACGCCCTCGGAGACGATGCGCAGCGCGTCGACGTCGAGGCCGGAGTCGGTCTCGTCGAGGATCGCGATCTTGGGCGAGAGCAGCTCCATCTGCAGGATCTCGTGGCGCTTCTTCTCACCGCCGGAGAAGCCCTCGTTGACGCCGCGCTCGTTGAACGCGGGGTCCATGCGCAGCTGCTCCATCGACGCCTTGACGTCCTTGACCCACGTGCGGAGCTTGGGGGCCTCGCCGTCGATCGCGGTCTTGGCGGTGCGGAGGAAGTTCGACACGGACACGCCAGGGACCTCGACGGGGTACTGCATCGCGAGGAACAGGCCCGCCTTGGCGCGCTCGTCGACGCTCATCTCGAGGACGTCCTCGCCGTCGAGCAGGACGCTGCCCTCGGTGATCTCGTACTTGGGGTGGCCGGCCAGCGAGTAAGCCAGCGTGGACTTGCCCGAGCCGTTCGGGCCCATGATCGCGTGCGTCTCGCCCGACTTGATGGTCAGGTCGACGCCCTTGAGGATCTGCTTGGTGCCCTCGGGCGTCTCGACCGAGGCGTGCAGGTTGCGGATTTCCAGGGTGCTCATTGATTGCTCCAGTGGTGAGTCGTCAGAAGTGTCAGGACGCCGCTGCGGTGAGCGGCGAGTCGATGTCCACGAGGACGTTGCCGTCCTCGATGCGGGTCGGGTAGGCGGGGACCGCCTTGAACGCGGGAAGCTCGGTGGCCTGGCCGGTGCGCACGTCGAAGCGTCCGCCGTGGGCCCAGCACTCGATCTCGCAGCCCTCGACGTCGCCCTCGCTGAGCGAGACCTCGCCGTGGGTGCAGACGTCGCCGATCGCGTACACGTCGCCGTCCTCGGTGCGCACGATCGCCACCGGGGTGTCGGAGCCGTCCGGGAGCGTGAGCTCGGCCTGCAGCGCAGAGCCGGGCTCCAGCTCGTCGAGGCGGCAGGCGACCTGGTCAGTCATCCGCGCTCTCCAGCTCGTTCACGTGCTCCAGCTCGATGTCGATCGCCTTGAGGAGGCTCTCCTCGACCGAGGGAACGCCGATCTCGTGCACGAGGTCAGCGAAGAAGCCGCGCACGACCAGGCGACGCGCCATCTCCTCGGAGATGCCGCGCGAGCGCAGGTAGAACGTCTGCTCCTCGTCGAAGCGACCGGTCGCGGACGCGTGGCCCGCGCCCTCGATCTCGCCCGTCTCGATCTCGAGGTTGGGCACCGAGTCGGCGCGCGCACCCTCGGTGAGCACCAGGTTGCGGTTGAGCTCGTACGTGTCCGTGCCCTCGGCCGCCTTGCGGATCAGCACGTCGCCGATCCACACGGTGCGGGCCGATGCGCCGGCCAGCGCGCCCTTGTAGGTCACGCGGGAACGCGCGTTCGGGGCGGCGTGGTCGACGAACACCTGGTGCTCGAAGTGCTGGCCCTGGTCGGCGAAGTACAGTCCGAACAGGTCGACCGACGAGCCCTCTCCTGCCAGCGTCACCGTGGAGTTCAGGCGCACGGCCTTGCCGCCGAGCGTCACGACGGAGCCGCGCAGGCGCGCGTCCTTGCCGAGCGAGGCGACGACCTCGCCGCCGTGGACGGCGTCGTCGTCCCACTGCTGCAGCAGCACGAGGTTGAGCGAGGCGTTCTGGCCCAGCACCACCGAGACGAACTCGCCGACGGTCGCGGTGCCGGCACGGTCGACGATGACGGTCGCCTCGGCGTTCTCGCCGACCTCGACGGACATCGCGTGGCGCACGTCCTCGCCGGAGCCCTTGACGGTCACCGTGATCGGCTCGTCGACCACGGTCGACGGCGCGACGGACAGCCTGGCGATGCCGGAGGCGTGCGCGACCGCCACGGCGCCCAGCAGGTCGCCGGGCTCGCGCGCGGCGCCGGCGACGAACGCGTCGCGGTCGATCTCCTCCAGCGTCACGCCGGCGGGAAGGTCAGAGACGCTCCACGGCGCCACGGCGTCGCCCTCGGCGGCGCCGAACAGCGGCTTCAGGTCCTTGAGGGCAGCGAAGCGCCACTCCTCCTCGCGACCGGTCGGGACGCCGAACGCCTCCGGGTCGAACGAGGTGAGGCGGGCCGCACGCGAGGACTCGGGGACGAACTCGCCGCCGCCCACCGAGGCGCCGTGCGAGTGCGAGCCGTCGAGGACGGCCTTCGAGTGATCAGTGAGGGTCAACCCACCGCTCCTTCCATCTGCAGTTCGATAAGTCGGTTGAGCTCGAGCGCGTACTCCATGGGGAGCTCGCGCGCGATGGGCTCGACGAAGCCGCGCACGATCATCGCCATGGCCTCGGTCTCGTCGAGGCCGCGGCTCATGAGGTAGAACAGCTGGTCCTCGGACACCTTGGACACCGTCGCCTCGTGGCCCATGTGGACGTCGTCCTCGCGGACGTCGACGTACGGGTAGGTGTCGGAGCGGGAGATCTGGTCCACGAGCAGCGCGTCGCACAGCACGTTGGACTTCGAGTTCTTCGAGCCCTCGAGCACCTGCACGAGTCCGCGGTAGGACGCGCGTCCGCCGCCACGGGCGACGGACTTGGACACGATCGAGCTCGAGGTGTTGGGGGCAGCGTGCACCATCTTGGAGCCGGTGTCCTGGTGCTGTCCCTCGCCTGCGAAGGCGATCGACAGGGTCTCGCCCTTGGCGTGCTCGCCCATGAGCCACACTGCCGGGTACTTCATGGTGACCTTCGAGCCGATGTTGCCGTCGATCCACTCCATGGTCGCGCCCTCGGCGGCCGTGGCGCGCTTGGTCACCAGGTTGTAGACGTTGTTAGACCAGTTCTGGATGGTCGTATAGCGCACGCGGGCGTTCTTCTTCACGACGATCTCGACGACCGCGGAGTGCAGCGAGTCGGACGAGTAGATCGGCGCGGTGCAGCCCTCGACGTAGTGCACGTACGAGCCCTCGTCCGCGATGATCAGCGTGCGCTCGAACTGGCCCATGTTCTCCGTGTTGATGCGGAAGTAGGCCTGCAGCGGGATCTCGACGTGGACGCCCGGCGGCACGTAGACGAACGAGCCGCCCGACCACACTGCGGTGTTGAGCGCGGCGAACTTGTTGTCGCCCGGGGGGATGACGGTGCCGAAGTACTCCTGGAAGAGCTCGGGGTGCTCCTTGAGCGCGGTGTCGGTGTCGAGGAAGATGACGCCCTGCTCCTCGAGGTCCTCGCGGATCTGGTGGTAGACGACCTCGGACTCGTACTGCGCCGCGACGCCGGCGACGAGGCGCTGCTTCTCCGCCTCAGGGATGCCCAGCTTGTCGTAGGTCGCCTTGATGTCCTCGGGCAGGTCGTCCCAGGTCTGGGCCTGCTTCTCGGTCGAGCGCACGAAGTACTTGATGTTGTCGAAGTCGATGCCCGACAGGTCGGCGCCCCACTGCGGCATGGGCTTCTTGCCGAACAGCCTGTGGCCCTTGAGGCGCAGGTCGAGCATCCACTGCGGCTCGTCCTTCAGGGTGGAGATCTCCTTGACGACGTCCTCGTTGAGGCCGCGCTTGGCGAGCGCTCCGGCGGAGTCGGAGTCGTGCCAGCCGAACTGGTAGTTGCCGATGGACGCGATGGTCTCGTCCTGCGTCATCGGCCGTGACGCGTCGGTGGGTGCGGACATGTGTCAGCGCTCCTTCGGGGTTGAAACGGGGATGGTCGTGGTGCAGACGTGCGCGCCGCCTGCGAGCGTGCTGAGCCGCTGGACGTGGACGTCCAGGAGTCGGGAGAAGGCCCGGGTCTCCGCCTCGCACCACTCCGGGGTGGCCTCGGCGATCGACTGGACCGGGCAGTGGCCCTGGCAGAGCTGGACGGTGAAGCCGCCGGGACCGGGGCGCACCGAGGTGGCGTAGCCGTGCTCGGCGAGCGCGTCGGACAGGGCGTTGACGCGCTCCTCCATGGGGGCGCCTGCGGGGATCTGGTCCGCCACGGCGGCCTCGAGCTCGGCGGCCTTCGCCTCGACGAAGTCGACGAGCTCGCCACGCTGGCGCAGGAATCCCATCGCGTCGACGGCGACGTCGGCGTACTCGGACTCGAGGGCACTCTGGCCCTCGGTGGTCGCCACATAGGACCGGGCGGGGCGCCCGCGTCCGCGATGCTGCTGGCCGGGAGGCTCGTGGTCGGTGATCAGACCGTCGTCCGCGAGCGCGATGAGATGGCGGCGGACTCCAGCGGAGGTCACGCCCAGGCTCTCGGCAATCGTCGCGGCGGCGATCGGCCCCTGGCTGACGATCATGCTGAGGATGCGGTC
>JAUIBG010000114.1 GCA_030428165.1 Actinomycetes bacterium
GGTCGGGACGCCCCATGGCGGGGCGCTCGCGCGCGAGCTCGCCGAGTACGTGCGCGTGCTCGACCCGACGAGGCTCGTCACGAACGGCGTCAACGTCGCGCTCGCGGTCCTCGACGAGGTGGGCGATCTCACCGAGTCCGAGGCCGGCCTCAATGAGCAGATGGCCGATGCGTCCGAGGCCTTCAACGCGCTGTCCGCGACGGAGTCGGCGACGCGCCGGATCGAGGAGTCCAGCGCGGCGCTCGACGTGCTCGGCCTGAACTACGCGGACACCAGGTACGCGCTCGACGCGGAGCTGCATCCTCACCGGGTGCTCGTGGGCTCCGAGACGTTCCCGGCACACATCGGCGGACTGTGGCAGAAGGTGCTGGAGCACCCGCACGTCATCGGCGACTTCACCTGGACGGGCTGGGACTATCTGGGCGAGGTCGGCATCGGCGCCGTCACCTACGCAGAGGACGACGCCGAGCTCACCGGTCTGGCACGGGAGTACCCGTTCCTGACCGCCTCGTGCGGCGACATCGACATCACCGGCTGGCGCCGTCCCGTCTCCTACTACCGCGAGACGGTGTTCGGCCTGCGTGCCGAGCCCTACATCGCCGTGCAGCGTCCGTCGCGCGCGGGTCACACCGTCGTGATGCAGACGCCGTGGGCGTGGAGCGACACGGTGTCGTCCTGGACCTGGAAGGGCGCCGAGGGCACGGAGGTGGCCGTCGAGGTCTACGCCGACGCCGATGAGGTGGTGCTCGAGCTCGACGGCGTCGAGGTGGGGCGCGCGGGCGTCGGCGAGCGGATGCCGATGCTGGCCGACTTCCGCGTCGAGTACCGGCCTGGCACTCTCACGGCGGTCGCGTGGTGCGACGGCGTGGAGACCGGTCGCACCGCACTGACGACGGCGGGGGACTCCGCGCTGATCGCGAGCGCCGACCGCACGGAGCTGACCGCGGGCGCGCGCGATCTCGCGTACGTCGCGCTCGAGCTCCGCGACGCCGACGGCGTCCTCGCCGTCGACCGCGACGTCGAGGTGACCGTCTCCGTGGACGGCGCTGGGCACTTGGCCGGCATGTGCAGCGCCAATCCGCAGACGGTGGAGCGCTTCGCCGATGCGACCTGGAGGACGTTCGACGGCCGCGCGCTCGCGGTCGTCGAGGCCGACGGTCCAGGCGAGATCACTGTCACGGCGACGGCGCCGGGCTATGCCACCGTGGACGTGATCGTGACCGTGGTCTGACAGGGAATCGCCGGCGCCGCACTACTCTGGAACCATGCGCATCCTGGTTCCGGTCAAGCATGTGCCCGATCTCCAGTCGCAGCGCTCCTTCACCGATGGCTCGGTGACGCGCACGGCCGACGACGGCACGATGAACGAGCTCGACGAGAACGCGGTCGAGGCCGCGCTCCAGCTGGTCGAGGCCGCGGGCGAGGGCGAGGTCATCGCGCTCACCGTGGGCGGTCCAGACGCCGATGCCGCGGTCCGCAAGGCCCTCCAGCTCGGGGCGACGTCGGCAATCCACGTCTCCGACGTGGCCCTCGCCGGATCTGACGTCTTCGGCACGGCATCGGTCATTGCCGCCGCAGTCCGCAAGGTCCACGACGAGTCGCCGCTCGACCTGGTGATCACCGGCATGGCGGCGCTCGACGGGCTCACGTCGATGCTGCCCACAGCGCTCGCGGCCGGGCTCGGCTGGCCGCAGGCCACGCTCGCGTCCGAGCTGTCCGTCGCGGACGGCGCGGTCACCGTGGTCCAGCACCACCCCGACGCGCACGTGACACTCTCGGCTCCGCTGCCCGCCGTGGTGTCGGTGACCGACGAGCTCAACAAGCCGCGCTTCCCCAACTTCAAACTCATCATGGCGGCGCGCAAGGCGGAGATTCCGGTGTGGACGCTCGCGGACCTGGGCCTCGATCCCGCGTCGGTGGGCGCCGGTGCCGCGCGCACCACGGTGCTCGACGCCTCCGAGCGCCCGCCGCGTGAGAACCGCCAGATCGTCACCGACAAGGGGGAGGGCGGCGCCGCCCTCGCCACGTTCCTCATCGAGAGGGGGCTCGCGTGACCGTCGCCGTCCTCGTGGAGCACCGCGGCGATCAGGTCGCCGCTCCCACGCTTGAGATCCTGACCCTCGCCCGCTCGCTCGGCACGCCTGTCGCGGTGTGGCTCGGCGGCACGCCCTCCGCCGATGCGGTCGCCCTGCTGGGCCGCTACGGCGCCACCGAGGTGCGCCACGGTGACGCCGGGGATGCCGGCCGCCTTCCTGAGGTGGCCGCCGCACTGCTGGAGGAGGCATCGGCCGATGCCGCCACCGTGCTCATGGTCTCGACGTTCGTGAACAAGGAGACGGCCACGCGCCTCGCGCTCGCCACCGGGGCGGGCATGGTGGTGGACGCCGCAGGAGCCGCGCTGGTCGACGGTCACATCGAGACCGATCAGACCGTGTTCGCCGCGACGTGGAACGTGCGCACGCGCATCGAGACGGACAAGGCGATCGTGGGCCTGCGCCCCAACACCACTCAGGCCGTCGAGGCCGGTCCGTCGGCCCACCCCGCGCTCGTCGAGATCGCCGCCGACCTCCCCGCAACCGCCGTCACCGTCACCGCGATCGAGCACGTCGCGCAGGATGAGGGCGTGCCGCTGGCCGAGGCGCCTGTCGTCGTCTCCGGAGGCCGCGGAACGAACGGCGATTACACGTTGATCCGCGAGTTCGCGGAGCTGCTGGGCGGCGCTGTCGGCGCCTCCCGCGACGCGACCGACGAGGGCTGGATCAGCCACGAGCACATGGTGGGCCAGACCGGCACGACCGTGACGCCGGCGCTCTACGTCGCATGCGGGATCTCCGGAGCGGTGCACCACCGCGGCGGCATGCAGGCGTCGGGCACGGTCGTGGCCATCAATCTCGACCCCGATGCGCCGATCTTCGAGATCAGCGACTTCGGTGTGGTGGGATCGCTGTTCGACGTGATCCCGCAGGCGATCGAGACCATCAAGGCGCACCGCGGCCAGTAGCGCCCGCGGTCACGGAGGGGAGGGCCGGTGAGGCACTACCTCGACCACGCCGCGACGTCGCCCATGCGCCCCGTCGCGCGCGAGGCGTACGTCGAGGCTTTGGCGACGTTCGGGAACCCCTCCTCTGTGCACGCCACCGGGCGAGCGGCGAACGGCGCGCTCGAGACCGCCAGAGAGGAGCTCGCCGCGCTGATCGGCGCGCACCCGACCGAGGTCGTCTTCACCTCCGGTGCCACTGAGGCGGCGAATTCCACGGTCCACGGGCTGTGGGCCGAGCGGCCTGAGGGCAGGGTGCTGCACAGCACGATCGAGCACCACGCGGTTCTCGAGCCCCTCGCCGCTCTGACCGACCGCGGCGCGCAGATCAGCGCACTGCCCGTGACGCGGACAGGCGTGCTCGACCTCGACGAGGCCGCGCGCCAACTCTCCCCGGGACGCGGTCCCGTGTGCCTCGTCGCGGTCCAGTCCGCGAACAACGAGACCGGAGCGATCCAGCCCGTCCCCGAGCTCGCCCCGCTGGTGGAGAGGACTCAGGCGCCGCTGGTCGTCGACGCGGCGCAGAGCATCGGCCATGTCCCATGGACCTTCCGCGACTCCGGCGCGACCGTCGCGTTCGCCTCGGCCCACAAGTGGGGAGGCCCTGGAGGAGTCGGGGTGATGCTCGCCCGGCGTGTGGACGGCGCCGTGCCCGCGAGGCGCGCCCAGATGGCTCCGCTGCTGCGTGGCGGGGGACAGGAACGCGGACTGCGCGCGGGCACCGTCAACGTCGCCGGCGCGGTCGCGGCGGTGGCCGCACTGCGCGAGGCCGAGGACAGCATCGGCGCGGAAGTCCCGCGACTGCGCGCACTCGCTTCCCACCTGGCCGATGCACTGGCGGGGATGCCCGGCGTGACCGTCACCGGCCCGCCGGTCGGGACGGGCCGCTTGCCGGGCATCGTCAGCGCCGTCGTCGAGGCAGCCCCGTCCGAGGCGATGCTGTTCCTGCTCGACGGTGCGGGCGTCGATGCGTCCAACGGCGCCGCCTGCAACGCGGGTGTCGTGCAGCCCAGCCATGTGGTCGAGGCGATGGGGTTCGGCGGGGCGGCCGCCGGCAGCGCGCTGCGGATCTCGATGGGCTGGACCACCTCGCAGGAGGACGTCGACGCGCTGCTGCACGCCCTTCCGCACGCGATCGAGCGCGCGCGGGCGTCCCGGCGCTGACATCATGGCGGCGTGAGGATACTGCTGGCCGGCGCGACCGGCGTCATCGGGGCAAGGCTCGTGCCGTTGCTGGTCGCGGCCGGCCACGAGGTGATCGGCCTGACGAGGTCGCCCGAGAAGGTGCCGTCGCTGCTGGCTGCGGGCGTGGAGGCCAGGGTCGTCGACATCCTCGAGCGAGACGTGGTGCTGCGCGTCGTCGAGGACGCAGCGCCCGACCTGGTGATGCACCAGGTCACCGACCTTCCTGACTCCCGTGCGGCGCTCGTGCTGAAGCTGCGTGCTCTTGGCAGGGTGCGGACGGTCGGGACGGATAACCTCGTCGAGGCGGCCCAGGTGGTCGGCGCGCGAGTGATCGCGCAGTCGATCGCGTTCGCCGTGCCAGCTCCAGCCCGCGGTCCGGTGAAGCACCTCGAGCACGAGGTGCTCAAGACCTCCGGCCTGGTGCTGCGCTACGGCGAGCTGTGGGGCGAGGGCACATGGTTCGATGCGCCGCATGGGGATCGCGCGCTGCACGTCGACGCCGCCGCGACCGCGACGGCGGCTGCGCTCGGCGAGCCGTCCGGCATCCTGCAGGTTCTCGACTCGGGGACGACGCGGGTGGGCTGAGCCCTCGGGATCGGCTGAGCGCCGCAGGTAGACTGGTGCACCCCGTACCGCTACCTGGAGTCCCCATGAGAGTGCTGGCCGCGCTGTCCGGCGGAGTCGACTCCGCCGTCGCGGCCGCGCGCGCCGTCGAGGCCGGCCATGACGTGGTCGGCGTCCACATGGCGCTCAGCCGCAACCGGGACCAGTTCAGGAGCGGTTCGCGCGGCTGCTGCTCGATCGAGGACTCGAACGATGCGCGGCGCGCGGCGGACAAGCTCGGCATCCCGTACTACGTGTGGGATCTCTCGGAGGAGTTCCAGGACACCGTCGTGAAGGACTTCCTGTCCGAGTACGAGGCCGGCCGGACGCCCAACCCGTGCGTGCGCTGCAACGAGCACATCAAGTTCGACACGCTCCTGGACCGCGCCGATGCGCTGGGCTTCGACGCCGTCGCGACCGGCCACTACGCGCGGATCGAGATCCGCGACGACGGCGTGCGTGAGCTCCACCGCGCGGCCGACGCGGCCAAGGACCAGTCGTACGTCCTGGCGGTGATGGGCCCCGAGAAGCTGGCAAGGTCGATGTTCCCGCTCGGCGCGATGCGCTCGAAGGCGGAGGTGCGGGCCGAGGCCGCCGTGCGCGGCCTGGGTGTGAGCAACAAGCCTGACAGCTACGACATCTGCTTCGTGGCCGACGGCGACACCAAAGGCTTCCTGCAGCGCGAGCTGGGGGAGCGCCCCGGCGACATCCTCGACGAGTCGGGCGAGGTCGTCGGCGCCCACTCCGGTGCGTACGCCTACACGGTCGGCCAGCGCAAGGGCCTCGCCCTGCCGCGACCCGCATCGGATGGCAAGCCCAGGTATGTCACCGGCGTCGACACCGAGCGCAACGTCGTGACCGTGGGTCCCGAGACGCTGCTGACCGTGCGCCGGGTGACGGGGGAGAGCACCGTGTGGCTCGCGCCCGACGTTCAGGCGATCGAGCCGACCGAGTGCGAGGTCCAGGTGCGCGCGCACGGCGCTCCGGTGCGGGCGACGATCGTGCGCGACGGCGATCGAGTCGTCGCGGATCTCCACGAGCCGATGCGAGGGGTGGCCGCCGGGCAGTCGCTCGTCGCGTACCAGGGCAGCCGCGTCATCGGCCAGGCGACGATCGCCCGGTAGGTCGCCTACTCCTGCACCAGAAAGATGCCGTCGCCGTCAGCAAACCGTGCGCAGGCATCCGGCAGGTCGAGATTCGACAGCGGGTCGTAGTCGACGAACCCGCCCCCGAATTCGACGTATGCGCCCAGGTCGTAGGTGATCGGGTCGTAGGTGAGCCGTTGCGTCTCCACGTCCCACGAACCATACGACCGCGAGAACACGGGCACGACGATGCTCCCTGCATCGACCGCGTCCTCGGTGGATGAGATGACGAGACAGCCGTCGAGGAGCAGAAGGTAGCCGCTCGCCAGCGCGTCCATTCCTCCGTCGGAACGGCTCCACGAGTAGCTGGCGACGGGACTGTCGGGATCGACCAGCGGCTCGGGGTCGGAGCAGGACGCGAGGGCGAGGACCGCGGCGGTGGCGACGGCGACGACCGCGAGGCGACGGGGCTTCACAGCGTCAGTATGCGGCGACGGCGGTTCCGGCGCCAGAGCGGTGAAAGAGCGTGCTGCCAGCGGGGATAGGGTCGCGGTAGAGAACCGACGAGCACGAGGACGGTATGACGATGAACGACGCACCCGACCGCCTGGCCAACCTTCGCGATGTGGCGGAGCTCGTCGACGGGATCAGCGCCGGCGTGCTGCTGCGTTCCGACGCTCCGCACGTGGGTGACGAGGATCCCGACTCGGTGGTGTGGCCGCCCAGCACGGTCGTCGACACGCGCGCGCCCGGGGAGGCCAGCGCCGAACACCCGTGGGCCGAGGTGTGCGACGTCCGAGCGATCTCCGTCCTGCCGGACGCGAACATCGCGATCGCGGACGGCACGCTCGCCGCGATGTACTCCGGCTTCCTCGAGGGAGCCGCAGCGATGCGCGTGGTGGAGGTGGTCTCCACCGTCGCGACCGCTCCAGCGCCGGTGCTGATCCACTGCTCGGCTGGCAAGGACCGCACGGGCGTCTCCGTCGCCGTCGCGCTGTCGCTGGCGGGTGCCGAGCGCGCTCACATCGTCGCGGACTACGTCGCCACCGGCCCCAACATGCCCGGCGTCCTCGCCCGGTTCATGCGGACTATGTCGGCGCACATGCACGCGAACGGCGGCGTCGCCGGGAGCGAGCTGCCGCGCGAGCTGATCGAGGCCCCCGCCTACGCGATCGAGGCGGTTCTCGACCGGCTCGAGGAGCACGATGGGGGAGCCGAGGGCTGGTTCATCGCGAATGGCGGTCGACTCGAGACAGTCGAGCTGCTCCGCGCCCGCCTGCGCGCGTAGCCGGGCGGCTGCGCGCCGCCGCGCTCCGCACCGCACCGCACCGCACCGCACGTCACCCCACCGCACCTCACCGCACCTCACCCCACCGGGGCCGCTTCGCGCACGAAACCGTTGGTCGTAGCACGGGCCGAGCGGGGGTCACCCGGCAACTGTCGATTCGGTGCGCCGAAGCGCGGGGCGCGATGCGCCCGGACCCGATTCCGGTCCGATTGATCCCGTATGCGGTGCCGAACAAGACAAACGGGAAGCAGAGTGGGTCCTCTCCCTGCGGGTGGTCTCGCGGCGATCCCCATGCACGACTCGGGCGCAGTCGTGTGCGCCGTCGTGCTGGTGCCTCGCGGGGAGTCGCGATATCTCGTGCATTGCGCCGGGGCCGGGCGCCGATGCGGGACTTCCGTCACGCTTGTCCGGCGTGTCCGGTCGCCTCGATAACGATTCGGCGACGACGCCGCGGCGCGCTCCGTCGTCGACTTGACACTCGTGAGAGCGCTCTCCTAGGGTCTCACTCAGTGCGTGAGAGCGCTCTCACAGCCAACAGGAGAGCGCTCTCATTCACCGAAACTCACACCGCACACACACAAAGGAGTGATCGTGAGAATCAACCGCCGCCACAAGGCGTTCGGTGCTGCTGCGGGCTTCACCGCCGTCGCGCTGACGCTCGCCGCCTGCTCGGGCTCGACTGAGACCGAGGGCAGCGCCACCCCCGACGAGACCGAGGCCATGGAGGACATCACCCTCACGGTCGCCACCT
>JAUIBG010000115.1 GCA_030428165.1 Actinomycetes bacterium
TCTCACGGCTCTTGATGCCCACCAGGCGGTCCTCGACGATGTCGATGCGGCCGATGCCGTGCGCGCCGGCACGGCGGTTCATCTCCTCGATGGCCTGCAGCGGGGTGACGTCCTGGCCGTCGATCGCGACGGGCACGCCCTCGTTGAAGGTGATGAGGACCTCGTCGGGCACCGGCGGGAAGGCCGGGTCGTCGGTGTAGTCGTAGATGTCCTTGGTGGGCGCGTTCCAGATGTCCTCGAGGAAGCCGGTCTCCACCGCGCGGCCCCACACGTTCTGGTCGATCGAGAACGGGTTGGACTTGGTGGTCGCGATCGGCAGGCCGTTCTTCTCGGCGTAGTCGATCGCCTTGTCGCGCGTCAGCGCAAGGTCGCGCACGGGCGCGATGCACTTCATGTCGGGGGCGATCGAGGCGATGCCCACCTCGAAGCGCACCTGGTCATTGCCCTTGCCGGTGCAGCCGTGCGCCATGGTGTCGGCGCCGAACTCGCGGGCCGCCTTGACGATGTGCTTGACGATCACGGGGCGCGACAGCGCCGAGACCAGCGGGTACTTGTCGTGGTACATCGCGTTGGCCTTGAGCGCCGGCATGCAGTACTCCTCCGCGAACTCGTCGCGGGCATCGGCCACGTAGGCCTCGACGGCGCCGCAGTCGAGCGCGCGCTGGCGGATGACCTCGAGGTCCTCACCGCCCTGGCCGACGTCGACGGCCACGGCGATGACCTCGGCGCCGGTGGCGTCGGCGATCCATCCGATGGCGACGGAGGTGTCCAGTCCGCCGGAGTAGGCGAGAACGATGCGGTCCTTCATGAGCTGTCCTTGGTTACTAGTTCTGCGTGGAGGTGTCGTGTGAGTCGACCGCGCCGGAGGCACGGTCCAGGAATGCGGTGGCGAGCGCGAGGCCGCCGGTGGCGTCACGCGAGACGACGAGCACGGTGTCGTCGCCCGCGATGGTGCCGACGACCGAGTGGTCGTCGTGCGAGTCGATTGCCGAGGCGAGGTACTGGGCCGCGCCCGGCGGGGTGCGCAGCACGGCGAGGTTCGCGCTGCCGTCGGCCGCGTGCAGCAGCTCGGCGCACAGGCGGGTCAGCCTGGCGCCGGTGTCCTCGGCGTCCTCGATCGCGGTCTGCGTCGAGTACTGCAGCTCGCCGTCGGCGCCTCGCACCTTGATGGCGCCCACATCGTTGAGGTCGCGCGACAGCGTGGCCTGCGTGACGTGGATCCCCTGGGCCTCCAGGCGCATCGCGAGCTCGCCCTGCGACCTGATGGCCTCGGACTCGATCAGCCGGCGCACCAGCGCCTGGCGCGCTGACTTGGTGGCGGGGACGATGGCGGACATGGTCACTCCGTGACCCCCGCGAGGTACGCCAGCAGCGCCTTCTGGGCGTGCAGGCGGTACTCCGCCTCGAGCCACACGATCGACTGCGGGCCGTCGATGACGTCAGCGGTGATCTCCTTGTCGCGGTACGCGGGCAGGCAGTGGATCACCTGGGCGTCCGAGGCGGCGAGCGCCATCGCGGCGGCGTTGACCTGGAACTCCTTGAACACGTTCTCGCGGGCGTCGTACTGCGACTCGTCGCCCATCGACACCCACGTGTCGGTCGCGACCACGTCGGCGCCCTCGAAGACCTCGGCGGGGTCGTGCGTCACCAGGACGCTGCCGCCGGTGGTCTCCGCGATGGCGGCGGCATCGGCCACGACCTGCGCGTCGGGGAGGTAGCCCTCGGGCGTGCCGATCCTCACGTGCATGCCGGCGGTCGCGCCGCCCAGCAGGTACGAGTGCGCCATGTTGTTCGCGCCGTCGCCCGCGTACGCCAGCGTCAGGCCGGCGAGCGTGTCCACGCCGCCCCTCGCATCGGCCACGGCCGCGAGGTCCGCGAGGATCTGGCACGGGTGGAACTCGTCCGTCAGGGCGTTGACGACCGGCACGGTGGCGTGACTCGCCATCTCCTCGATGCGGTCCTGGCCGAACGTGCGCCAGACGATCGCGGAGGTCATCCGCGTGAGCACGCGCGCGGTGTCGGCGACCGACTCGCCGCGGCCCATCTGCGAGGAGCCCGCGTCCATGACGAGCGGGTAGCCGCCCAGCTCGGCGATGCCGGTCGAGAAGGAGGCCCTGGTGCGCGTCGACGGCTTGTCGAACAGCACGGCCACGGCCTGCGGGCCCTCGAACGGCTTGCGCGAGAAGCGGTCCTCGCGCATCGCAAGCGCCAGCTCGAGCACCTGGCGCTGCTGCGCAGGGCTCAGGTCGTCGTCGCGCAGGAAGTGGTGCGGCGCGCTCATGCGTCCTCTCCTTCCGTCGCGGCGGCGGCAAGGCGCGACTCGAGGTCGGCCCGCAGCCAGTTCACGAACGTGTCGGCCTGCTCCACGGTGAGCGACAGCGCGGGGGCCAGCCTCACCACGGACGGCGCCGGCGTGTTGACGATGAACCCGGCCGCGAGCGCGGCGGCCGTGACGTCCGCTCCCCACTCGCCCGCGAGGTAGATGCCCAGCAGGAGCCCTGCACCGTTCACCCCGACCACGCCGGGCAGCGCGCCGAGCGTGACACTCAGATGCGCGCCCACGGCGGCGGCGTTGGCGATGAGGTCCTCGTCCTCGATCGCGCCGATGGTGGCCAGCGCCGCGGCGCACGCGAGCGGGTTGCCGCCGAACGTGGTGCCGTGGGCTCCCTTGGTCAGCAGAGTGCCGTTGCGCTCACCGAAGGCCACGACGGCGCCGATGGGGAAGCCGCCTCCCAGCCCCTTCGCGAGCGTCATGACGTCGGGCACGATCGCGTGGGCCTGGTGGGCGAACCACCTGCCGGTGCGCGCGATGCCCGTCTGGACCTCGTCGATGATCAGCAGCGCGCCGTGCTCGTCGGCGAGGCGCCTGGCGGCGGCGACGAACTCGTGGGTCAGCGGGACGACGCCCGCCTCGCCCTGGATCACCTCGAGCATGATCGCGGCGGTCTCGCCGTCGACGGCCGCGGTCAGCGCGTCCACGTCGTTGGGCGTCACGAAGCTGACGGGGCCCGGCAGCGGCGCGAACGGCTCGCGGATCGCGGGCTTGTGCGTCACCGAGAGGGCGCCCATGGTGCGGCCGTGGAACGACTGCTCCAGGGCGACGATCTTCGAGCGGCCGGTGCGGCGCGACAGCTTGATGGCCGCCTCATTGGCCTCGGTGCCGGAGTTGCAGAAGAACACCCTGGAGCCGGCTGGGGCCTCGGAGATCTCCAGCAGCTTCTCCGCCAGCTCGATCTGCGGCGCGGTCGCGAAGAAGTTCGACGCGTGCGCCATGGTCCCGGCCTGCTTCGACACGGCGGCCACCCACGCGGGGTGGTTGTGGCCCAGCGCGTTGGTGGCGATGCCGCCCAGCAGGTCGAGGTACTTCTTGCCGTCCTCGTCCCACACGTAGCTGCCCTCGCCGTGGCTCAGCACCAGCATCGGCCGGCCGTAGGTGTTCATGATCGCGGACTCGTACCGCTCGAGCGTCTCCCCCATGGTCAGCCCGCCAGGTCCACGTCGTCGGGACCCACCATGGTGCCGATGCCCTGGGTGGTGAAGATCTCGGTCAGCACCGAGTGCGGCTCGCGGCCGTCGATGATGTGGGCGCGCGTGACGCCGCCCCGGACGGCGCGCAGGCACGCCTCCATCTTGGGGACCATGCCGGAGGCCAGGTGCGGGAGCATCAGCTCGACGTCCGAGGCGTGGATCCTGCTGATGAGCGAGGCGGGGTCGGGCCAGTTCGAGTACAGCCCCTCGACGTCCGTGAGGACGATGAGCTTGCGGGCGCGCAGCGCGACGGCGATCGCGGCCGCGGCGGTGTCCGCGTTGACGTTCAGCACCGTGGTGGGGTCGTCGATGTCCGGGGCCACCGTGGAGACCACGGGGATGCGGCCGGCGTCGATGATGTCCTGCACGGCGGCGGGATTGACCTTGACGACGTCGCCCACCAGGCCGACGTCCACCTGCTCGCCGTCCACGGTCGCGTGGCGCCGCCTGGCCTGCAGCAGGCCCGCGTCCTCGCCCGACAGTCCCACGCCCAGCGGGCCGTGGTCGTTGATGAGGCCGACGAGCTCGCGCGACACCTGGCCGGTGAGCACCATGCGCACGACGTCCATCGCCTCGGGCGTGGTGACGCGCAGGCCGCCGCGGAACTCGCTGGCGATGCCCAGCCGGTCGAGCATCGACGAGATCTGCGGGCCGCCGCCGTGCACCACGACGGGGTGCAGGCCCATGAGGCGCAGGTGGACCATGTCCTGGGCGAACGCGGCCTTCAGCGTGTCGTCGATCATGGCGTTGCCGCCGTACTTGACGACGACGACGGCGCCGGAGAACTCCTCGATCCAGGGCATCGCGTCGATGAGGACGCTGACCTTCTGCTGAGGAGTGAGGTCGGGGGTCTCGATGATCTCTGTCATGTGGAGTACGCGCTGTTCTCGTGGACGTAGTCGTGGGTGAGGTCGTTGGTCCAGATGGTCGCCGAGGCGTCGCCAGCGTGCAGGTCGATACGGACCTGCACCTCGCGGCCGCTGAGGTCGACCAGGCTGCGGTCCTCGCCCACGCCCAGGGACCTGCAGACCTGGATGTTGTTGACGAAGACGTCCATCAAGGTCGGGTCGTACGGCGCGACGTCGGCGGGCACGGTGCCTGCGGCGGAGACGATGCGGCCCCAGTTGGGGTCGCGGCCGAAGATCGCGGTCTTGAACAGGTTGGAGCGCGTCACGGCCCTGGCGACGGCCTCGGCCGCCTCCTCGGACGTGGCGTTCTCGACCGTGACGGCGATGTCGTGCTCGGAGCCCTCCGCATCGGCCACGAGCTGGCGCGACAGCGACGCGGACACCTCGGCCAGCGCAGCGGCGAACACCTCCGCGCTGGGCTCGACGCCGGAGGCGCCGTTCGCGAGCAGCAGCACGGTGTCGTTGGTCGACATGCAGCCGTCGGAGTCGACGCGGTTGAACGTCGCGGCGACGGCCTCGGTCAGCGCGGCCTTCGCGGTCGCCGAGCCGATCACCGCGTCGGTGGTGATGACGCTGAGCATCGTGGCCATGCCGGGCGCGAGCATGCCGGCGCCCTTCGCTATGCCTCCCACGGACCAGCCCTCGCGCGCGGCGACGGCGGTCTTGCTCACGGAGTCGGTGGTGCGGATCGCCTCGGCGGCGGCGTCGCCTCCCGTGGCCGATGCCGCCTCCAGTGCCGCGGTGGCGCCTGCGGTGACGATGTCCATGGGCAGCAGGACGCCGATGAGCCCCGTCTGCGCGACGGCGACGTCCCCGGCGGCGGTCTCGCGTCCCGCCGCGGTCAGCTGGGCCGCGACGTGCTCGGCGAGCTGGTGGACGTCCGCGAAGCCCTGTGCGCCGGTGCACGCGTTCGCGCCACCGGAGTTGAGGACCACGGCGTCGATCCGGCCGTCGGCGATCGCCTGCTCGGTCCAGGTGACGGAGGCAGCGCGCACGCGGTTGGTCGTGAAGACGCCGGCGGCGACGTGCTCGGGGCCCTCGTTGACCACGACGGCCATGTCGAGCTTGCCAGGCGACTTGAGGCCGGCGGCGACGCCTGCGGCGACGAAGCCCTGCGGGTGGGTGACGCTCACGGTGCCACTCCTTCGGTGATCAGGCCCATCGTCTCGGGCAGGCCGAGCGCGAGGTTCATGGACTGGGCGGCCGCTCCTGCGGTGCCCTTGACGAGGTTGTCGATCGCGCAGACGACCACGACCCTGCCGGCCTTGGCGTCCACGGCGACCTGCATGAGGGCGGTGTTGGCGCCCAGCGTCATCGCGGTCGACGGCCACTGACCCTCGGGAAGCACGTGGACGAAGGGCTCGTCAGCGTAGGCGCTGACCCATGCAGCCCGGACACTGTCGGCATCGGCCCCGGCCGCGAGCGGCGCGGTGACGGTGGCGAGGATGCCGCGGGACATCGGCACGAGCGTGGGCGTGAAGCTGATCCGCACGTCCGCGGCTCCGGCCGAGCGCAGGTTCTGAGCGATCTCGGGGATGTGGCGGTGCGTGCCTCCCACGGCGTACGGCTGGGCCATGCCCAGGCCCTCCGAGGCGAGCAGGTGCGGGCTCAGCTTCTTGCCTGCGCCCGAGTAACCGTTCGCGAGCACGGCGACGATGTCGGTGGGCTCCACCACGCCGGCGGCGACGCCCGGCTGGAGGCCCAGCGTGACGGCGGTGACGTTGCAGCCGGGCACAGCGATGCGGTCGACGCCGGGAAGCGCGTCGCGCTGGCGTCCGGTCGATGTGATGAGCTCCGGCATGCCGTAGGGCCAGGTGCCGGCGTGCTCGCCGCCGTAGTACTCGACCCAGTCCTCCGACGAGGCGAGCCGGTGGTCGGCGCCGCAGTCGATGACGAGGGTGTCGGCCGGGAGCTGCGCCGCGACCTCGCCAGAGGCGCCATGCGGCAACGCGAGGACCACGACGTCGTGGCCCGCGAGGTTCTGAGGCGTCGTGGGCTCGATGACCCGGTCCGCGAGGGACACCAGGTGGCCCTGGTGGGCGCCCAGGCGATCGCCAGCGGAGGAGTGCGCCGTGAGGGCGCCGATGGTGACCTCGGGGTGGCGCGCGAGGACCCGCAGCACCTCTCCCCCGACGTACCCGGACGCGCCTGCGACCGCGATGGAGACTGACATATGCATAACCATACACGGTTCTGCATGATCCGTCAGTCGCACCCTGGCGGCGCGCCTGGGCCGTGGCTACCATCGAGGAATGCGCAGCATCGTCGCCATGAAGGCGGGCGGGCCCGAGGTCCTCGCTGAGGTCACCGGCTCCGATCCCGAGCCCGGTCCAGGTCAGATCCTCGTCGAGGTCCTCGCCGCAGGCGTGAACTTCATCGACACCTACCTCAGATCCGGCCTCTACCCCATGGCGTACCCCTCCACGCTGGGGCGCGAGGGCGCCGGCCACGTCATCGCCGTGGGCGAGGGCGTGACGTCGTACGGCGAGGGCGACCTGGTCGCCTGGTTCGACCAGTCCGGCTCCTATGCGGACCGTGCCGTGATCGAGGCGGACCACGCACTGCGGGTGCCGGACGGCATCGGCGCGGGAACGGCGGCCGCGGTCGCGCTCCAGGGCCTCACCGCCCACTACCTCGTCACCTCCTCCCATCCCGTCGCCGAGGGCGAGACCGTGCTGGTGCACGCGGGAGCCGGCGGCGTGGGGCTGCTGCTCACGCAGATGGCCGTCGCGCGCGGCGCGAGGGTGCTCGCGACCACGTCGTCCGACAAGAAGGCCGAGCTGGCGCGCGGAGCCGGCGCCGATGCCGTGCTCAGGTACGACGAGTACGCGGACATCTCGACCGACCTTCCCCGCGAGGTGCGCGAGCTGACCGACGGCGCCGGCGTGAACGCGGTGTACGACGGCGTGGGCCGCGCGACCTTCGACGGATCCCTCGCCTCGCTCGCGCCCCGCGGCTCGCTCGTGGTGTTCGGCGGCGCGTCGGGACCGGTGCCGCCGCTGGACATCCAGCGCCTCAACCGCGCCGGCTCGGTGTTCCTGTCGCGCCCCACGCTCGTGGACTTCACCGCGGACCGGAACGAGCGCGCCTGGAGGGCCGAGGAGCTGTTCGGCGCGGTCGCCGACGGCAGCCTCGACGTCCGCATCGGCCACCGGTACCCGCTCGCCGAGGCCGCCGAGGCGCACCGGGCGCTCGAGGGACGCGCGACGACCGGGAAGGTACTGCTCATTCCCTGACACGCCGAGCGTCGTGGCCGAATTTTCACAAAACTGGTGCAATTCGGACACGCACCAGGCACAATGTGCCCATGCAGAGCCTGCGTTTCCGACTCATGCGGGAGACGGACCTCGACACCGTCACCGAGCTGAACGCCGCCGCGACCCCCGC
>JAUIBG010000116.1 GCA_030428165.1 Actinomycetes bacterium
GTGTCCTTGTTGCCGCCGAACTTGTCCTTCTCGACCATGCCGGCGAACATTGCGCGGGTCTCGTCGTCGACGAGCGGCATGATCGACCGCGACACGGAGACCCGGGGCTCGCCCGCGTGGCCCGCATCGCGCCAGGCGTCGCGGAAGATCTCGATCTGGCGCGACTGCACGACCCCGAGCGGCTCCCCGGTGGCCTCGAGCACGAGCGTCGACGACATCAGGTGCATACCGAGCTCGCCCACGCGCCTCGCGGAGTCGTTCCCGCCTGCGCCGTACCAGATGCGGTCCGAGAGCCCGGGGGACTGCGGCTGGATCGCGAGCCTGCCGCCCAGCCCGTGGGCGCCGCGGCCGGACTCTGCGATGCCGGCCCCAGAGATCGCCTCGCGGAACCTGACGATGCGCTGTGCCGCGTCCTCGGCGGGCGACATTCCCTCGGGAAGCGGGTACCCGAACGTGCCAGGGCCGTCGGCCGCGGGCTCCGGGCTACCGCGGCTCACGCCTAGCTGGAGGCGTCCCTGCGAGACGAGGTCAGCAGTCGCAGCCGCCTCCGCCATGTACAGCGGGTTCTCGTAGCGCATGTTGATCACGCCGGTGCCGAGCTCGACGCGCTCGGTGGCCTGGCCCATGGCGGCGAGCATGGGGAACGGCGAGGAGATGGTCTGCTCGAAGTGGTGCACGCGGATCCACGCTCCATCCATGCCGGCCTGCTCCGCGGCCACCGCCGCGTCGATCGTGTCACGCACGACGTCCGCGCCATTGCGCACCCGCGAGCCGTGGGCGTTCGAGAACCATCCGAAGCTGAGGAACCCGATCTTCCTGTCCACTGTGTCCACCTCTCTCCAGGAGGGGAACTCCGCGCGCCGTCGCGGCATTCCGTGCATCACGTCGCCCAATTTGTCGCGCTCTGTTCGCTGAGAAACGTATGTCACGTCGGCGGGGGCGCTCGGGGGAGGCAGAAGTGGCAGTGGATCTGACGGTCGGATCTCTCGATGACCTCGGAGGCGTGGTGCATGCGCTGTGCCTTGAGTGAGGGCTCACGCAGCAGGAACTCGGCGAGAAGGCCGGGGTCGACGCCTTCCGGATCAACGAGCTGGAGAACGGCCGCGTGAGCATTCGCCTCGAGAGCGTCTGCGCCTGCGTCGATGCCCTGGGCGCCAGCCTGAGAGTGTCGATCCCCGACCTCGACGCACCCCCGACCGCCTGACTCGGCGTCCCGAGTCCCGCCCGTCGCGCCGGGGCAATGCGACCTGCCGGCCCTAGCATGGCGGCATGATCACCGTGAGGTCCGTCCCCGCGGACCACCCCGACGCCCACCTGCTGTGGTCCGAGCAGGAGGCAGACCTGCGCGTGAGGTACGGCGCTCCCGACGTCGTCATGGAGACCGACTTCCCCGATCTCATCGCCTCACTCATCGCCTACGCGGAGGACGGCGAGCCCGTCGGCGCGATCGTCGTGCACTGGTCGCCGTACCACGAGGCCGGCGCCGCGGAGCTGAAGCGCCTGTGGGTGCGGGCCGGGCACCGAGGCAACGGCCACTCGCGCGTCCTGGTGGGCGCCGCCGAGGCGGCCGCGCGCCGTGCGGGCGCGACGCGCATCGTGCTGGAGTCCGGCGATCAGCAGCCCGAGGCCAACCGGCTCTACGCCAGTTCCCGCTACTCAGAGATCCCGCCGTACGGCAGGTGGGTCGACGAGGGCAACGCCCACTACTGGGGCAGGGACCTGGCGACCAGGGTGCTCGTGGTGAACGGCACGATGGGGGCGGGGAAGACGGCGGTCGCGAGCGCGGCGCTCGACCTCCTCAGCGACCGCGGCGCCAGGGCGGCGTTCATCGACGCCGACGCGCTCGGCCAGGCGGAGCCGACGCCGCCGCAGGACCCCTTCAACGACGCGCTCGTCCTCGACGGACTGCGCTCCGTGGCACCGCTGTACCGGCGGCGCGGCTATGGCTGCATCGTTGTCGCCAGGGTCGTCGAGGACCCGGAGGACCGCACGCGGTACGCGCGTGCCTTCGCGTCCGATGCCGGTGCGGCCGACGTGTCGATCGTGCGTCTCGACGCCCCCGAGGAGGAGCGGTTCGCGCGGCTCACGGCGCGGGAGCCGCAGGGCAAGTGGCGCGACTTCGCACTCGAGCGCTCCGCGGAGCTCGACGACATCCTGCGCGCCGAGGACCTCGACGACGCCGTGCTCGACAACGACGGATCTCGGCCGGCGATCGACGTGGCGTCGGACGCGCTGGACGCGGTGGGCTGGTAGCCGTCTCTTCGTGTGTCGGATCAGTCCGCGAGCGCGAACTGGACCGCCGCCTCGACGTGCAGCGCGAGGCCGTCGAAGTAGGGGACGTCGACGTCATCCGCGGTGAGCACCATCGGGATCTCGGTGCACCCGGCGATCACCCCCTGGCAGCCGGCGTCGAGCATCGGCTGCAGGACCTCCTCGACACGCGCCTTCGCGCCGTCCGGCACTCGGCCCTGGGCGAGGTGGTCGTAGATGAGCCGATGGATCTCCTCCAGTTCCGGCTCCCCGGGGACGACGGTCTCGATCCCGTGGCCGGCCATCCGGTCGGCGTAGAAGGAGCCGCGCATCGTGTAGCCCGTCCCGAGCAACGCGACGCGGTCGACGCCTGCACGGCGAATGCCGTCCGCTGTCGCGTCGATGAGGTGGATCAGTGGGACGTTGATCGCGGAGGCGACCTCGTCCGCGACCTTGTGCATCGTATTGGCGCAGATCATGACCGCCTCGGCGCCAGCGGCCACCAGCGCTACCGCGTCCTCGGCGAAGAGCCGCGCCAGCGCGTCCCACTCCCCGGCCTCCTGCATCGCCGCGATCTGGGCGAAGTCGTAGGACCGCACGAGCAGGTCCGCTGAGGACGAGCCGCCGAGCGTCGTGTTGACGCCCTCATTCAGACGCTGCTCGTAGACGAGGGACGAGTGCCAGGTGATGCCGCCGAGCAGGCCCAGCCTGCGAGGTGTGGTGCGCATGGCTCACCCTATCCCGCGTCTGAGCGCGAGCCCCGCTTGGGACCAAAGCCTTGAAGTCGGCTTGAGAGTATGCCTAGCATGCGCGCATGCGAATCGGACAGCTAGCCGACAGGGCCGAGATCTCCACCGCCACCGTGCGCTACTACGAGAGCATCGGCCTCATGCCCGAGGCCGAGCGCACCGCAGGCGGCTATCGCGAGTACGGCCCGGAGGACCTCGAGCGGCTGCTGTTCGTGCGCGACGCGCAGACTGCGGGACTGTCGCTCACCCAGATCGGCGACGTCCTCACCATGAAGGCCAACGGTGAGTCCACGTGCGGCCACACGGCGGAGCTGCTGCGCCATCACCTCGCGGACATCGACGCGCAGGTGGTCCGTCTGATGGCCACGCGCGCGGCCCTGCAGCAGCTGGTGAGCCGCGCCGAGTCACTCGATCCTGCCGACTGCGGCGACCCGAACCGCTGCCAGGTGATCGCCTCTCACGCCGGTGACGCGCACCCGCATCACGGCAGGCGGGAATCCCTCGCCGTCACCAACGTTTGACATTACAGCGGACTTGAAGGTCTACGGTGGAGCCAGCTTCACCGGAACTGATCCATGCGACACCCCCAGGAGGGCCCATGAATACTGACATCCAGAGCACTGACACCATCACCATCACCGTCGAGGGAATGACCTGCGGAGGCTGCGCCTCCAAGGTCGACAAGGCTCTTGTCGCGACCGAGGGCATCACCTCTACCTCGATCGACGTGCCCACCGGCGCCGTGACGATCTCGCTTGACGGCACCGTCGCGAGCGACGACCTCGAGTTCGACATCGACGAGGCCGTCACCTCGGTCGGCTACCGCGTCGTCTCCTAGGCGCACCGCATGACCACCGAGACGACCGAGAGGCACGGCTTCGACGAGGACAGCATCAGGCTGGCCGTCGGGGGGATGACCTGCGCCGGGTGCGCGACCAACATCCAGCGGGGGATCGCGATGATCCCCGGCGTCGAACTCGCCGACGTGAACGTCGCGACGCGACGCGCGACCGTGCGCTCGGACGGAACGGTGGACCCCGAGATGCTCGAGGACTCGATCCGTGCCGCCATCACGGGACTGGGCTACCAGGTCCTCACCCCCAACCGCCACGCTCCCGCCGCCGCGACGCATGGCGACCACGGCGACTCGCTCGAGGACGAGCACGCGCAGCACATGAAGGCGGACGCGGACCGCATCGCCGACTACAGGCGCCGGTTCATCGTCGCGGCCGTGCTCGCGGTGCCGCTCATGCTGATCTCGATGATCCCGGCCCTGCAGTACGAGGGCTGGGAGCTCCTCGCGTTCCTGCTGGGCACCCCGATCGTCTTCTACTCCGGCGCGCCGTTCCACAAGGCGACGCTGGCCGGCCTGCGACACCGGGCCGTCAACATGGACACCCTCGTGACCCTGGGATCCGTCGCGGCCTGGACGTGGTCGACTGTGGTGCTCGGCGCACGGTTCTCCGACGCGCTGCCAGGTGGCCACGTCTACTTCGAGACAGCCGGCGTCATCATCGCGCTGATCCTGCTCGGCAAGTGGATCGAGGTGCGCTCGACCGCGAAGGCCGGCGACGCCATCCGCGCGCTCTCGTCGCGCCAGGTCGACACCGTGACCCTCGAGGACGGGCGTGAGATCTCGAGGGACGACCTCGGAATCGGCATGCGGTTCGTGGTGAAACCGGGCGGGACGATCGCCACGGATGGCGTCGTCGTCGACGGCGCGGCCGCGGTCGACGCGAGCCTCGTCACCGGCGAGTCCCTTCCGGTCGCTGTCGAGGAGGGCACGGACGTCTACGGCGGCACCGTCGCCACCGACGGCTCTCTCACTATCGAGGCCACGCGCATCGGCTCCGAGACGCTGCTGTCGCAGATCGCGCGCATGGTCGACGAGGCCCAGTCGGGCCGCGCCAAGGTGCAGCGCCTGGCCGACCGCATCTCGTCGATCTTCGTGCCCATCGTCATCGCGCTCTCGCTCGTGACGCTCGCGGCGTGGTGGCTCATCACCGGAGACGTCAACGCTGCCTTCACCGCCGCGGTCGCGGTGCTGATCATCTCCTGCCCGTGCGCGCTCGGCCTCGCCACGCCGCTGGCGATCATGGTCGGCACCGGTCGCGGCGCCCAGCTGGGCGTCCTGGTGCGCGGACCCGAGGCGCTCGAGGACACGCGCCACGTCTCGACCATCGTGCTGGACAAGACCGGCACCGTGACCGAGGGGCGCATGAGCGTCGCCGAGACCGCCTCGGCCGCGGGCCTCACCGACGAGCAGGCGGCCCTCGTGCTGGACGCAGCCGCTTCCGTCGAGAAGCGCTCCGAGCACCCGATCGCCGCCGCCATCGCCGCTTCCCGCGAGAGGACGCTCGCGGTCAAGGGCTTCCGCTCGACGGCCGGCCACGGCGTCACCGCCACGGTGCGCGGGGCCGGCCGCGAGGGCGGCGCGGTAGACGTCACCGTCGGCTCCGCCAGGATGATGGACCGCGTTCCCGAGGACCTCGAGGACTGGGCCGCGCGCCGCCGTGCGCTGGGCATGACAGTGGTCTTCGCCGGACGCACCGAGCCGCTCTCGGGCGGACTGCTGGGCGGCGCGACGACCACCAGGCAGGACGTGGTGGCCGAGGTGGCGATCGCGCTGCGCGACACCGTCAAGCCCACGGCTGTCGAGGCCGTCCAGGAGCTCCGCGAGCTCGGCATGTCCGTGGTGCTGCTCACGGGTGACGCCGAGCCCGTGGCACGCACCGTCGCGAAGGAGCTCGGGATCGAGGACGTCCGTGCCGAGGTGCTGCCGGGCGACAAGGCCGATGTGGTGCGAGAGCTGCAGTCGACCGGCGCCAGGGTGGCGATGGTGGGAGACGGCGTCAACGACGCTCCAGCACTCGCACAGGCGGATCTGGGCATCGCGATCGGCACCGGGGCCGATGTGGCGAGGGAGGCCTCCGACCTCACCATTGTCTCGGGCGACCCGCGCGCGGTGGCCGATGCGATCCGGCTGTCCAGGAGGACGCTCGGCACGATCCGCGGCAACCTGTTCTGGGCGTTCGCCTACAACGTCGTGATGATCCCGCTCGCGGCGTTCGGACTGATGAACCCGATGTTCGCCGCTGCCGCGATGGGATTCAGCTCGCTGTTCGTGGTCGGCAACTCGATGCGGCTGCGCGGCTTCGCGAGCGTGCGGGAGGCGTAGGCGGTCCCTCGGGTCTGCCGGCCTAGACCCCCGCCGAGGTCCTCACACGGTTTCGCTGCCGCTGCCCGTGTGAGGACCTCGGCGCGGGGCCGGGCGCGCCTCGATCCGGTCCTAGTCGCCGCCGGCTCCGAGGCGTCTCATCTCGCTCGCGAGGTCTGCGTCCACCTCGGACGCGATGCGCTCGCGGACCTCGCCGGACTTGTTCTGGCTCAGCTTCGCGCGCGCGTCGAAGCGGTCGACGACCATCCGCAGCCCGACCGTGCCCTTCGCGATCCTGCGCGTGCCGGCCTCGTCCTGCGCCAGGCTCCTGCCGCCAGGGTGGTGCTGCTCGAAGTGGTCGGTCAGCCGCGCGAGCATCGCGTAGTTCTCCTCGTCGGAGAGGATCTCGGGAGTGCCGTACAGGTGCGCGGTGACGTGATTCCAGGTGGGGATCACGTCTCCCTCGTCGTACCAGCTCGGGGACACGTAGTCGTGGGGTCCCTGGATGATCACCAGCACCTGGTGGTCGCCCAGCTCATGCAGCTCGTCGTCGGGCCTGCCCACGTGGCTGATGAGCACGATCCCGTCGGCGTCTTCGTCGAGGAGCACCGGGTAGTGCGACGCGACGAGCCCGGTCGAGGCGGGGGACACGATCGTCGCCCACGGGTGGATCCGGATCAGCCGCTTGACCTCCTCGGGGTCGGTCATGAGGTAGCGCGGCGTGTGGCGCACGTCAGACCTTGGTGAGCGCCTGATCGAGGTCGGCGAGGATGTCGGCGGTGTCCTCGAGGCCCACCGAGAGGCGCACGGTGGTGTCCTTGATCCCGAGGTGGGCGCGCGCGTCGGGCGTGAGCTTGGCATGCGTCGTCGTCGCCGGGTGGGTGACGATCGACTTCGCGTCGCCCAGGTTGTTGGAGATCTTCACCACCTGCAGCGCATCCATGAAGCGGAACGTCGCCGCCTTCGCCGCCGCAGGCGTGCGTGCGGCGTTCGGCATCGCCAGGTCGAACGTGACGACCGTGCCGCCCAGCGTCATCTGCCGTGTCGCGAGCTCGTACTGCGGGTGCGAGCTCAGCAGCGGGTAGCGCACCTGGCCGATGCGGTCGTCGCCCTCGAGCTTGCTCGCGACGCGCAGCGCGCTCGTGGCCTGGGCCTTCACGCGCACGGCCATGGTCTCGAGCGACTTGGCGAGCACCCAGGCGTTGAAGGGCGACAGGCTCGCGCCGGTGTTGCGCAGGAACTGCGTCACCTTGCCGATGTACTCGGCCGAGCCCAGCACCGCGCCGCCCAGGACGCGGCCCTGGCCGTCGATGTGCTTGGTCGCGGAGTACACCACCGCATCGGCCCCGAGGTCGAACGGCCGCTGGCCCAGCTGGGTCGCGAACACGTTGTCCACGATCAGCAGCGCGCCGGCCTTCCTCGCGAGCGGCGCGAGGTGCTGGAGGTCGACGATGTCCTGCATCGGGTTGGTGGGCGTCTCGATGTAGATCGCGTCGGCGGGC
>JAUIBG010000117.1 GCA_030428165.1 Actinomycetes bacterium
ATTCCCGACCGCCTCGAGGTAGTGGCGAGTCTGGGGTCCGGCATCGGCTCCCGGCGGCGCGAGACCCTCGAGGCTCTCCTCGAGCGCGCTCTGCGAGGCCGTCCGCGCCGCGTACTCGATGTCCGCGGGCGTGAAGCCGTCCGAGGCGGCGACCACCGCGTCGAAGTCGACGACGTCGCGCGACACCTCGGGCACGTAGCGCTGCCAGATCGCGCGCCTCGCCTCGTCGTCCGGCAGGCCGATGGGGATGACGTAGTCGAAGCGGCCGTGTCGCAGGAACGCCGAGTCGACCGAGCGGATGAAGTTGGTGGCGCACACCAGCAGCCGGTCGGGGCGCTCGCGGAAGGCAGGAATCAGCTTGAGCAGCTCGTTCGTGACGCCCTGCGTGGGCGAGGGCGGGTCGCCCCTGCGGTGGGACGCGATCTCCTCGACCTCGTCGATGAACACCACGCAGTGCTGCAGCTCGTCGATGTGCTTGAAGGTGTCGCGCAGGGCGGCGGCGAGCCCGCCAGGCTCGCCCGCAAGCCGCGACGGGAAGACCTCGACGAACGCCCACTCGAGGCGCGAGGCCATCGCCTTCGCGAAGGTCGTCTTGCCGGTGCCGGGAGGGCCGAACAGCATCACCGCGCGAGGCGGGGCGACGCCGAACTGACCCGCGAGGTCGGGCTCGGCGAGCGGGAGCACCAGCCGGCGCTCGAGCATCTCCTTCTCGGCGGTCATGCCGCCGACCGCGTCCCACATGCCGCGAGGCAGGAGCCTGCCGCCGAGCTGCTCGAGCGCGCCGGCCTCCTCGCGGTGGATCGGGATCTCGCGCTCCAGGTAGCGCAGGGGGCCCAGCTCGCGGAAGCCCGCGTTCGTGTAGGCCTTGGTGATGTCGTTGCCCGCGGTGACGACCGCCGAGATGCGGGAGGCGCGGCCGCCCGACAGGCGCGACTCGAGCGCAGCCAGCAGTGCGGAGCCGATGCCCTGATGACGTCGCGACGGCAGCACGGCGTGGAAGACGATCCAGGCCTGCTCGTGCGCCTCGCGCGCGACGGCGGCGCCCACGACGGTATCCGCCTCGATCGCGACGACGGCGATGTCCTCCTGGCACGACGCGAGGATCTCGGCGAGGGAGTAGACGGACTCGAAGCCGTCGCCGGAGACGGACTGCCACAGGTGCAGCACTCCGTCCAGGTCCTCGCTGCCGAAGTCCCTGATCCTCCACGTCATGGCGTCTCTCCCGTCGAGTCACCTGGCGGCATCGTCGCCGCCTCACTTGCCTCCAGCGTATCGACGCGGCGAATCCCGGTCACTACCCCGGAGGCTGTCGATACCCTAGGCCAATGGCGACGTCTGCGGGAGGGGCCCGGCGCGGTCCGCGCGGCGGTGACGCCGACACCCGCGGCGACATCCTCCGCGCGGCCGAGCAGCTGTTCATCGAGCAGGGCTTCGCGCGCACGTCGATCCGAGGCATCGCGGGCCGGGCGGGCGTGGACCCGTCACTGGTGCGTCACTACTTCGACGACAAGGCCCAGATTTTCATCGAGGCGATGCGCCCGCTGAGCCCCGAGGCCATCCAGGCGATCTCCGCCACGCCGGGGCTGCCCAGCCAGCCAGGGCACAGGCTCGCGGCGATCGTGTTCGGGGTGTGGGAGCGGCCCGAGATCCGCGCGCGGCTCACGACCGTGCTGACTACCGCGATGGTCGAGCCGGAGATCGGTGAGAAGGTGCGCACCCTGCTGGCGACGGAGGTGATCGGGCACTTCATCGAGCTGCCCGACTCCGAGCGCGGCGCGGAGACCGTGACGGTGTGCTTCTCGGCGCTGGCCGGCGTCGTGGCGATGCGCCACATCCTGAAGCTGGAGCCGCTCGCATCGGCGCCGTTCGAGTCACTCGTGGCGACGTACGGCCCGGTGCTCGAGATGCACCTGCAGCGTGGCCTGGTGCGCCCGGGCGAGTAGCTCGGCCGATCCCCGCTCGCCGCTCCGAGCATCCCGTGCGGCGATCCGGCCGGATCCCGCACCAGGCGCTCGGAGGCGGCGCATCACAGCTCCACGCCGCCCACCAGCCCACAACTTCCACACCTCGCCTGGAATCGGCCGAGATTCCCAGGCGAGATGTCGAAGTTCGCGCGCAGCCAGCTGGGCGCGGCGGTCGGGGCCACCATCGAAGCCGAGAAGAACGAAGGTCTTGCGCATGTCTAGTTTTCTTGACATGATGTCACCTATGAGCGACACGGTGTCGCGAACATAAGACATTTCAAGGAGTCACCATGACCGCAAGGAACCGAGACGACGTCCGCGTCGCCAACTCCAACGAGAGGGGTGCCTGGACGTCCGGAATCGTCGCCGTCGGCGCCTTCCTCTTCTACCTCTACTCCGTCGCCCCGCAGCTGCAGGACACAGCCCCCGACGACGTGTCGTGGGTGCCGGCCATGCTGTGGGCGATCGGCATCTCCATCGTCGGCTCGATCGTCGGCGCGATCGTGAGCAGCATCGCCGGTGCGGTGGGAGTCACGATCAAGGGCCTCGACGCCGAGGACGAACTGGCCACCGACGACCGGGACAAGGAGATCCAGCGGCGTGCACGCCTGACCGGCTACTGGTTCTACGGCGCGCTCGCCGCCGCGGTCATGATCCTGGCCATGCTCGACGCCAGCACCTTCTGGATCGGCTCGGCGGCCTTCATGATCGGTTCGCTCGCCACCGTCGCTGAGTCCGGCACGCAGATCGTCCTGTACCGGAAGGGCATGTGATGACACCCAAGCCCACCTCCGTGACCAACTCGATCCGGCGCCTGCGGTTCGAGAACGACGAGATGACCCAAGCCGAGCTGGCGAAGCGCATCGGCGCCTCGCGCCAGACCGTCATCGCGATCGAGCAGGGCAAGTACTCGCCCTCACTCGAGGCGGCGTTTGAGATCGCCCATGCACTCGGACGACCACTCGACGAGGTCTTCCACTACGCGCCTTAGGGCCGCCGCGAATCAGGGGAATCCCCCACAGACACCCGCACCCCCGTCCGCCTAGCCTGGCGCCACAGGCGCAGTCCACGATCGGAGCACCCATGAAGGCATGGCAGTACAGCGAGTTCGGAGACCCCGAGGTCATCCACCTCGTCGACGTCGCCCGCCCCGAGCCCGCCGAGGACCGCGTGCTCCTCAAGATCGAGGCCACAGGCCTCAACCCCTACGACTGGCACCTCTACCGCGGCGATCCGTACCTCGCGCGGATGGCGAGCCCCCTCAAGAAGTCGGGCCCGCTGGTCCCCGGCACTGACGTCGCCGGCGTCGTCGAGGCGCTCGGCCCCGGCGTCACCAGCCTCCAGGTGGGCGACCGTGTGTGGGGCGAGATCAACTTCGGCGGCATGGGCGAGTACGCGACCCCGCTCGCACGCCACCTCACCCGGCTGCCCGAGTCCGTCTCGTCGGTCGCCGCGGCGGCGACCGCCATGGGCGCGCTCACGGCGTGGGACGCGCTGAAGCTCGCCCCGACCGTCGAGGGCGCCAGCGTCCTCGTGACGTCCGCCTCCGGCGGCGTGGGGCACCTCGCCGCCCAGATCGCCAGGATCATGGGTGCGCAGCGCGTCGTGGGCGTCGCGTCCTCGCGGCACTCGGACTGGATCGACTCCCTGAGCCTCGACCGCGTGATCGACTACACCGAGACGTCGCTCGGCGACGCGGGAGAGACCTTCGACATCGTCGTCGACACCCATGCGACGACCCCGCTGCGCGAGATCTCCCGCATCATGAAGCCGCACGGCACCTACGCGGTCGTCGGAGCTCCGGAGCGCGGCTTCCTCGGCCCGATCACCCCGATCTACTCGCGGAAGTTCCGGTCGCTGTTCGTGCCGTACTCGATCGAGGTGGTGCAGGCCTCGTCGAGCACCGCGAATCTCGACACGATCGCGGGCTGGCTCGCCGACGGCCGCCTCGTCCCGCGAGTCGAGAAGGTCTACGCGCTCGCCGAGGGCCGGGACGCGCTCGAGGCGCTCGAGGCCGGGCACGTGGGCGGCAAGGTCGTCGTCGCCCCATAGCCGATGCCGGGGCCGGCTGCAGGGCCCCGCACCGCCAGGGACGGACGAGGGAATATCCCGTCCGGCCCCGGGCTTACGCTCAGAGGCATGTCCGACGAATCCCCGAGCCCCACCGCATGACGCGCACCTTCGCCTCCCTGCGGTACCCGAACTTCGCGCTCTGGTTCTTCGGCTCGATCGTCTCCAACGTCGGCACCTGGATGCAGCGCGTCGCCCAGGACTGGGTGGTGCTGACCGAGCTCACGGACGACTCCGGACTCGCCGTCGGCATCACCACCGGCCTGCAGTTCCTTCCCTTCCTGCTGCTGTCGCCGTGGGCCGGCTCGATCGCGGACCGGGTGAACCTGCGCTGGTACCTCCTCGCGACCAACATCGCGATGGGCGCGCTGGGCCTCGGGCTCGGACTGATCGCCACCCTGGGGACGCTGCAGCTCTGGCATGTCTACCTTTTCGCGCTCGTGCTCGGCATCGTCACCGCGCTCAACGGCCCCGCGCGCCAGGTGTTCGTGGCCGAGCTGGTGCCAGACGAGTCGCTGCCCAATGCCGTCAGCCTCAACTCCGTGTCGTTCAACACGGCCAGGCTGATCGGCCCCGCGCTGGCGGGCTTCACGCTCGCCTGGTTCGCCTCGGGAACCGTGTTCATCGTCAACGGCCTGACGTTCGTGGGCACGATCAGCGCACTGCTGCTGATGACGCCGGGACGCTTCCAGGAGCTCGAGCGAGCCGAGCGCCAGCCCGGGCTGGTCCGCGACGGCATCGCCTACGTGCGGTCCAAACCGGAGATCCTGATCATCATGGCGATCGTGGCCGTGGTCGGCACCTTCGGCATGAACTTCCAGCTCACCTCGGCGATGATGGCGCGCATCGAGTTCGGGCATGACGCCGACAGCTACGGCCTCATCGGCTCGGTGCTCGCGATCGGCTCGGTGACCGGCGCCCTGATGGCGGCGAGCCGCAGGCGAGTGCGGCTGCGGCTCGTGATCGGGTCCGCGTTCGGCTTCGGCATCGCCTCGGGCCTCACCGCGATCGCGCCCACCTACGAGACCTATCTACTCGCCTCGATCCCCCTGGGCTTCGCCGCGCTCACGCTCATCACCGGCGCCAACGCGCTGGTGCAGACCACGACGCCGCCGTCAATGCGCGGCCGCGTCATGGCGCTGTACATGATGGTGTTCATGGGCACCACGCCCATCGGCTCGCCGCTGATCGGATGGCTGGGCGAGGCCCTGAGCCCCAGGTGGGCGATCGGCATCGGCTCCATCTCGGCACTGATCGTCGCCGCAGGCGTGGCGGTGTGGTGGCTGCGCCGCTGGAACCTCGAGGTGACCTACGTGCGGGCGACGAGGGAGCTGGGTGTCAGCCAGCCCCAGTACCGGCCCGACGACGCGATCGTGCTGTACCGGGCCGGCGTCGACGAGTCGACTAGAAAGGAGCGCGGCGCGGGTCCCGCATCGGCCCTGGTCACGTGCGTCACAATGGCCGCATGACTGAGATGGTGACCCTCGACAACGGCGTCTGGCAGGCGCAGATCCTCCCCTCCCTCGGAGGCGTGGTGCTGAGCGGCCGGGTGCGGATCGGCGGGGAGTGGACCGACGTGATGCGGCCGTCTCCCGACGGCCTCGACGCGTTCGGTGAGGCGGCGTCCTATCCTCTGATCCCGTGGTCCAACAGGATCAAGGATGCGAGCTTCGCCTGGCGCGGGCAGAGCCACCAGCTGCAGGTGAGCCACTCGGACGGCACCGCGATCCACGGCACGAGCGCCGACAAGGCCTGGACGGTCGTGGACGAGGACGCGACCGAGGTGACGCTCGCGCTGGACTCGCGCGAGCACGAGGGGATCAACTGGCCGTGGGCCTTCACGACCTCGCTCGCGTACACGCTCGACGACGCCGACTTCACGGTGACGGCGTCCGTCACCAACGTGGCCGATGCGCCCTTCCCCGCCGGCATCGGCCACCACCCGTACTTCGAGCGCCAGGTGGGCGGCGCTGCCGCGGTGCTGCAGCTCAACTGCGCCAAGGCATACGAGGCGGTCGGGTGCATCCCGAGCGCGGCGGCCGGTCCGATCCGAGACGGCGCCGATTTCACGTCGCCCACGGCGGTGGGCGGGTCCTTCGTGGACGACTGCTACACGGGCCGCACGTCGGACGTGCTGGCGACGATGTCGTGGCCGGGGGTGCTGGACGTCGACATGCTCGCTGACGAGATGTTCGGTCACGCCGTGGTCTACGT
Source organism: Actinomycetes bacterium (assembly GCA_030428165.1). Classification (GTDB taxonomy): domain Bacteria; phylum Actinomycetota; class Actinomycetes; order Actinomycetales; family Demequinaceae; genus Demequina. Next base: position 6,249 of record JAUIBG010000117.1, read on the forward strand.
GCCGGACGGCAAGCCGTTCTTCGCGGTCGAGCCTGTCACGCATGCGAACGACGGGTTCAACCTGGCGGAGCGCGGCGTCGAGGGGCTCGGCGTCGTGGAGCTGGCTCCGGGCGAGACGCTCACGGCGACGTTCACGATGCGGGCGCGGGTGGCCTAGCGGCGTCGGTGCGCGCGGTCGGTGCGTGCCGGCCTCCGGGGGCCCTGCCCCCGGACATGGCGAAGGCCCTCGGAGTACGCGTCCGAGGGCCTTGCCATGACCAGACAGTCGCGCCATGGCCGGAGAACCGGCCCAGCGCAGCCGCTTGACGTTGCGGCACGGCCCACGCTCTCACGCGGCCCCTGCTGGCCGACGATGCGGGCCGCCAGGCTCCTGTGCCGTCACCCACAGCCCGTCTCGCCGCCGGCTCCCCGTGAGGAGCCGTGTCCCCCGTAGGGAACAGGATCCCCGCCGGGCACCGGCACCCCCGTGAGGGTTCCGATCCCCGTGGCGCCCGCCCCCCGTGAGGGGCTGGCTCCCGTCGAGCCCGACCCCCCGTGAGGGGCCGTGCCTGACGCAGGAGACCCGAGGATCCGGGCCGGTGGCCGCACCCCCGTGAGGGGCCGCCCCCAGCTGGCTTCCCACCCCCCGTGAGGGGCGGTCACCCCGGGATCCCCCGCCCCCCGTGAGGGGCCGGATCTCCCGCTGGAACCTCCAGCGAGCCGGCTGAGCCGACGTTGTCCGCTTCGTCCGGAGGAGCGTTTCCGCCCTTCCGATGTGACAGGTCTACTCCCCTCCCAAGGGGTCCGCAAGCGCTATTTCAAAGTTTCTTTTTGCACATTGTTTCCCACCGCTTTATCCACCGGTCTCCCCGTTCAGAGTTCTCCCCATGCACATGGCTGTGGAGAAAATCTGTGGAGAATCGGGGGTTGCGGACGTGGAAACCCGGGGGCTGCGACGCGGGTGCGGGACGATGCTGAGAACCGTTTCGCGCCGCCCTCGGGCGTCGCGCTAGTATCGTGATGCACTCACGCGGGTGTAGTTCAATGGCAGAACTTCAGCTTCCCAAGCTGATAGCGCGGGTTCGATTCCCGTCACCCGCTCCAAGCGTCGCCCCTGGTAGGCGGCGGGTTAGCCCCCGTCGCCAGCCAGCGGCAGCACCCCATATCCGGGCCACCGTGGAACAACGTGGAAGTAGGCCCCGGACATGGCCCCTCACGCGCACACGGCGCAGCACCCCCGATCCGCCCTCAATTCGACCCCGGCGGCGCACTCATGAGCCCCCGCAAGAGCGGCGGGCGGCGATCCTTCGGAGCCGTGGAGGCTCTCCCGTCTGGCAGGTGGCGTGCTCGGTACACCGGTCCGGATGGGCGCAGCCGGTCGGCTGGTGCGACGTTCGCCTCGAGGGCCGACGCGGAGCGGTGGCTG
>JAUIBG010000118.1 GCA_030428165.1 Actinomycetes bacterium
GCTGCGCCGAGACCTGCCGCTGCTGAGCCGCGCCGCCGAGGATGTGCCCGTGCACCTGTCGATGTCGATCGCGGTCATGGACGACGAACTGCAGCGCACCCTGGAGCCAGGGGCGCCGTCGGGTGCCGCGAGGCTTGCCACGGTTCGTGCCGCGAGCGAGGCTGGCCTGCGGGTCAGCGTGTTCCTCATGCCGGTGCTGCCGTTCCTCACCGACTCGCGAGAGCAGTTGGCGCACTCACTCGACCTGATCAAGGACGCCGGAGCGGCTTCGGTCACCTACGGCGCCCTGCACCTGAGGCCCGGCATCAAGGAGTGGTACGCCCGCTGGCTCAACACGTACCGGCCGGACCTCACACCCAAGTACCGGGCGCTGTACGGCGACTCGTCGAACGCGCCCAAGTCGTACCGACAGTCCCTGGCCGCGCGGGTGCGCCCCCTCATCGCCGAGCGCGGCCTCAGCCCACGCGACAACGACGACTACGGCAGGAGCGACCGCTCGGTCAACCGCGTCACCGCACGCGACGCCGACGGCGAGATGCGGGCCAAGCCGGCGCCGGCATCGGCCCTCGTGGGCGCGGGAGAGACGCTCTTCTGAGAGGACTCCCGCGCTACTCGCCTGTGGGCTTCTCCTCGTGGCCGCCGAAGCCCTTGCGCATCGCGCTGAGGGTCTTCTGGGCGTAGTCGTCGAGGTCGCGCGAGGCGAACCTGGAGTACAGCGCGGTGGTGAGCACCGGCGTCGGGACGCCCTCGTCGATCGCGGCGATCGACGTCCACCGGCCCTCGCCGGAGTCGGACACGTGGCCCGAGAACTCCTCGAGGTCGGGATCCTTGGCGAGCGCCTCGGCCGTGAGGTCCAGCAGCCAGGAGCCCACGACGGAGCCGCGGCGCCATACCTCGGCCACCGCGGCGGTGTCGATGTCGTACTGGTAGTACTCGGGGTTCGCGAGCGGCGCGGTCTCGGCGTCGGCGGTGCGGGTCGCGGCGCCGATGTTCGCGTTGCGCAGCACGTTGAGGCCCTCGGCGTAGGCGGCCATGAGCCCGTACTCGATGCCGTTGTGGACCATCTTCACGAAGTGCCCGGCGCCCTGCGGGCCGCAGTGCAGCCAGCCGCGCTCGGCGGGGATCGGGTCGCCCTCGCGGCCCGGCGTGCGCTCCGCGGACTCGACACCGGGGGAGATGGTGTCCCAGATGGGCGCGAGGCGGTCGACGACCTCGGTCTCGCCGCCGATCATGAGGCAGAAGCCGCGGTCCAGACCCCACACGCCGCCTGACGTGCCGACGTCGACCATGTGGATGTCCTTCGCGCCCAGCTGCTCGGCGTGGTGGATGTCGTCGCGGTAGTAGCTGTTGCCGCCGTCGATGATCGTGTCGCCGGGCTCGAGCACCTCGCTCAGGGAGTCGATGACGCCCTGGGTGATCTCGCCGGCTGGCACCATCACCCAGACGGTGCGGGGCGCCTCCAATGCCGTGACGAAGTCGGAGAGTTGGTGCGCGGGCACCGCGCCCTCGGCGGCGAGCGCGTCGACGACGGCGGGGTTCACGTCATGGACGGCCACGGTGTGCCCGTCGCGCATGAGGCGACGGCTGAGGCCCGCCCCCATGCGTCCGAGTCCGATCATGCCGATCTGCATGGGGGTGGTGGTCGTCATCGAGTGGCCTTTCCGGTCGGAGGGTTGTTCCAGGGTCCGTCGTCGCCGATGAGGGCGTCGGCATGGGCGGTCGGGCCCCACGTGCCGGGGGCGTACGGGACCGCGGGGTCGTGGTCGGTGAGCACGTCGTCGACCACGCGCCACGCGGCCTCGACGGAGTCCTCGGCGGTGAAGAGCGAGCCGTCGCCCTCGAGCGCGTCGGTCAGCAGGCGCTCGTAGGGCAGGCGCTCCTCCGTGGCGTCGACCTGCAGGGTCAGCTCGTGCGCGTCGCCCGTGAACTCGGCGCCCGGCGTCTTCACGCGCACGGCCAGTCCGATCTCGGGGTGCGGCGACAGCCTGAACGTCAGCCGGTTCGGGTGGTGGTCGGGGGAGACCGCGTCGTCGAACAGCGCCTGCGGCGGCCGCTTGAACTCGACGACGACCTCGCCCGACTTGGACGGCAGCAGCTTGCCGGTGCGCAGGTAGAACGGGACGTCGGCCCAGCGCCACGAGTCGATGAAGAGCCGCACCGCGGCGAACGTCTCGACGTCGGAGTCCGGTGCGACGTTCGAGTGGTCGCGGTAGCCCTCGAACTGGCCGCGCACCAGGTCCTCGCGCTTCAGCGGGCGCATCGCCTTGAACACCGCGGCCTTGGCCGCCTGGACGGCGCCGTAGCCCTGGTAGGCGGGAGCCTCCATGGTGAGCAGCGCGACGATCTGGAAGAGGTGGTTCTCGATCACGTCGCGCAGCGCGCCGGCGGACTCGTAGAAGGACTCGCGCCCGTCGACGCCGAAGTCCTCGGAGAACGTCACCTGCACCGACGAGATGTGGTCGCGGTTCCAGATGGGCTCGAAGATCGAGTTCGCGAACCTGAAGTACAGCAGGTTCATGATCTCGTCCTTGCCCAGGAAGTGATCGATGCGGAAGACGGCGTGCTCGTCGAAGGCGCGTCCGACATCGGCCGCGAGCGCCTGCGCGGAGGCGAGGTCGCGGCCGAACGGCTTCTCCACGACGACTCGGCCGTTCTCGTTGAGCCCCACCTCGGCCAGCGCATCGATGACGGTGCCGAACAGCGACGGCGGGATCGCGAGGTAGTGCGTCGGCGTGGTCGCGTCGCCCAGCTCCTCGCGGAGCTTCGCGAACGTCGCGGGGTCCTTGTAGTCGCCGTCCACATAGCGCAGCAGCCCGAGCAGCGTCTCGAGCGCCTCGGGGTCCTTCTCGCAGTCTCCGGAGGACTCGACCGACTCCCGTGCGCGCTGCTGCAGGTCCGCGAGCGTCCAGTCCGAGTGGGCGACGCCCACCACAGGCACGGTCAGCGCGCCGCTCCTGGCCATGCGGTAGAGCGCGGGGAAGATCGACTTCCTGGCGAGGTCTCCTGTCGCGCCGAAGAAGACGAGCGCATCGGACGGGGTGTGAATCGGGGCGCCGGGCACTGTTGCTCCCTCAGGCGGTGGCGGGTGTTCTCTCACAGTAGGACAACGGGAGGGGCGCCGCTGTTCCCGGTGACGGCACGCGATGTCTGTGCGAGGGTGGAGGAGGTGACGGCGCCTGCTGGCGTCACCATGCGTGAGCAGCATCGCCGATCAGCCCGTGAGGACCGCGCCATGACACAGACGTCCCTGTCCGCCTTGACCGATGCCGGAGTCTCGATCTGGCTCGACGACCTCAGTCGCGACCGCCTCACGTCCGGATCGCTTGCGGAGGACCTCACCGCCAAGCGGATCTCCGGCATCACGTCGAATCCGACGATCTTCGCCGCGGCGGTGTCCGGCTCGTCCCAGTACGACGACCAGATCGCGGATCTGGCGGCGCGCGGCGTCTCGGTCAACGAGGCGGTGCACATGATCACGACGGCCGATGTGAGGGCGGCGTGCGATGTCCTCGCGCCCGTCTACGAGGAGACCGACGGCGTGGATGGTCGGGTGTCGATCGAGGTGGACCCGCGCTTCGCGCGCCACGAGACGGCGACGATCGCGGAGGCGCGCCAACTGTGGTGGCTGGTGGACCGCCCCAACGCGATGATCAAGATCCCGGCGACGCTCGAGGGCCTTCCGGCGATTCGCGCGGCGCTCGCGGAGGGCATCTCCGTCAACGTCACGCTGATCTTCTCGCTCGACCGCTATCGCGCTGTGGTCGACGCGTTCCTGGCGGGCCTCGAGGACGCGAGGATGAACGGCCACGACCTGTCCGAAATCGCCTCGGTGGCGTCGTTCTTCATCAGCCGCGTCGACTCCGAGGTCGACAAGCGGCTCGCCGGGCTCGACGAGGGTCGGGTGCTGCGCGGGCGCGCGGCGATCGCGAACGCCAGGCTCGCCTACGAGCACCACGAGCGCGTGATCGCCTCCGACAGGTGGAAGTCCCTGGCGGACTCCGGGGCCCGGCCGCAGCGGCCGCTGTGGGCCTCGACGTCCACCAAGGACCCGTCGTACCCCGACACGATGTACGTCACCGAGCTCGTCGCCCCCGGCACGGTCAACACCATGCCTCAGGCGACCCTCGACGCCTTCGCCGATCACGGTCCCGTGCCCGAGGAGGCGGCCGGCTGGGACACCGTGACCCCGAACTACGTCGAGGCGCGCGAGGTGCTGACCGGCCTGGGTGAGGCGGGCATCGACATGGACGACGTCACGCGGCAGCTCGAGGACGAGGGCGTCAGCAAGTTCATCGACTCGTGGGAGGAGCTGCTCGGCAAGGTGGCCGCGCAGATGGGGAAGTAGCGCTCTGCACAGATCGTCGGGCGCCGATGCGCACGGTGGGTGAGCGGCGTACACTGAGTTGTGTACATGATGTACATAACTGTTGTCCTGGTAAGGAGCAGCCGGTGAGCGTCGCACCCGACTACCCGTCCCTCGCGTCCGCGCGTGAGCACCTCAAGGACGTCTTCGACGTGGCAGGCAGCGGCCGCGGCGTCCTGATGTCGCGCCGCGGCTCCATGGCGGCCGTCGTCAACGCCGAACAGCTCAGGGCCTTCGTCGCCCGCACCGTTCCGGCCGGGGTGCGGGTGTTCTCCGAGGACGGGCGCGTCGTCGCCCTGATGGAGGGTGAGCCGTTCGTTGCCGAAGGCGGCACGATCGACGAGGCGATCGACGACCTCGTCGAGCAGCTGCGCGAGTATGCCGAGGACTGGCACGACCGGCTCTACCTCGCTCCCAATCATGAGCAGCGCTGGGGTCTCGTCACCCTGGTGCGCCTGTCGACCGACGCGCAGCTGCGCGAGTGGATCGAATCCGGGAGCTGAGTGTGTCGAGGCACCCGACCGCGACGCGCGAGGATCACGACCGGTTCTGCACGACGGAGCGCTGGGAACTGGTGCGCGGAGCCTCCGGCCGCCCGGTGCGCCATCACCGCACTTTCGAGCTGCGCCTCTGGGACGCGCGCGTGCTTCGCACCCGCATCTCCCGTCCCGTCGACGGGACCGACTACGGCCGGTCCGTGTGGTCGCACATCCTCGCCCACCAACTCGAGGTCGACGCCGATGCGTTCTGGGCGTGCGTCGACGACGCCGTCCTTCCCGATCGCGGCCGCCCGCGGCGCGAGCCGTCGCGTGACCCGCTGCCGATGTACTTGGTCACGCACCTGCGCGAGCGTGCGGTTCCCGATGCCGAGATCCTCGCGTTGGACCCCGCGGCCGCCACGCGGCTGCTCGCGTCGCTGATGCTCCAGCAGCAGGGTGGCGAGCCGGGCCGCGAGCAAGACGCGGTGCAGGACGAAGTCCGCGGATGACCTACGCCTCGTACGAGCCGGCGCGCGCGAGTGAGCCGCTCATCGACGCGGAAGTCCGCTCGGCCACGTTCAGCGACATCCAGGCGCTTGCGCGGATCGCGGCGTCGCGCGGCGGGGCCGTCGACTCCCACGTCGCGGGATTCGCGGATGCGCTCGGAGAGCCCGGCGTCATCGTCCTGATCGCGCTCGTCGAGGGGACTCCAGCGGGCTGGACCGGGGCGCGCGAGATCGACGCCGAGGGCGACCCGGGCACCTGGATGACGACGGGTCTGACGGTCGTGCCGGCGTGGAGACGCCGCGGGATCGCGTCGCAGTTGCTCGAGGCCGTTGCCGCATCGGTGTCGTCAGCGGGCGGCGAGCGCCTCGTGAGTGTGGCGAACGCCCGCAATCGCGCCTCTCTGGACCTGCACCTCGAAGTGGGGTTCACCGAGGTCGAGCGGGCTGCGTCCTTCCTCGCGATCGAGTTCGACGGCGGCGAGGGTGTGGTCTTCGAGCGAGCGCTCGACTAGCCCTGCGCGGCCTGTGCCAGCGCCGCGCGGTAGATCCGGCCCAGCCGGTCCTGCACGGCGTTGGTGGCGTCGTCGATCGCCCTGCGCGACTCGTCGGCCTCGAACCAGGCGATCGAGCTCGCGATCCCGTCCTCGAGGGACATGCGCGGCTCCCAGCCGGGCACGAGCTCCTTCAGCAGCGAGTTGTCGTACGACACCTGGTGCATCTTGTCCCCGTACAGCCCGCCGGCGGACTCGGGCACGGCGGCGACCACCGCATCGGTCGGGACGCAGATGCGCTGGGCCGCGTAGTCGGCGTCGCTCAGGCCCGCCTGGTTGGCGATCGTGCGCAGGATGGTCTCCCAGGTGTACGGGGTGTCGGACACGACGTGCACCGCGCGTCGCGACGCCGCCGGATTGGTGATGACGCCAGCGATGCCGGCGCCCACATCGGACGCGTGCGTCAGCGTCCACAGCGACGAGCCGTCGCCAGGGATGAGGATGTCGGCGCCGCGGCGCATGCGGTCGATCAGCGTCCACGGCTTCGACGAGTTGCCCCAGTAGCCGGGCATCTTGGGGTCGCCGTAGGTGTGGGCGGGGCGCACGATGACCCAGTCCAGCCCCGCCTGGGACGCCCGGTCACGCAGCACTCCCTCGCATGCGATCTTCGCCTGCGCGTAGTCCCAGTACGGGTTGTCCTGCTCATCGTCCTCGACCAGTCGGCGCAGCCTGCCGTGCTTCGCGTAGGCGGCGCTCGTGGCGATCAGCGCGTACCTGTCGGTGAGGGGAGCGAAGGTCTCCACGTCATCGGCCACGTGATCGGGCTGGAAGGCGACGGACTGCAGGACGACGTCGAAGCGCTCGCGCCGCAGCCGCATGCCGTGCAGCGCGTCCCTCAGGGCCTGGGCGTCGGTCGCGTCGGCGACGATCGTCTTGGCCCCCTCGACGGTCTGCCTGCCGCTGCCGCGGTTGACCAGGGTGACATCGTGGCCGGCGCCCAGCAGGGAGCGTGCCACCTCGGACGAGATGAGGCCGGTGCCTCCGACGATCAGGACTCGCATGCCGCCCAGCCTAGGGCGGGACTGCTACGCCGCGGAGGCGTCGTAGACTGAGCGGGCCAGCAGGCGCACGCGCACGCTGCCGTCCTTGGTCTCCTGCTCGCCCAGGTGCTGGAAGCCCAGCCGGTCGTGGAACGCGAGCGATCCAGGGTTTGCGGGGCGCACGTTGACCTCGGCTGTCACCTCGTGGACGCCCCGCTCCCTGGCGCGCTCGAACACCGACTCGTAGAAGGCGCGGCCCACGCCGGTGCCCTTGGCCTCGGGCGCGACCACGATGCGGTCGATGTACTGGTGGGGCACGCCGCGCGACTCGAAGAACGCGTAGTTCTCCGATGCGTAGTCGAGGCCGCCGGCCAGCGAGATCAGGAACGCGACGGGGATGCCGGCGCGGTAGGTGGCGACCATCGCGATGTCGCTCGCCGCGTACAGGGCGGCGACCTCGTCACGGGTCAGCAGATTCACCGCGGGGGTCGCGGCGGCGTTCAGCTCGGTGACGGTGTCGAGGTCCGTCTCCCGCATGAGTCGGAAACGCAGGCTCTGCATGGGCACATTGTGCCTGGTGCGTGTCCGAATTGCACCAGTTTTGTGACAATTCGGCCACGACGCTCGGCGTGTCAGGGAATGAGCAGTACCTTCCCG
>JAUIBG010000119.1 GCA_030428165.1 Actinomycetes bacterium
CCGCGAGGGCCACGAGCTCAAGTTCTGGACGCCGGGCGGCTCGTCCACCCCGATCTTCACGCAGGATCAGCTCGACACCCCGCTCGACTACGAGTCCGTGGGCGCCGAGGGCTCGATGCTCGGCACCCGCGCGCTCCAGCTGTTCGACGACACCACCTGCGTGGTGCGCGCGGTCACCCGCTGGACCGAGTTCTACAAGCACGAGTCCTGCGGCAAGTGCACCCCGTGCCGCGAGGGCACGTACTGGCTCACTCAGATCCTCAAGCGGATCGAGGGCGGCACGGGCACCCAGGCCGACATCCAGCAGCTGCTCGACACCTGCGACTCGATCGCCGGCCGCTCGTTCTGCGCGCTGGGCGACGGCGCCACGTCGTCGATCGTCTCCGCGGTGAACAAGTTCCGCGAGGAGTTCGAGCAGCACGTCGCGCTCGGCGCATGCCCGTTCGACCACGCCGCATCGGCGCTGTTCGAGTACGGCGCGGAGGAAGCGGTCGAGGAGCCCGTCGTCGACGAGGCCGATGCCGCCGCCGAGCCCGAGGCCGAGGTCGCCGACGAGGCCGCCGAGGAGGGCGAGGGCTACACCCCGGCCGACTACGACGGCACCGCCGCCATCAGCGCGCTGACCGAGTTCGCGCGGGTGAACGACCCCAAGACGGAGAAGGACGCATGACAGCGGTGGACGAGAACAAGCAGGCCGTCGAGACCGTCACGCTGACGATCGACGGGATCGAGACCACGGTGCCCAAGGGCACGCTGATCATCCGCGCTGCGGAGGAGATCGGCGTCGACATCCCGCGCTTCTGCGACCACCCCGCGCTCGAGCCCGCCGGCGCCTGTCGCCAGTGCCTCGTCGACGTGGCCGCCCCGGACCGCGAGGGCAACGTCAGGCCGTTCCCCAAGCCGCAGCCCAGCTGCACCATGACCGTCATGAACGGCATGGTCGTCAACACCCAGCACACCTCCGAGTCCGCCAAGAAGGCGCAGGAGGGCGTGATGGAGCTGCTGCTCATCAACCACCCGCTCGACTGCCCCATCTGCGACAAGGGCGGCGAGTGCCCGCTGCAGAACCAGGCGATGAGCCACGGCCGCTCCGAGACCAGGTTCGTCGACGTCAAGCGCGTCTACGAGAAGCCGCTGGCGCTGTCCAGCGAGGTGCTCCTCGACCGTGAGCGCTGCGTCCTGTGCCAGCGCTGCACCAGGTTCAGCAAGGAGATCGCGGGCGACCCGTTCATCGACCTGCAGAACCGCGGCGCGATGCAGCAGATCGGCACCTTCAACGAGGACGTCCTCGAGTTCGAGGGCTACGAGCCGCTGGCCGCCTCCGCCGAGGACGAGTCCGGCCGCCCGTTCAGCTCGTACTACTCGGGCAACACGATCCAGATCTGCCCCGTCGGCGCCCTGACCTCGGCCGCCTACCGCTTCCGCTCGCGCCCGTTCGACCTCACAAGCTCGGCCGGCATCTCCGAGCACGACTCGTCCGGCTCGGCGCTGCGCACCGACCACCGCCGCGGCAAGATCCTCCGCCGCCTCGCGGACAACGACCCGGTCGTCAACGAGGAGTGGCTGTCCGACAAGGACCGCTTCGCCTTCACCTGGCAGAACCAGGCCGACCGTCTCACCAGGCCGCTCGTGCGGAACGAGGACGGCGAGCTCGTCGAGGCCTCGTGGCCCGATGCGCTGGCCGCCGCCGCCCAGGGCCTCAAGGCCGCAGCGACGCCCGCCGACGAGGACACCGCAGCCGCCGGCGTGGGCGTGCTCCCCGGCGGCCGCGTCACGATGGAGGACGCGTACGCGTACGGCAAGTTCGCGCGCGCCGTCCTCGGCACCAACGACGTGGACACCCGCACCCGTGTGGCCTCCGACGAGGAGCAGGCGTTCCTCGGCGCGAAGGTCGCCGGCACCGGCATCGGCGTGACGTTCACCGACCTCGAGAAGGCTCCCGCCGTGCTGCTCGTGGGCTTCGAGCCCGAGGACGAGGGCGGCGTGGTCTTCCTGCGCATGTTCAAGTCGGTTGGCAAGCAGGACGTCCTCACGGTCGCCCCGTTCCTGTCCCGCGGCTCCGAGAAGCTGGGCGCGACGCTGATCGCGACCGCGCCTGGCGGCGAGGCCGAGGCGCTCGGCACCCTCACCTCCGAGCAGCGCGAGGCGCTCTCGGTCGAGGGCGCCGTCATCGTGGTGGGCGAGCGAGTGGCAGGCTCCGCCGGCGCACTGACGGCCGCAGTGAAGCTGTCCGAGGAGACCGGCGCGGGACTGGCCTGGATCCCCCGTCGCGCGGGCGAGCGCGGCGCCGTCGAGGCGGGCGCACTGCCCGGCCTCCTTCCCGGCGGCCGCTCCGTGGCCGATGCCGGGGCGCGCGCCGCTGTGGCCTCCGCCTGGGGCGTCGAGTCGCTCCCGGCGACCGAGGGCCGCGACGCTGCCGCGATCGTCTCCGCAGCGATCGACGGCGAGATCGGCGCACTGCTCGTCGGCGGCGTCACCGCCTCCGACGTCCCCGGGCTCGCCGAGGCCGTCGAGGCCGCGCCCTTCGTGGTGTCGATCGAGGTCAGGATGTCCGACGTCGCGGCGAACGCCGATGTCGTGCTCCCCGTCGCGCCGCCGTCCGAGAAGTCGGGCACGTTCGTGAACTGGGAGGGTCGCCTGCGCTCGTTCGCCACGGCGATCCGCACCCAGGCCGTCAGCGACCACCGCATGCTCGCAATGATTGCCCGCGAGCTGGGCGTCGAGCTCGGCACCGCGGTGCTCGAGGGCGCCACGGCCGAGCTCGCGGCCCTGGGCGCCGACGACTCGCAGCGCCCGGCCGCCCGCGCGGTCGCCGCAGGCGAGCAGCTCACCGCCGAGGGCGACGCGCTCGTGCTGGCCACCTGGCACCTGCTGGTGGACGACGGCGCGCTGCAGGACGGCGAGCCCTACCTCGCCGGCACCGGCCGCACGGCAGTGGCGCGCGTGAGCGCCGCGACCGCCGAGTCGCTGGGCGTCTCGTCCGGGTCGCTGGTCACGGTCGGCGAGGGCGACGAGCCCATCGAGCTGCCCGTCGTCGTCACCGACATGGTGGACGGGGTCGTCTGGATTCCCACCAAGTCGCCGGGCTCGTGGGTGGTCGACAGCCTCGGCGCGAGCGCCGGGGACGTGGTCCGAGTGAGGGGAGTAGCGCGATGATCGCCGCCTCGAGCGACCTGGTCGCGGCCGAGTTCAACGACCCGATCTGGGTCTCGATCATCAAGGCCGTCGTCATCGTGGTCTTCCTGCTGCTGTCCGTGATCTTCGCGCTCTGGTTCGAGCGCCGTGTCATCGGCCGCATGCAGCTGCGACCCGGACCCAACGTCCGCGGCCCGCTGGGACTGCTGCAGCCCATCGCCGACGCTGGCAAGCTGCTGCTCAAGGAGGACATGACGGTCCGCGCCGCGGACAAGATCCTCTACATCGTGGCACCGGTCATCTCGGTGTTCTCGTCGCTGCTGATCTTCTCGGTGATCCCGTTCGGCCCGACCACGACGATCCCGTTCACCGACTTCTCGACACCTCTCCAGCTCACCGACTTCCCGTCGTCCGTGCTGTTCGTGCTGGCGTGCGCCTCCGTTGGCGTCTACGGCATCGTCCTCGGTGGCTGGGCCTCCGGCTCGACCTACCCGCTGATGGGCGCGATCCGCTCCACGGCGCAGGTGATCTCCTACGAGCTTGCGATGGGCCTGTCGCTCGTCACGGTGTTCCTGCTCGCCGGCTCGATGTCGACCTCGTCGATCGTCGCCCAGCAGGACCCGATCTGGTGGGCATGGCCGCTGCTGCCCGCGTTCATCCTCTACGTCATCTCGATGGTCGGTGAGACGAACAGATTGCCCTTCGACCTCCCCGAGGCCGAGGGCGAGCTGGTCGCCGGCTTCATGACCGAGTACTCGTCGATGAAGTTCGCCTGGTTCTTCCTCGCGGAGTACATCAACATGCTCAACGTCTCCGCGGTGGCGGCGACGCTGTTCCTGGGCGGTTGGCGAGCGCCATGGGCCGAGTCGTGGCCCGGCGGCGAGTTCCTGAACTCCGGGATCTTCCCGCCGATCTGGATGATCATCAAGATCTGGCTGATGATGTTCCTCTTCGTGTGGATCCGCGGATCGATGGTCCGCTTCCGCTACGACCAGTTCATGCGCTTCGGCTGGAAGATCCTGATCCCCGCCGGCCTCGGCTGGGTGGTCTTCTACTCGATCGGCCGCCAGACGATGGACTACTTCGACCGCGACCTTGCCGTTTATGACGGCGTCGCCGGCATCGTCGCCATCCTGCTGACCTTCGCGATCGTGAGCTTCGTCATGGATCGCAAGCCCAATGTCGAGCCCGTGAGCGACGAGGAGGTCGAGATCGACGCCTTCGCCGGCGGCTATCCCGTGCCGCCGATGCCGGGCCAGACCCTGCCCCCCTCTCCGCGGAGCAGTCGCACCGTGGAGGCCACGACTGACGGAGGGACCGATGACTGAGCGCGACGAGGTCTGGAAGGTCAACCGCGCCAAGGACGGCGAGGACAAGCCGTTCGAGTCGAACCTGCCCAAGCACGGTGAGATCGGCCAGATGCTGCTGCCCATCGCGGGCTTCGGCATCACGCTGCGCAACTTCTTCAAGCCCACGGTGACCGAGCAGTACCCCCGTGAACCCGCCAAGCTGGAGAAGCGCTACCACGGCCGCCACCAGCTGAACAGGTACCCCGACGGGCTCGAGAAGTGCATCGGCTGCGAGTTGTGCGCCTGGGCGTGCCCCGCTGACGCGATCTACGTCGAGGCCGACTCGAACGAGCCGGACGCGCAGTACTCGCCAGGCGAGCGCTACGGCCGCGTGTACCAGATCAACTACCTGCGCTGCATCTTCTGCGGGCTGTGCATCGAGGCGTGCCCCACCCGCGCGCTCACGATGACCAACGACTTCGAGCTCGCGGGACCCACCCGCGAGGGCCTCATCTACGAGAAGGACGACCTGCTCGCCCCGCTCGAGGACGGCATGCTCGCCGCGCCGCACCCGATGGTGCCCGGCACCACCGACAACGACTACTACCGCGGCGACGTCCTCGCCACGGCGCAGTCGCAGGTCGACTGGGTCAAGGAGCACCGTCCCGAGGACCCGACGATCGAGACCGCCCAGAAGGCAGGCAGCCGTGGTTAGCCCCTTCCTCTTCTGGACCGTCGCCTTCCTGACGGTCATCCCGTCGCTCGCGCTGCTGTTCGCGCGCAAGCCCACCTACGTGGCGATGTCGATGGTCGCCGTCATGGTCGGCATCGCCGTCGCCTTCATCGGCCTCAGCGCCCCGTTCCTTGGTCTGGTCCAGATCGTCGTCTACACCGGCGCGGTCATGATGCTCTTCCTGTTCGTCCTGATGCTTGTGGGCGTCGGCAACACGGAGAGCCTCAAGGAGTCGATCGCCGGTCAGCGCTGGATCGCCGTCATCGCGGCGATCGGCCTCGGCGTCATCGTGATCTCCGCGACCTCGCGCGCCGCCTTCGGGCCGGTCGGCGAGGCGGTCTCCGGCGAGCCGGACGTCATCGCCCACCTGCTGTTCTCGCGCTATGTGCTCGCGATGGAGGTGCTCGGCGCGCTGCTGATCACCGCCGCCGTCGGCGCACTGATCCTCACCTCGGTCCCGCGCCTGCTGCCCAAGCGCGGCCAGGAGGAGATCATGCGCGAGCGCCTCAAGTCCGGCGCTGACCCCGTCAACAAGCCGATGCCCGGCGTCTACGCGCGGCACAACGCGCTGGACGTCCCCGCCATCGGCCCCGACGGCGAGCCGCTCCCGCAGTCCGTGTCCCGCGTGCTCCAGGCCCGTGGACAGATGCAGGACGAGGAGCGCTACCTCGAGCGCGTCAACGACGTCGACAACTCGCTGCCGAAGCCTCCGGCGGCCGAGGGCAAGAAGGAGGATGAGTCGTGAGCCCCATCGCCTTCGTGTACCTCGCCGGCGTGCTGTTCGCGATCGGCTCGGCCGCGGTCATGATGCGCCGCGACGCGATCGTCGCGTTCATGGGCGTCGAGCTGATGCTCAACGCCGCCAACCTGGCGTTCGTCGCATTCGCGCGGATGCACTCGGAGATCGACGGCCAGGTGATGGCATTCTTCGTCATGGTCGTCGCCGCAGCCGAGGTGGTCGTCGGCCTCGCGCTGATCATCCTGCTGTTCCGCGCTCGCCAGACCGTCTCGCTCGACGAGGCCAAGGAGTTGAAGGGCTGACATGATCGACCTTTCCTGGCTGCTCATCGCCATCCCGCTGCTGAGCTTTTTCGTGCTGCTGCTGGTCGGCAAGCGCGGCGACGCCTGGGGCCACTGGGTGGGCGTCGGCGCCTCGTCCGCCGCCCTCGCGGTGGGCCTCGGCGCCTTCATCCAGATGCTCGGGCAGGACGCGGATGACCGCACCACGCTCGTCCACCTGTACGAGTTCTTGCCCTCCTCCGGCCTGCCGCTCGACTTCGGCCTCCAGATCGACCAGCTGTCGATGACGTTCGTGCTGCTCATCACGTTCGTCGGCACGCTAATCCACATCTACTCCGTGGCGTACATGGAGCACGACGGCCGCCGCCGCATCTTCTTCGCCTACCTCAACCTCTTCATCGCGGCGATGCTGCTGCTGGTGCTGGCCGACAGCTACCTGCTGCTGTTCGTCGGCTGGGAGGGCGTGGGCGTCGCCTCGTACCTGCTGATCGGGTTCTGGAACTTCAACCCGGAGTACGCGCGGGCCGCCAACAAGGCGTTCATCGTCAACCGCATCGGCGACATGGGCCTCATCCTCGCGATGGGAATGCTCTACCTGAACGTCGGCGCGGTGGACTTCGCCTCGGTGAATGCCGCGGTCCCCGGACTCTCGGAGGCCACCCTCACCGCCATCGGCCTCGCACTGCTGTTCGCCGCGACGGCCAAGTCGGCGCAGTTCCCGTTGCAGTCCTGGCTCGGCGACGCGATGGCGGGCCCGACCCCGGTCTCCGCGCTGATCCACGCGGCGACCATGGTCACCGCGGGCGTCTACCTGATCGTGCGCTCTGGCGAGATCTTCAACGGCGCGCCCACGGCGCAGCTCGTCGTCGCGGGAGTCGGTGCCTTCACCCTGCTGCTCGGAGCCTTCATCGGCATGGCCAAGGACGACATCAAGAAGGCGCTCGCCGCGTCGACGATGTCGCAGATCGGCTACATGATGCTGGCGGCCGGCCTGGGTCCGATCGGCTACGCGTTCGCGATCTTCCATCTGTTCCTGCACGGCTTCTTCAAGGCGGGCATGTTCCTCGGCGCCGGCTCGGTCATGCACGGCATGAACGACGACACCAACATGCGCAAGTACGGCGCGCTCCGCGGCGTGATGCTGGTGACCTGGCTGACGTTCGGCGCCGGCTGGCTCGCGATCATGGGCGTCCCGCCGTTCGCCGGCTTCTTCTCGAAGGACCTCATCATCGAGGCCGCCTTCACCGG
>JAUIBG010000120.1 GCA_030428165.1 Actinomycetes bacterium
GGAGCCGGCCCCGCTGACCAGTCACGGACCCGCCCGAGTCGTCGCCCTGTGCAACCAGAAGGGCGGGGTCGGCAAGACCACGACCACGGTGAACCTCGCCGCGTCCCTCGCCGAGTACGGCCGCAAGGTGCTGATCGTCGACTTCGACCCCCAGGGCGCGGCCTCCGCCGGCCTCGGCATCAATGCGAACGCGCTCGACACCACGATCTACGACCCGCTGCTGCGGTCATCGGTGGCGATCCGCGACGTGATCGTCGACACGGCGGTCGACGGCCTCGACGTGGCGCCGGCGAACATCGACCTCTCGGCGGCCGACGTGCAGCTGGTGACCGAGGTCGGGCGAGAGGGTGCGCTCCAGCGCGCGATCGAGCCGGTGCTCGACGAGTACGACGACATCCTCATCGACTGCCAGCCGTCGCTGGGACTCCTCACCGTGAACGCCCTCGTGGCGGCCCACGGCGTGCTGATCCCGCTCGCGAGCGAGTACTTCGCGATGCGCGGCCTTGCACTGCTGATCGAGACGATCGGCAAGGTTCAGGACCGGCTGAACACGAAGCTGACGATGGACGCGATCGTGCCGACCATGTACGACGGCCGCACTCTGCACAGCCAGGAGGTCGTCGACCGGGTGCGCGAGGCGTTCGGCGACAAGGTGACCCAGACCGTCATCCGCCGCACCGTGAAGTTCCCCGACGCGACGGTCGCCGCCGAGCCGATCACGACCTACGCGCCCACGCACGCGGCCGCGGAGGAGTACCGCGCCCTCACCCGCGAGCTCATCGCCCGCGCGACGGTGGTGTAGGCGGCGGTGACCGAGCCCACGGGCTTCAGCATCACCCTCGACAACTTCGAGGGGCCCTTCGACCTCCTCCTCAGCCTCATCTCGAAGCACGAGATGGAGGTCACCGAGGTGGCGCTGTCGGCGGTGACCGACGAGTTCCTTGCCTTCATCTCCGCCGCGCAGGGGGAGTGGGACCTGTCCGAGGCCTCCGAGTTCCTCGTCGTGGCAGCCACGCTGCTGGACCTCAAGGCCGCCCGGCTGCTGCCCTCCGGCGAGGTCGACGATCTCGAGGACCTCGAGCTGCTCGAGGCGAGGGATCTCCTGTTCGCCAGGCTGCTGCAGTACAAGGCCTTCAAGGAGATGTCCGGCACGCTGCGCGAGATGCTGGACGGGCCCAGGGCCGCACCGCGCAATGTCGCGATGGAGCCGCACTTCGCGCTGCTGCTGCCCGAGCTGCGCTGGAGCACCACCCCCGAGGATCTCGTGAGACTCGCCGCCAAGGCCTTCTCGCGGGACGACTCTCCCGAGGTGTCGCTCGCCCACCTGCACAACCCCAAGGTGAGCGTGCGCGAACAGGCCGCGCTCGTGTCGGCGCGCCTCAGGCGGTCTGGATCGCTCTCCTTCCGCGCCCTCGTGGCCGACGCGGACCACCTGGGCGTCGTCGTCGCCAGGTTCCTGTCGCTCCTGGAGCTCTTCAGGGACAGGAGGGTGTCGTTCGAGCAGGCGGCGTCGCTTGGCGACCTCACCGTGCGCTGGACCGGGGGAGACGACGACGGCGACCTTCAGGTCGAGGAGTTCGAGGGCGGTTTGCCCCTCGAGGCGGCCGATGGGGAGAATGTCGCCCATGACTGACGTACGCGTGCGCGGCGCGCTCGAGGCGGTCCTCATGGTCGTCGACGAGCCAGTGTCGCCCGAGGACCTCGCCGTCGCCCTGGAGCAGCCCACCGAGATCGTGCTGGAGACGCTGCGCGCGATGCGGGACGAGTACGCCGACCCGGACTCGCCGCGAGGCTTCGAGCTGCGCGAGGTCGATGGAGGCTGGCGCTTCTACTCGTCGCGGCTCTACGCCGACGTCGTGGGCCGCTTCATCATCGAGGGCCAGACCTCGAAGCTGTCGCAGGCGGCGCTCGAGACTCTCGCCGTGATCGCCTACCGCCAGCCGGTGACGAGGGGCCAGGTGTCCCAGATCCGCGGCGTCAACGTCGACTCGGTGATGAAGACCCTGCTCGCACGCGGCCTCGTGGCAGAGGTGGGGGAGTTCGGCGGCGCCCTGCAGTACGGCACCACCACCGAGTTCCTCGAGCGTACCGGGATGTCGTCGCTCGACGAGCTGCCGGCCCTCGCGCCGTACCTGCCCGACCTCGACGACATCGAGGCCCGGTGATGGAGGTCCACCGCCCTGAAGGCATCCGCCTCCAGAAGGTGCTCGCCTCGGCTGGCGTCGGCTCGCGACGCAAGTGCGAGATCCTCATCGAGCGCGGCCAGGTCAAGGTCAACGGCAAGGTCGTCGACGAGCTGGGAGTGCGCGTCAATCCCGACGAGTGCGTGATCGAGGTCTCCGGCCGGCGCGTCAACGTCGTCGAGGGCAACCTCACGCTGGTGCTCAACAAGCCCCGTGGCGTGGTCTCGACGATGGACGACCCGCAGGGCCGCCCCGACCTGCGCCAGTACGCCGCAGGCTACGAGGAGCGTCTCTTCCATGTGGGCCGCCTCGACGCGGAGACCACCGGCGTGCTGCTGCTGACGTCGAACGGCGAGCTCGCGAACCGCCTCGCCCACCCGTCCTACGGTGTCGAGAAGGTCTATGTCGCCAAGGTCGAGGGCCGCTTCTCCAGTGCGCTGTGCACGGCGCTCAAGGAGGGCGTGGACCTCGAGGACGGTCCCGTCCGCGCGACCCGGTGCTCGGTCATGGACGTGGGCCGCGAGAGCTCGCTCGTCGAGGTCGCCCTGCACGAGGGCCGCAACCGCATCGTCCGCCGCATGTTCGCCCATGTCGGTCACCCCGTCACCGAGCTGGTGCGCACGGAGTTCGGCCCGATCAAGCTGGGAGCGCTCAAGCCCGGGCAGGTGCGCGAGCTGTCGAACGACGAGATCGGCGCCCTGATGACGACGGCGCGGCTCTAGCCCGTCCCGGTGCTCGCGGCGCGCGCCGTCACCTTGCGCCGCGCCGATACGATTGACGCATGGCACTTCTGGCGATCCGCGGAGCGACGAGTCTCGACGAGGACCGTGAGGAGCACCTGCTCCAGCGCACCCGCGAGCTGATCGAGGAGATCCTCGAGCGCAACTCGCTCACTCACGACGACGTCGTGTCGGTGTTCTTCACCGGCACGCCCGACATCGTCTCGGCTTTCCCGGCGGTCGCCGCGCGCGAGCTCGGGTTCGGCGACGTGCCGCTGATGTGCGCCCAGGAGATGGACGTCGCAGGCGCGGCACCGCTGATCGTGCGCCTCATGATGCACGTCGACGTGGACAGGAAGCGCGCGGACATCCAGCACGTGTACCAGCACCGTGCCCGCCAGCTCCGGCAGGACCTGGCGCAGTAGCCATGGTCTCCTCCGTCCACGTCATCGGCGCGGGCCTCATCGGGACGAGCATCGGCATCGGACTGAGGGGCGCCGGCGTCACCGTCACCATCGAGGACGCCGACTCCGGCTCCGCGGCCCTCGCCCGCAAGGTCATCGCCGACGAGCAGCACCACCCCGACGATCCCCAGCTCGTGGTCGTCGCCGTGCCGCCGCTCGCGACCGTCGCGGTCGCACGCGACGCCCTCGAGCGCTTTTCCCACGCGGTCGTCACCGACGTCTCGAGCGTCAAGGCGCCCGTGGTGTCAGGGGTCGCCTCCGACCGCTTCGTCGGCTCCCACCCGATGGCCGGCAGAGAGATCTCGGGCGCGCTCGCCGCTCAGGGAGACCTGTTCCGCGCACGTCCGTGGGTGATCTGCCCCGGCACGGCCGACGAGGCGTCTGTCGCCCTCGTGCGTGAGGTCGCCGGCCTGCTCGGAGCCGATGCCGTGGTCATGGACGCCGACGCGCACGACGCCGCGGTGACACGCGTGTCGCACGTGCCGCAGGCCGTCGCCTCGGCCACCGCGACCGCGCTGGGACGGATCTCGGGCGACGCGGTGTCGCTGGCCGGCCAGGGCCTGAGGGATGTGACCCGCATCGCTAACTCGCCCGATGCGATGTGGGCGCAGATCGCCGAGCTGAACGAGGAGAACGTGAGGCTCGCGCTGAGCGAGGTCGCGCATCGGCTGGCCGACGTGGCCGCCGCCGACGACCTGGGCGCCGCGTTCGGATCGCTCGTGGCGGCGGGCCGAGAGCAGGCCGCGCGCATCCCCGGCAAGCACGGCGGGCCGCGCCGCGACTGGTCGCAGATCACCGTGATCGTTCCCGACGAGCCTGGCCAGATGCTGCGGCTGCTGCAGCACACCGCCGACGCCGGCGTGAACGTCGAGGACCTGATCCTCGAGCACTCGCCGCGACAGCGGGTCGGCCTCGCGACGCTCAGCGTGGATCCCGCGCGCAAGGACTCGTACCTGGAAACGCTCGACAGCCACGGCTGGGAGGTGGTCGCGGAATGAGCGGCATCGTCATCGCCATCGACGGTCCTGCGGGGACCGGGAAGTCCACGGTGTCCAAGGAGGTCGCGCGCCGGCTGGGCCTCGCCTACCTCGACACCGGCGCCACCTATCGCGTCGCCACCGTCGCCTGCATGCGCGAGGGAGTCGACCTCGCCAATACCGACGATGTCGAGGCGATCGTCGCGACGATGAACATGTCGATCACGCTGGACCCGCAGGCGCCGCGCTTCTACGTGGACGACCTCGACGTGAGCGCGATGATCCGCTCGGACCAGGTGGACCGTGCGGTGTCCGCCGTCGCCACCAACCTGCAGGCGCGGCCGCTGCTGCAGCAGGTCCAGCGCGACGTCATCGCCCGCGAGGTCGACGGCGGGTATTCCTCGGGTCGCGGCATCGTCGCCGAGGGGCGCGACATCACCACGGTGATCGCGCCGGACGCCGACGTCCGTGTGCTCATGACCGCCTCCGAGGAGGCGCGGCTGGCCCGGCGTGCGGGTGACCGCGGGGCCACCGATGCCGCCTCGCTGCGCGAGGCCGTGCTGGACCGCGACGCGAAGGACTCCGCCGTCTCGAGCTTCCTGTCCGCGTCGGAGGGCGTCGCGACGCTCGATACGACGCACCTGACGATCGAGGAGGCCATCGACGCCGTCCTCACGATGGCGCATGAGGTCCAGCTGTGACGCAGGCCTCCTCGGGTCGCGGGTCGGCGCGGCCGTCCGGTCCCAGCCCGTGGGGCCCGCGCTGGTCGCGCTGGGTGGGTCGCGGACTTGCGCGCGGCTACTGGAACACCGAGGTGCGGGGCGCCGTGAACGTGCCGCGGAGCGGTCCCGTCGTGGTGATCGCGAACCACATCGGCCTCGCCGACGGCCCCGTGATGCACGGCGTGATCCCGCGCGGGTCGCACTTCCTCATCGGCGACCACATGTACGTGGGCCCGCTCGGACCGCTGTTCACCGCCGCCCAGCAGATCAAGGTGGTGCACGGCGACCGCGACTCGCTCGTGAAGGCCCTGGCAGTGCTGCGCCGCGGGGGAGTGGTCGGGGTGTTCCCCGAGGGCACCCGCGGCTCCGGCGAGTCCGTCAACGTCCACGGCGGCGCCGCGTGGCTCGCGCTGCAGGGCAAGGCCCCGGTGGTGCCCGCGGTGATCCTGGGGTCCAGGCTCACGGGCGAGAAGGTCAGCGTCTTCCCCGAGTTCCGCCGCAGGATGCTGGTGGAGTTCGGCGAGGCCACCACCCTTGAGCTGCCCGCCGGAGTCGTCGGCTCGGCGCGGCAGGAGTGGGCGCGCGCGAGGCTGTCAGAATTGCTCACAGCGCAGTTGAGGCGGACCCTGGAGTCCACTGATCTCGACCTGCCTCGCGACCGCGAGGCGCAGACGACGGAGGGAGGCGCCCATGAGTGACGGCGCACAGCACGATCACGAGGCTGACGACGCTGTCGACGGCGTCGAGCAGTCCGACCTCGCGTCGCCAGCGATCCCGGCGATCCCCGTCTCCGACGAGGAGGAGCAGTCGGCCGAGGAGCTGCGCGAGGCCGCGCTGCGCGCCGGCCTGGGGGAGTACGAGCTCACCGAGGACGACCTGCTCAGCCTCGAGGAGGACGTCGAGCTCACCGAGCCGGTGCTGCCTGTGGTGGCCATCGTCGGCCGCCCGAATGTCGGCAAGTCCACGCTGGTCAACCGCATCATCGGCGAGCGCGTCGCGGTCGTCGAGGACACCCCTGGCGTGACGCGCGACCGCGTGTCGCACCGCGCGGAGTGGGCGGGCACCGACTTCACGCTGATGGACACCGGCGGCTGGGAGAGCAAGGTCGACGGGCTGGACTACCAGGTCGCCCTGGGCGCCGAGGCGGCGATCGCCACGGCCGACGTCATCGTCTTCGTCGTCGACGCCACGGTGGGAGCCACGGCGACCGATGAGCAGGTCGTGCGCCTGCTGCGCTCGGCCAAGAAGCCCGTGATCCTCGCGGCCAACAAGGTGGACGGCCAGAACGCCGAGCTCGAGGCCGCCGTGCTGTGGAACCTCGGCCTCGGCGAGCCCTATCCGGTCTCTGCCCTGCACGGCCGCGGCTCGGGCGACCTCCTCGACGCTGTCGTCGCCGCGCTGCCCGAGGTCAGCGAGTACGAGGCGCCGAACGCCTCGATCCGGCGCATCGCGCTCGTGGGACGCCCGAACGTCGGCAAGAGCTCGCTGCTGAACAAGCTCGCCGGCGCCGAGCGTGCCGTCGTGAGCGAGATCGCCGGCACCACCAGGGACCCCGTCGACGAGATCATCGAGATGGACGACCGCCGCTGGCTCATGGTCGACACCGCTGGCATCAGGCGACGCGTCCACCAGACCAAGGGGGCGGACTACTACGCGTCGCTCCGCACCGCGGCCGCGCTCGGCAAGGCGGAGGTCGCGCTGGTGCTGGTCGACGCGTCGGTGCCGCTCACCGAGCAGGACCTGCGCGTGATGCAGCAGGTCGTAGACGCGGGCCGCGCGATGGTCATCGTCTTCAACAAGTGGGACCTCGTCGGTCCCGACGAGCGCTTCGAGCTGGACCGCAGCATCGACCGCGAGCTGGTGCAGCTGGGCTGGGTGCCCCGCGTCAACCTCTCGGCGACGACCGGGTGGCACACCAACCGCCTGGTGCCCGCGCTGGATGCCGCCCTGGGCGGCTGGGGGCAGCGCATCTCCACCGGCAAGCTCAACTCGTTCCTGGGCGAACTCGTCGCGGCTCACCCGCACCCCGTGCGCTCGGGCAAGCAGCCGCGCATCCTGTTCGCGACGCAGGCGGGCACCCGTCCGCCGCGATTCGTGCTGTTCGCCTCGGGCTTCCTGGAGGAGACCTACAGGCGCTTCATCGAGCGCAGGCTGCGCGAGGAGTTCGGCTTCCCCGGCACTCCCATCCAGATCTCGGTGAGGGTGCGCGAGAAGCGCAAGCGCTAGATGTACTCGGTCAGATCGTTGGTGACGCGGGAGTAGGGAGAAGGCCTCCATTCTGAGTGGTGTCTAACGTCACTCGAAGAGGAAGGCCTTCTCGTGGTCCACCGTAATGCCCGTCTTGCTGAAGAGGG